>NZ_CAJPHP010000006.1:0-331992 GCF_905339975.1 Burkholderia sp. BCC1999 | reverse complement strand
CTTTGCTTGAGTTGATCGTCCATGGCCTTCGAGTAATTTCAGGTTGGAAACGCTTTGTCCGGGCGTGGCAGAACGCTCCGTGCCAAGGGTCAGCACAGGGCATTGCCCCACAAAATGATGTAAGTTGAAACTTCCTTGCCTGCGTGTTTTGCCGGCAGGCTTAACGTCGGGTCCAGACGATTCCACCATGCGCGTGAGACCAGGAGACCGGGTCCTTGAGATACGCTTCAAGTTCGTTCAGTGAGCGTCTGTCGACAAGACCCTCACGTCTTGCAGCGACCAGCACATCTTGCCAGGTAGCCAACGAATGGACGGTCACACCCCAACGCTCCAGCACTTCTGCCGTCGGGAACACGCCATAGTCAAAAATGACGAAGATGTCTTTTATCTTTGCACCGACTTCGTTGAGCGCACGGCAGAACTCGCGCTTCGACTCTCCCGCAGCCATCAGGTCGTCAACCAGCAGTACGCGGTCGCCGGTTTCAACCACCCCTTCGATTTGCGTCGATGGGCCAAGACCTTTGGCCTTCTTGCGCACGTACTGCAGCGGCAACTGCAGGGAGTCCGCAATCCATGCGGCCAGTGCTATACCACTCGACTCCGCGCCGACAACGACATCGATACCTTCCAAACAATTGCGCTCGCGCAGAAGTTGCAAGCTTTCGTTCACCAAGTCGCGCCGGAGCTTTGGAAACGAGATGAGGCGCCGGCAATCCATATAGACCGGACTGGTCCACCCTGACGGCAAGCGAAATGGCTCGTCGACGCGAAACTGAACACAACCTGCTTCAATGAGTGCCTTCGCGACAGTCGTGGTGAGCCCGAGCTCCGTGCGTAAAATCGACATACAAACTCCGATACTTGTTTTGGCGTGCTCGATGGCCTTACTGCGCCACGACGTCCGGCTCATCACCCGTTCCCGCGGAGGCAATCAGACCGACCAAGTTTCCGTAAATGCGCGGCTGAACAAGAGCCTCCGGACGCAGTGCCTCGTCGAGTTGCGCTTCTGTCATCAGTTGACGACGAAGCACCACTTCCCTGATAGTTTTTCCGTGCGCATGGGCTTCCGCCGCAACGGCCGTCGCGTTTTTGTAGCCAATGTATGGGTTCAATGCCGTGGCGAGTGCGAGGGACCGCTCCATCGTCTCGCGTAAGTGCTCTCCATTCGCTGTAATGCCCTTCACGCATTTTTCAGCGAGCGTGATGCACGCCGCAGTCAGATGCTTGAAGCTGCGAAAGAGTGCGCTTGCGATGATCGGCTCAAAGGCATTGAGCTGGAGTTGGCCACCTTCGGCGGCAAAAGTCACAGTAATGTCGTTTCCAAAAACCTCGAACGCCACCTGGTTGACAACCTCCGGGATAACCGGATTGACCTTGCCGGGCATGATGGAAGAGCCAGCCTGCATGGGTGGCAGATTGATTTCCCCAAAGCCGGCACGCGGCCCGCTTGAAAGTAACCGCAGGTCATTGCAGGTCTTTGAGAGTTTCACGGCGATACGCTTTAGAACACCGGAAATCTGAACGAACGCGCCACAGTCCTGCGTAGCTTCGATGAGATTCGGGGCCGTGCTCAGTTCAATACCCGTAATCCGGCTCAGCGCCTCGAGCGCCTTTTGCGCGTATTCCGGATGCGCGGTGATCCCCGTTCCAATAGCGGTGGCCCCGAGGTTAATTTCACGAATCAATGCCGACGCTTCACGCAGCCGCGCCATATCCTCTTCGAGCATGACCGCATAGGTCGAAAACTCTTGTCCCAATGTCATCGGAACAGCATCCTGAAGTTGTGTACGCCCCAGCTTCAACAGCCCAGCAAACTCCAATGCCTTTTCATCGAACGCCGCATGCAGTCGCGTCATTGCTTCGAGCAGATGTTCGATGGCAAAGAATGTCGCGATGCGCAGTGCCGTTGGATAAACGTCGTTCGTGCTTTGTGCGAGATTGACGTGTTCGTTCGGATGAAGATGCGTGTATTCACCACGCTGGTGACCCATCAGCTCGAGCGCCCGATTGCAGATACCGAAGCTGCCGAGGCACGGGAGATCGTCGGGTAAGCCGTTTCTCCGTTTGCAGTCAATCGATGTGTTGGCGAAGAATGCGAGCCCCGAAAGTGTTGGACGGCGTCCAATTTTTCGGGGTCAGCCAGGCCACCGCCCTCCGAAAACCAACGCGCGCAGACGGCCATCGTTGAGCAAGTGCTGCGTGCCGGTCGATCAGTCGCCGGCGCAGTCGTTCAACCCGGATGCCCCGTGAGCATCCGAGGCGCCATAGATAGACGTCAGAGGGGCTAGGAGGCGCCCGGACTTAACTGGGCATGCCGCGGTATATCAGAAACGAAAAAGCCGACCCGGTGGGTCGGCTTTTTCGCGTCGAATCGCGGTCGATTGCCACCGCGAACCAAACCTTGGAATATACAGCCGATTCCCGATCAAGGAAAACGTGGCCGATCGCGAAATAAGGCATAACGTGTCCAGGCGGACAACTTATGCTTAACGGCACACCACGACACAGCGTGGCGCGGCATGAAATCTGGTGGGCCCGGCGGGGTTCGAACCCGCGACCAATCGATTATGAGTCGACTGCTCTAACCGCTGAGCTACAAGCCCTGTTGAGATACGACGCGTGCTACACGCCGCCCCGGCAACGCAGCCGGGCCGGCATTGTAACAACAAAGGGGACAAACGCCACCGGCATCATGCAGATACCGGCGGCGTTCGCAGGACAGACGCTGGAAATCAGTTCCCTTCGAGGAACGACTTCAGCTTGTCGGAACGGCTCGGGTGACGCAGCTTGCGCAGCGCCTTGGCCTCGATCTGACGGATCCGCTCGCGCGTGACGTCGAACTGCTTGCCGACTTCCTCGAGCGTGTGGTCGGTGCTCATCTCGATACCGAAACGCATCCGCAGCACCTTCGCTTCACGCGGCGTCAGCGAATCGAGCACGTCCTTCACGACGTCGCGCATGCTGGCATGCAGCGCGGCATCCGCCGGCGCGACCGTGTTGTTGTCCTCGATGAAGTCGCCAAGATGGGAATCGTCGTCGTCACCGATCGGCGTTTCCATCGAGATCGGCTCCTTCGCGATCTTCATGATCTTGCGGATCTTGTCTTCCGGCATCTCCATCTTCTCGGCGAGCGTTGCCGGATCCGGCTCGAGACCGGTTTCCTGCAGGATCTGCCGCGAGATGCGGTTCATCTTGTTGATCGTCTCGATCATGTGAACCGGAATACGGATCGTGCGCGCCTGGTCCGCGATCGAACGCGTGATGGCCTGACGGATCCACCACGTCGCGTAGGTCGAGAACTTGTAGCCACGACGGTATTCGAACTTGTCCACCGCCTTCATCAGGCCGATGTTGCCTTCCTGGATCAGGTCGAGGAACTGCAGGCCGCGGTTCGTGTACTTCTTCGCGATCGAGATCACGAGACGCAGGTTGGCCTCGGTCATTTCGCGCTTCGCCTGGCGTGCCTTCAGTTCGCCGGCCGCCATCTGGCGGTTGGTTTCCTTCAGGTCCTTCAGCGGCAGCACGACACGCGCCTGCAGGTCGAGCAGGCGCTGCTGCTGTTCGCGGATCGCCGGGATGTTACGCGACAGGACCGCGCTGTACGAATGGCCTTCGGCCGTGATCTTCTCGGACCAGTCGAGATCCGTCTCGCTGCCCGGGAAGCGCGCGATGAATTCCGAACGCGGCATGCCGCACTTGTCGACGACGGTGTGCAGGATCTGACGTTCGACCTGGCGCACTTCATCCACTTGCGCACGCAGCGTGTCGCACAGGCGTTCGACGGTACGCGCGGTGAAGCGGATCGTCATCAGTTCGGTCTGGATCGTTTCCTGCGCCTTCAGGTAGGCCTTCGACTTGTAGCCTTCCTTTTCGAACGCGCGGCGCATCTTGTCGAACCACTCGCTGATCTGCGAGAACTTCTCGAGCGAGGCACGCTTGAGCGCTTCGAGCTGGGCGGCGTTCGCCGATGCCTGCGCGGCACCGTCGTCTTCCTCCTCTTCCTCTTCTTCCTCTTCCTCTTCGGCTTCCTCGTCCTCGTTCTCGATGGCTTCCGCTTCCTTCGCGGAGAAGCCGTCGGTATCGGCGGAGTCCGAAGCATTCGGATCGAGCAGGCCGTCGACGAGCTCGTCGATGCGGATCTCTTCGTTCGCGACGCGTTCGGCCATCGCGAGGATGTCGGCGATCGTCGTCGGGCAGGCGGAGATGGCCATCACCATGTGGCGCAGGCCGTCCTCGATCCGCTTCGCGATCTCGATTTCGCCTTCGCGCGTGAGCAGCTCGACCGTGCCCATTTCACGCATGTACATCCGGACCGGATCGGTCGTGCGGCCGAATTCCGAATCGACGGTGGACAGCGCGACTTCCGCTTCCTCTTCGACTTCATCGTCCGACGACGCGGCCGGCGCGTTGTCGTTCAGGAGCAGCGTTTCCGCGTCCGGCGCCTGCTCGTAGACCGCCACGCCCATGTCGTTGAACGTGCCGATGATGCCTTCGAGGGCTTCGGTCTCGGTGAAGTTGTCCGGCAGGTGGTCGTTGATTTCGGCGTACGTCAGGAAGCCGCGCTCCTTGCCGAGCTTGATCAGCGCGCGCAGTTTCACGCGGCGCTCTTCGAGCTCCTCGGCCGTGCCCGGCGTGCTCGTCGCGAACGCTTCCTTCAGCAGCGCCTTTTCCTTGGCGCGACGATCGCGCACCTTGGATTTGCCCGGTGCAGCCGCGGCTGCGGGCTGCTCGTCGCTCTGATTTGCGTCGTCAACGACGGATACTTCGTTCAGCTTTTTGGTCATGGAGTTCGCCGTACCGGCTATATCGACTCGCGGCTGCTGGACGACAGCCGGTTGAACCGTGGGTGCATGAGTAGTACGTACTGCCGTTTCGTCCGCGTCGGCAGTCGTGTCCCTTGCGCTTTTCGCACTTGCCCGCTTCGCCGCCGGCTTGGCCGGCCCGGAGTCGGGTCTCGCGGCAGCCCGTGTTCTGGCTGCCGGTGCCGGCGCAGCCTGAGCAGTGCCGGCCGCGGTTTTCTTTCCCGCTGAGGCTGACGTGGCTGAAGACGTTGTCCTGGTGGAAGAAGCAGACTTGGCCGCTGTGACCTTCTTGGTCGGCTCCGTCGAGCCCTTGCCTGTTGCTTTCTTTCCGCCTGTCGTCTTTGCCATCGCGATTCTCGCCTCTGCTTGGAAAACAAACCGCTGGAAACCTTATATTATAGCACGCTGGGGAGCCCTCTCTAAGCTCCCCGGCCGCCTACAGCCCGAGCCGACGTTTCATGTCGGTTCGCTGCTGGTTCAATTCCGTCAATTCGGCCAATTCCTCGGGTGTGAAGGTGGATTGCCGCGCCAGCCGGTCAAGCCGGTCGCAGCAAGCGTCATAGCGCATCTTGAGCACCGCCGCCTGCAGCTCCTCCCCCGCGATCCGTTCCTGTTCACGCTGCCGCTCGGGCACCGTCTCGTCTTCCGGATTCTGTAACAGCAAATCGCGGACGTTTTCATCATAGTCCAGAATTTCGCGGAAGATTTCCTCGTAAGTCGCTCCGTTCGAGGACGTCCGCAGGACATCCGACAGCAGCCGGAACTCCGCGCCGTCGCCCAGCGCGCGCGCATGGTCGACGACTTCCGCGAACAACTCGCCGATGCGCGGCAACGCGCGCAGGGTCGCAATCTGCTCGTCGTCGAGCTGCGACGCGATGCGCGGATGCATCACCAGCGTGCGCAGTGCGCGCTTTTCGCTGTCCGTCACGCGGCGGCGCTCGCTGCGCGCGGGCGCCTGGCGCGGCGGCGCCGCGATCCGCGTATCGACGTCGGACAGCCCCGCGACCTCTTCGAACGGGATATCGAGGCGGTCGGCGAACATGTGCATGATCTGCGCGCGCAGCGCGTTCGCGGGCAGCGCCTGCAGCAGCGGCTTCGCATCGAACAACGCCTTCGCGCGCCCTTCCGGCTGATCGAGCGCCTTGCCCGAAATTGCTTCGTTCAGCAGAAATTGCGACAGCGGCATCGCGCGCTCGACCTGCTCGGAGAACGCGTCCGCACCGAACTCGCGTACATAGCTGTCCGGATCATGTTCGGTCGGCAGAAAAAGGAACCGGATCGTGCGATTGTCGCCCGCATGCGGCAGGCAGGCCTCGAGCGCGCGCCGCGCGGCCCGCCGTCCGGCCGAATCGCCGTCGAAACTGAAAATGACCGTGTCGGTCTGGCGCAGCAGCTTCTGCACGTGAATCGGCGTGCACGCGGTGCCGAGCGTCGCGACCGCGTTCGGAAACCCGAGCTGCGCGAGCGCGACGACGTCCATGTAGCCTTCGACGACCAGCACGTACTTGCGCTCGCGAATCGCGAGCCGCGCCTCGAACAGCCCGTACAGCTCGCTGCCCTTGTTGAACAGCGGCGTTTCGGGCGAGTTCAGGTACTTCGGTTCGCCGCTGCCGAGCACGCGGCCTCCGAAGCCGATCACCTGCCCCTTCACGTTGCGGATCGGGAACATGATCCGCTCACGGAACCGGTCGTAGCGGCGCGCGACGCCCTGCGCGTCGGTCTTCTCGCTGACGATCACGAGCCCCGACTCGACGAGCGATTCGTCGCGATAGTCCGGGAACGCGGCTTCGAGGTTCTGCCAGCCATCCGGTGCGTAGCCGAGACCGAAACGCGCGGCGATCTCGCCGGTCAGGCCCCGGTTCTTCAGGTACTGGATCGCGACGGTCGCACCGCGCAATTGCTTGCGGTAGTAGTCGCACGCGGCCGTCATCGCATCGGACAGCGCGGTCGCGACCGATTTCGACACCGGCGCCGGATAGTCGCCACCACCCCCGCCCCCGCCGCCACCGCGCATCGACGGTTCGTGCGGCACGGTCAGCCCGACGGACTGCGCGAGTTCCTGCACGGCTTCCGGGAACGTGAGCCCCGCGTGTTCCATCAGGAAGCCGATCGCCGTGCCGTGTGCGCCGCAACCGAAGCAGTGATAGAACTGCTTGGTCGGACTGACGGTAAACGAAGGGCTCTTCTCGTTATGGAACGGGCACAACCCCATGAAGTTGGCGCCGCCCTTCTTGAGCTGCACGTACCGGCCCACCACGTCGACGATATCGACGCGGTTCAGCAAGTCCTGCAGGAACGAATGCGGAATCACCGTGGGATCGAGCGAAAAAAGACAATACGATGCCCGGCGCACGCATCGCTGGGCGCGCCGGGAACGGGTTTTACTTCGTGAGCGCGGCCTTGACCTGCGCGGAAACGGCCGTCATGTCGGCACGGCCGGCGAGCTTGCCCTTCAGCACGCCCATCACCTTGCCCATGTCCTGCGGGCCGGCCGCACCGGTTTGCGCGACCGCCGCCTGGACTTCGGCCGCCACTTCGGCGTCCGACAGTTGCGCGGGCATGTAGCCGCCCAGCACGACCAGCTCGGCCTGCTCCTTCGCGACGAGGTCGTCGCGGCCTGCGGCCTGGAACTGGCTGATCGAATCCTTGCGCTGCTTGATCATCTTGTCGATCACGGCCGTGATGCCCGCGTCGTCGAGCGTGACGCGATCATCGACCTCACGCTGCTTGATCGCGGCCATCAGCAGGCGAATCGTCGCCAGGCGCTCGCTTTCCTTCGCGCGCATTGCGGCCTTCATGTCTTCGCTGATCTGCTCTTTCAAACTCATCTTTCACCCGGAATGGAAACGTGAATCCGACGCCCGCGAATGGGCGTCAACACAAAAACCCGCTTGGGACAGTGTCTCAAGCGGGTTGCTCGAATCCGGCATCGGCGACTCGCCGCCTGATCGGCTGCGCGATCGTACCGAATCGCGCGGAGTCGCCGGTGCGCCGCTCAGCGAACCGCGCGGCGCCCAATCGTTCAGTACAGCTTCTTCGGCAACGTCTGGCTGCGAATTCGCTTGTAATGACGCTTCACTGCAGCGGCCTTCTTGCGCTTGCGCTCCGCGGTCGGCTTCTCGAAAAACTCGCGCGCCCGAAGTTCGGTCAGCAGACCGTTCTTCTCGATCGTGCGCTTGAAGCGACGCATTGCAACTTCGAACGGCTCGTTCTCTTTAACGCGAATGATCGTCATGATCCGACACGAATAAAGGTTTGCAGGGAAAGACTACCGAGTATAGCAGAGCGATTGGATTGTCCAAAGGCACGGGGCCTGGTCCCGCCAAGGGGAGCCGGCCCGTCAGGCGCCGCGCGAATACTCCGCCGCGGCTTGCCCGGCCGCCGTGCCGGACGCCCACGCCCACTGGAAGTTGTAGCCGCCGAGCCAGCCCGTCACGTCCACCGCTTCGCCGACGAAGAACAGCCCCGGCACGCGCGCGCTCATCATCGTCGACGACGACAGCTCGCGCGTATCGACCCCGCCCTTCGTCACTTCGGCCTTCTTGTAGCCCTCGGTGCCGTTCGGCGTCAGCGTCCAGCCGGACAGCGCCTCGCCGATCTGGCGCAGCGTCTTGTCGGGCAGGTCCGCGAGCCGCGCGTCGGCCGCGACGCGATGCGTGTCGAGCCACGCATGCGCGAGGCGCGACGGCACCCAGTCGGCGAGCAGCGAACCGATCTGGCGCTTCGACGAGCGCTTCGCGTCGAGCAGGTCGGCCACCGTGTCACGCTGCGGCAGCAGGTCGACGCGAATCGGGTCGCCGGGCTGCCAGTAGCTCGAGATCTGCAGGATGCCGGGCCCCGACAGGCCGCGATGGGTCAGCAGCAGATCCTCGACGAATTCGCCGCCGCGCCTCTTGTCGCCAGTCGACACGCGCACTTCGAGCGACACGCCAGACAGTGCCGCGAACGGCTCCCAGTCCTGCGGCGCGAACGTCAGCGGCACGAGCGCGGGCCGCGTATCGACGAGCTTGTGGCCGAACTGCTTCGCCAGCCGGTAGCCGAAATCGGTCGCGCCGATCTTCGGGATCGACAGGCCACCCGTCGCGATGATCAGCGCGCGCGCACCGATCGCCCCCGCCTGCTGCGTGTCGAGCACGAAGCCATCGGCCGGCGCGTGGCGCACCGCGTCGACGACGACCGGCCGGCGCCACGCAATGCCACCCGCGTCGCACTCGTGCTTCAGCACGTCGATGACCGCGTCGCTGCCGTGGTCGCAAAAAAGCTGGCCCTTGTGCTTTTCGTGCCAGGTCACGTGATGGCGCTTGAGCAGCCCGAGGAAGTCGCGCGGCGTATAGCGCGCCAGCGCCGAACGCGCGAAATGCGGATTCGACGACAGATAGTTGTCGGGCCCGGCGTACAGGTTCGTGAAGTTGCAGCGGCCGCCGCCCGAGATGCGGATCTTCTCGGCGAGCCGCGGCGCGTGATCGATCAGCACGACGCGGCGGCCGAGCTGCCCGGCAACCGCGGCGCTCATCATCCCGGCGGCGCCCGCGCCGATCACGGCGATGTCAAAAGTTTCCATGGCGCGGATTGTACCTGCCCGGCATCGGCCCCGGGCCGCCGCCAGCGGCGGCTGGCCCTCGCCTGCTATACTTTCCGGTTACGTTGACCTTCCTGCGGCGCGCTCGAAACAGCGCGCCCTGCCCGCACCCATGCTCGTTCTCGGCATCGAAAGCTCCTGTGACGAAACCGGCCTCGCGCTCTACGACACGCAGCGCGGCCTGCTCGCGCACGCGCTCCATTCGCAGATCGCGATGCACCGCGAGTACGGCGGCGTCGTGCCCGAGCTCGCATCGCGCGACCACATCCGCCGCGCATTGCCGCTGCTCGAGGAAGTGATGGCGCAAAGCGGCACGCGCCGCGACGACATCGACGCGATCGCGTTCACCCAGGGCCCCGGCCTGGCCGGCGCGCTGCTGGTCGGTGCGAGCATCGCCAATGCGCTCGCCCTCGCATGGAACAAGCCGACCGTCGGCATCCATCACCTCGAGGGCCACCTGCTGTCGCCGCTGCTCGTCGACGAACCGCCGCCGTTCCCGTTCATCGCATTGCTGGTGTCCGGCGGCCACACGCAACTGATGCGCGTGACCGACGTGGGCGTATACGAAACGCTTGGCGAAACGCTCGACGACGCGGCCGGCGAAGCGTTCGACAAGACGGCGAAGCTGATCGGCCTCGGCTACCCGGGTGGCCCGGAAGTGTCGAAGCTCGCCGAGACGGGCACGCCGGGCGCGGTCGTGCTACCGCGCCCGATGTTGCATTCGGGCGATCTCGACTTCAGCTTCAGCGGCCTGAAGACGGCCGTGCTCACGCAGATGAAGAAGTTCGAAGCGGCGAAGCTGGAGGGCACTGCGCTCGACAGCGCGAAGGCAGACCTCGCGCGCGGCTTCGTCGACGCGGCCGTCGACGTGCTCGTCGCGAAGTCGCTCGCCGCACTGAAAAAGACGAAGCTCAAGCGCCTCGTGGTCGCGGGCGGCGTCGGCGCGAACCGCCAGTTGCGCGCGGCGCTGTCGGCCGCCGCGGCCAAGCGCGGCTTCGACGTGCACTATCCCGATCTCGCGCTCTGCACCGACAACGGCGCGATGATCGCGCTGGCGGGCGCACTGCGGCTGGGCCGCTGGCCCGAGCAGGCGAATGCCGACTACGCATTCACCGTGAAGCCGCGCTGGGACCTCGCGTCGCTCGCACGCTGAACCACGCAATCCGCGCAAAAAAGGCCGCTCGGTGAGCGGCCTTTCTCATTGGCACGACAAAAGGACGCAGCGTTATGCGGCCTGACGCTTGTCGCGCTCGATCAGCGCATACGCGCTGTGATTGTGGATCGACTCGAAGTTCTCTGCTTCGAGCACATACGCCACCACGCGCTCGTCGGCATCGAGACGCTGCGCGACGTCGCGCACGAGATCCTCGACGAACTTCGGATTCTCGTATGCACGCTCGGTGACGAACTTCTCGTCCGGACGCTTCAGCAGGCCCCACAGTTCGCACGACGCCTCTTCTTCCGCGATGCGAATCAGCGCCTCGACCGGCAGGTCGGCCGCGAGCTCCGCGTCGATCGTCACGTGCGAGCGCTGGTTGTGCGCGCCGTACTGCGAGATCCTCTTCGAGCACGGGCAGAGGCTCGTCACCGGCACGAGCACCTTCAGGAACAGGCGCGTGTCGCCGTTGCGGCTTTCGCCCGCGAGCGTCACTTCATAGTCGAGCAGGCTCTGTACGCCCGACACCGGCGCCGTCTTGTTCACGAAGTACGGAAACGTGACCTCGATGCGGCCGGCTTCGGCTTCGAGTTTCTCGAGCATCGACGCGAGCATCGCGCGGAAACGCTCGACCGTCAGCGGCGCGCGATTCTCTTCGAGCAGCGCGACGAAGCGCGACATATGCGTGCCCTTCTGGTCCGCAGGCAGGCGGACGTCGAGGTTCCAGACACCGACGGTCGGCTGCACGTCGCCGCTTTCGGTACACACCGTCAACGGATGCCGGACCGCCTTCACGCCCACGCGCTGAATCGGAATCTGACGGGTATCCACCGTGCTCTGCACGTCGGGCATCACGAAGGCGGGATTCATCTGGTTCATCTTGTTCAATCCTTGTAAGCCGCGCGTTCGACGACGCGCACGCCGCGTCATGCGGCAGCCGGAAAAGCAACATGGGCCCGCAGGCCCATGTTTTCCGCATCAATGAAGACCGGTTGCGCCAGTCGCACCGGCACCGCCCGCAGGCGGCGCCAGCTTATGCGACGCGCTTCGCCTGACCGGCGACATCGGCCGCCGGGTTCAGAAAGCGTTCGCGAATCGATTTCGCGATGCCCGCGCCGTCGAGGCCGCATTGCGACAGCAGCTTCGCGGGATCGCCGTGATCGATGAACAGGTCAGGGAGGCCCAATTGTAGTACGGGTCGGATAACCCCACTCTCCATCAGGGCTTCCACGCAGGCCGAACCCGCGCCACCCATCACGCAGCCTTCCTCGACCGTGACGAGGTAGTCGTGCGTCTCGGCGAGTTCGCGCACGAGCGCAGCGTCGACCGGCTTCACGAAACGCATGTTCGCGACGGTTGCGTCGAGCTCTTCGCCTGCCGCAAGCGACGGTGCGACCATCGTGCCGAATGCGAGAATCGCGACGCGCTTGCCTTCCGGCTGCGACGTCTGGCGACGCACTTCACCCTTGCCGAGCGGGATCTCGGTGAATTCCTTCACCGTCGCCACGCCCGTGCCCGCGCCGCGCGGATAGCGCACCGCGGTCGGGTTCGGCTGCTGCAGCGCCGTGTGCAGCATCTGGCGGCATTCGTTCTCGTCGGATGCGGCCATGATCGTCATGTTCGGGATGCAGCGCATGAACGCGAGATCGTATGCACCCGCGTGCGTTGCACCGTCCGCGCCGACGAGGCCCGCGCGGTCGATCGCGAACACGACCGGCAGGTTCTGCAGCGCGACGTCGTGGATCAGCTGATCGTAAGCACGCTGCAGGAACGTCGAGTAGATCGCGACGACCGGCTTGAGGCCTTCGGTTGCCATGCCGCCCGCGAACGTCACCGCGTGCTGCTCGGCGATGCCGACGTCGTAGTAGCGGTCCTTGAAGCGCTTCTCGAACTCGACCATGCCCGAGCCTTCGCGCATCGCGGGCGTGATGCCGACGACGCGCGTATCGCGCTCGGCTTCGTCGCACAGCCACTCGCCGAACACCTGCGTGTAAGTCTTCTTCGCGGGCGTGGTCGACGGCTTGATGCCTTCGGCCGGATTGAACTTGCCGGGGCCGTGGTAGAGCACGGGATCGGCTTCGGCGAGCTTGTAGCCCTGGCCTTTCTTCGTCACCACGTGCAGGAACTGCGGACCGCGCAGTTCGCGGATGTTCTGCAGCGTCGGGATCAGCGAATCGAGATCGTGACCGTCGATCGGGCCGATGTAGTTGAAGCCGAACTCCTCGAACAACGTGGCCGGCACGACCATGCCCTTCGCGTGCTCCTCGAGCTTGCGCGCGAGTTCGAGCACCGGCGGCGCCACGCTCAGCACGCGCTCGACGCCCGCGCGCGCAGCCGCATAGAAGCGGCCCGACATCAGGCGTGCGAGATGGCGATTCAGCGCGCCGACCGGCGGCGAGATCGACATGTCGTTGTCGTTCAGGATGACGAGCACTTTCGCATCTTCCGACACGCCCGCGTTGTTCATCGCTTCGAACGCCATGCCGGCCGTCATCGCGCCGTCGCCGATCACGGCGATCGAGAAGCGGTCGTCGCCGTTCAGCTGGCTGCCGATCGCCATGCCGAGCGCGGCCGAGATCGACGTGCTCGAATGTGCGGTGCCGAACGTGTCGTATTCGGATTCGCTGCGACGCGGGAAGCCCGAGATGCCGTCCTGCTGACGCAGCGAATGCATCTGGTCGCGACGGCCCGTCAGGATCTTGTGCGGATAGGTCTGGTGGCCCACGTCCCAGACGATGCGATCGTTCGGCGTGTTGAACACGTAGTGCAACGCGATCGTCAGCTCGACCGTCCCGAGGTTGGACGACAAATGGCCGCCCGTCTTCGACACGCTGTCGAGCACAAACGCGCGCAGTTCATCCGCGAGCGGTTGCAGTTGGCGACGATCGAGGCGGCGCAAATCCGCCGGGTCGTCGATGGTTTTCAGCAAGTCGTACATCGTCGTTCCATTGTAGGAAATCAAACGCGCCCGCATTCTGTTGCACGCATCGTAGCGTATGCGCGGCGGCGGGCTTTCGCGTCAGCTGACCCGGTTCACTACCAGGTCGGCAAGTTCGGCGAGACGCTGTGCGCGTGCGCCGAACGGTTTCAGCGCGTCGTGCGCTTCGGCGCGCAGTTGCGCTGCCAGCTCGCGCGACGCCTCGAGGCCGAGGATCGATACGTAGGTCGGCTTGTCGTTCGCCGCGTCCTTGCCGGCCGTCTTGCCGAGCGTCGCCGAATCGGTCGTGACGTCGAGAATGTCGTCGACGACCTGGAACGCCAGACCCACGGCCCCCGCATAGACGTCGAGCGCAGCCATCGTTTCCGCCGAAGGCGTCTCGCCAGCCAGCGCGCCCATCCGCACGGCTGCACGCAACAGTGCGCCGGTCTTCATCCGGTGCATCGTCTCGAGCTGCTCGCGCGTCAGCTTGACGCCGACGCTCGCCAGATCGATCGCCTGCCCGCCGGCCATGCCGATCGAGCCGCTCGCGAGCGCCAGTTCGCGCACGAGCGCAGCCTGCTGCACGGGCGACAGCGCATCGGCGTCGGTCAGCGCAACGAATGCCTGCGACTGCAGCGCATCGCCAACCAGCAGTGCCGTCGGCTCGTCGTACTGCACGTGCACGGTCGGCTTGCCGCGGCGCAATGCGTCGTCGTCCATGCACGGCATGTCGTCATGCACGAGCGAGTAGACGTGGATCATCTCCAGCGCCGCCGCCGCCGCATTGCGTGCCGCTTCCGTCGCGCCGCTCAGTTCGCCGGCTGCATGGCACAGCAGCGGGCGAACACGCTTGCCACCGCCGAGGACCGCGTAGCGCATCGCCTCGTGGAGTTTCGCGGGCATCGCGGTTTCAGCCGGCAGATAGTGGCCGAGTGCGTTCTCGACACGGTCAAGCACAGACCGCATCCATTGTTCGAATGTCATAGATCGTCGTCTTCGCCGTCCGTGGCGGCCGTTCCGGACGAAAGCGGCTTCAGCGTCGCGCCGTCGAGCACGCGAACCTGCTGCTCCACTTTCTCGAGCTGCTGTTGGCAAAACGCAACGAGGGTCGCACCGCGGCGGTATGCCGTCAGTGAATCCTCGAGGCTCAACGCGCCGCCTTCCATCCGGGCAACCAGCGTCTCAAGTTCCGCGAGCGCCATCTCATAATTGTCCGGCAACGGTTCGGTGCCATTGCCGGGCGGCGTGGCGCCTGGGGATGCGGTTTTCGCCATGGACGAGGGTGTCAAATTTCAAAACAAGTCGGACATTCTACGGCAAAAGAGAATTTTCCGACCTGCCGTCGTGGGCACCCCGGAACATATTCCGGCCCCATCTCCGACACACATTGTGCGCCTTCCGGTGGTCGCCCGACAAAAAATTGACACAAATCAGGCACTTAATCCTAGCCTTGCGAGGCGAACCGGGTATAATTCCCCGTTTCCCTAAATCGATTTTTCGATGGTTGGGTTGTTCACTGCTTTCACGCTAACACCGGGAGTGGGAATGTCCAATCTGAGCGATGCGCTTCAGTTGAAGTCGGCTCACAGCCAGCTTCCAGTCACTGCATATTTCGATGAGGCGCTACTCGAGCGCGAGATCGAAACCCTCTTCAAGAAAGGACCTCGTTACGTCGGGCACGAGTTGATGGTGCCCGAGGCGGGGGATTATTTTGCGCTGCCGTCCGAGAAGGAAGGCCGCGTGCTGGTCCGCAACCAGACGAACCAGATCGAACTGCTGTCGAACGTCTGCCGTCACCGTCAGGCGATCATGCTTAACGGGCGCGGCCACACGCAGAATATCGTGTGCCCGCTGCACCGCTGGACGTACGACCTGGAAGGCGAGTTGCTCGGCGCGCCGCACTTCCCCGACAAGCCGTGCCTGAACCTCGGCAAGAGCCCGCTGCAAAACTGGCAGGGGCTGCTGTTCGAGGCCGAGGGCCGGAATGTCGCGCGCGACCTCGCCAACCTCGGCACGAAGCATCACTTCGACTTCTCCGAGTACCACTTCGATCACGTCGAAGTGCACGAGTGCGATTACAACTGGAAGACGTTCATCGAGGTCTACCTCGAGGATTACCACGTCGTCCCGTTCCACCCGGGCCTCGGCAGCTTCGTGTCGTGCGACGACCTCAAATGGGAGTTCGGCGACTGGTACAGCGTGCAGACGGTCGGCGTGCACAACGCCCTCGCGAAACCGGGCAGCACGACCTACCAGAAATGGCACGAGCAGGTGCTGAAGTTCCGCAACGGCGTGCCGCCGGAGTTCGGTGCGATCTGGATGGTCTACTACCCGGGCCTGATGATCGAGTGGTATCCGCACGTGCTCGTCGTGTCGTGGCTGATTCCGCAAGGCCCGCAGAAGACGACCAACATCGTCGAGTTCTATTACCCCGAGGAAATCGCGCTGTTCGAACGCGAGTTCGTCGAGGCCGAGCGCGCCGCCTATATGGAAACGGCCGTCGAGGACGACGAGATCGCGATGCGGATGGACGCAGGCCGCCGTGCACTGATGGCACGCGGCGAGTCGCAGGTCGGCCCGTACCAGAGCCCGATGGAAGACGGCATGCAGCACTTCCACGAGTTCCTGCGCCGCCACCTCGGCGACCTCTGACAGCCGGTGCGGCGCTTTGACGCCGCGCGGCATCCGGCAGACGAAAAGACGGGCTTCGGCCCGTCTTTTTTTGTTTAGACTTGGAGTGTCAGGCCAATTGCACTCCAGGGAGTCGTCATGCCACACACTCACTACACCACACTCATCTCCGCCGCCAATCTCGCCGAGCGCCTGGCCGCGGCGCCCGGCAGCGTCGTCCTGTTCGACTGCCGCTTCGATCTCGTCGATCCCGCTGCCGGCGAAGCCGCGTATGCGGCCGGCCATATCCCGGGCGCACAGTATCTCCATCTCGACCGCGACCTGTCGGGCCGCAAGACGGGCACCAACGGCCGCCATCCGCTACCGACCCGCGACGCATTCGCCACGCTGCTCGCCAGCCGCGGCCTCAAGCAGGGCCAGCAAGTCGTCGCGTACGACGCGCAAGGCGGCGCCTATGCGGCGCGCCTGTGGTGGCTGCTGCGCTGGCTCGGCCACGATTCGGTCGCCGTGCTCGACGGCGGCCTGCAGGCCTGGGAAGCGGCCGGCCAGCCGCTGACGGCCGACGTGCCGCAACCGGCCGCCGGCGATTTCCGCGCGGCTGCGCCGCTCGAATCGACGGTCGACGCGGCAGCCGTACTCGCCAACGTGAGCGCACCCACGCGCGTCGTGATCGATGCGCGCGCACCCGACCGCTACCGCGGCGAAAACGAAACAATCGATCGTGTCGGCGGCCACATCCCCGGCGCGCGCAACCGCTTCTTCAAGGACAACCTGAACGCCGACGGCCGCTTCAAGACCGGCCATGAACTGCGCGAGGCGTTCTCGACCGTGCTGGCAGGCACCGAGCCGAACCGCGTGATCCTGCAATGCGGCTCCGGCGTGACGGCGTGCCACAACGCACTGGCAATGGAGGTGGCCGGCCTGCACGGCGCATCGCTGTATCCGGGCTCGTGGAGCGAATGGAGCGCCGATCCGTCGCGGCCGATCGCAACCGGCCCGACGCCGTAAGCGCGAGCACCACGCAGCGGTGATAAAGCGGCGGCATGGGCCGCCGCTTGTCGTTTACATCACGCCGTACTTGTGGAGCCACGCGATCGCGCGCTTCCAGCTCTCCTCGGCATCGGCCTTCACATAGCTCGGCCGGTAATCGGCAAAGAACGCGTGACCGGCATCCGGATACACGACGATCTCCGATTCGCGCGCGAGCTTCGAATCGCTCGTCTGGATCGCCTTGCGCATGTCGGCGAGCGATGCCTGCGTGATGTTCGTGTCCTTCTCGCCGTAGAGCCCGAGCACCGGCACCTTCAGCAACGACGCATGATCGACCGGGTTGAACGGCGTCATCTCGTCGGTCTTGCCTTCGACGAACCCGTACCATGCAACGGCCGCACGCACGTGCGGATTGTGCTCGGCATACAGCCAGCTCTGACGGCCGCCCCAGCAGAACCCGACCACGCCGAGACGCGACAGGTCGCCGCCGTTCTTGCCGGCCCACGCGACCGTCGCATCGAGATCCTCGGTGACCTGCCGGTCCGGCACCTTGCTGACGATGTTGTCGACGACCCCCTGGATCGTCGGATACTTCGACACGTTGCCCTGCCGCGCAAACAGGTCCGGCGCGATCGCGAGATAGCCGAGCTTTGCAAAGCGGCGGCAGATGTCGGCGATATGCGCATGCACCGCAAAGATCTCGTGAATCACGATGACGACCGGCAGGTTCGTCTTGTCGACCGGTTGTGCGCGATAAGCCGGCACGCTCGCATCGCCCGAGCGGATCTCGATGGTGTCGACATCCAGCCCGGTACTGTCGGTCGTGACCGTCTGCGCCGAAACGGGCAGCACGGCCGCCGCGAAGGTGCCGCCCAGAGCGGCCTGCATGAATTTGCGGCGCGAGAACGGAACGTGGGGAACCAGGCTGTCGACTTCGGGTTTCAACATGAATGCACTCCTCGATTGGGCGCCACCGTCACGATTCTGGATGCATATGGACGGGGCATCGCGCCGACGCGCGGCACGGATGTCGCGGCGGTTGGCACCCCGCCGCAAACGGAAACCCGGACAAGATGCCCAATAATCCGTTGTCGCGTCAACTGTCAGATGTGTAAGACTCGATTACGGCGCGTTGATTCGACACGTCGATCGTCGTGAAAAAACCGCAGGCGGCCGGTCGAATCGCGATGCAACACGCCGCAGATCGATCGCCGTCGCGCAATCGGATGCTGGCAAATTGAAACGAAAAACACGCGGTCGATATTGCCCGTCACACGCGGGCACGGCAGCCCGGCTGCCCGCAAAAACGACAGGCAGGGACTACGCACGACGTGCGCGCTCCCCGCCCGTTTCCCACGCGAACACGCGCTCAGTGCAACTTGACGCGCGGCAGCGTCGTGCGCCGCAGCCAATGCGCGACCGTGTCGAGCATCATGCGCGGATAGCCGTGCAGCGCGGCGATGTGCATCCGGTACAGCGACATGTACATGAAGCGCGCGAACAGCCCTTCGATCAGCATGTTGCCGCCGATCAGCCCGCCCATCAGGTTGCCGACCGCGCTGAAATGGCCGAGCGACACGAGCGAGCCCAGGTCGCGATACGTGAATTCGGGCAGTGGGCGCCCGTCGAGCCGGCAGCCGATTGCCTTCAGCAGGAAGGTCGCCTGCTGGTGCGCGGCCTGCGCGCGCGGCGGCACGTTGCGCTCGTTGCCGGGCCATGCGCATGCCGCACAATCGCCGAGCGCGAACACGTTGTCGTCGGTAAAGGTCTGCAGCGTGCGGCGCACGTCGAGCTGGCCGAGCTTGTTGACCTGGAGGCCATCGAGACTGGCGAGCACGGATGGCGCCTTGATGCCCGCGGCCCAGACCGTCAGGTCGGCACGCACCGTCTTGCCGCTTGCCGTATGGACGGCCCCGGGCGCCACCTCGGTCACGCGCTCGGCGAGCATCAGCCGCACGCCGATCTTTTCGAGCAATTCGGCCGTCGCCGACGACACGCGCTCCGGCAACGCCGGAAGGATCCGCGGCCCCGATTCGATCAGCACGATGCCGACGTCGTGCCGCGGGTCGAGCTTGTGCAACCCGTAGGCCGACAACACCTGCGCGGTGTTGCGCAACTCGGCGGACAATTCGACGCCCGTCGCGCCGCCACCGACGATCACGACCTGGATGCGCGGCTCGGCCGCTTCACCCGGCGCGGTCGGCGCCGGCGCCTGATGCTCGGCGCGCATGCACGCGGCGATCAGCCGCTTGCGGAAGCGCTCGGCCTCGCCGACCGTATCGAGCGCGATCGCGTTTTCCGATGCGCCCTGCACGCCGAAGAAGTGGGTCGTACTGCCGATCGCGATCACGAGCGTGTCATATTCCAACTCGCGCGCCGGCAGCAGCTCCTCGCCGTCGCTGTCGTTGATGGGTGACAGCGTCAAGCGTTTCGCCGCGCGATCGAGCCCTGTCAGCTCGCCCTGCTGGAATTCGAAGCCATGCCAGCGCGCCTGCGCCGCATATTCGAGCTCCTGCGTGAACGGGTCCATGCTGCCGGCCGCGACTTCGTGCAGCAGCGGCTTCCAGATGTGGGTCGGATTGCGGTCGACGAGCGTGACAAGCGCACGCGCGGGACGATTGCCGCGCGCGCCGTAACGGTCGCCGAGCCGCGTCGCCAGTTCCAGGCCGCCCGCGCCTCCGCCTACGATGATGATCCGATGCATCTGATTCCCCCTTTGCGATTCGAAACTGCTGCCGCCGGACGAAGCAAACACGATCCATTCGCGCCGCCCGGTGGATTAACCGGTTCGGACATCATCGATGTGCAGTTCGAAGCACTTCGATGCGACCGCCCCGGAACGCGGGGCGCGCTGCCCCCGTGTCAATGACATGCATTGTCCGGGAGCTTGCGCGTTGACCACAAGCAAACCAGCTCGATATTCAGCATCCCTGCAACAATATGCCGCGGGAAACGCGAACCGCACGGGGGTGCGTCAGTGTGCCTCTTCCCAGTTCGCGCCGGCGCCCACTTCGGCGACGAGCGGCACCTTCAGCTTCGCGACGCCACACATCATTTCCGGCAGTTTCTCGCGCACCAGCGACAGCTCTTCGTCGGGCACCTCGAGCACCAGTTCATCGTGCACCTGCATGATCATGCGCGACGCGAGCTTGTCGCGCGTGAGCCAGGTGTCCACGGCGATCATCGACAGCTTGATCAGGTCGGCGGCCGTGCCCTGCATCGGCGCGTTGATGGCCGCGCGCTCGGCTGCCTGGCGGCGCGGGCCGTTGCCGCCGTTGATCTCCGGCAGCCACAGGCGGCGACCGAAAACGGTTTCGACATAGCCCTTCTCCTTCGCCACCGAGCGCGTGTCTTCCATGTACTGCGCGACGCCCGGGTAGCGCGCGAAATAGCGATCGATATAAAGCTTCGCGGCGTCGCGCGTGATGCCGAGGTTCGACGCGAGGCCGAACGCGCTCATCCCGTAGATGAGCCCGAAGTTGATCACCTTCGCGATCCGGCGCTGGTCGGAATTGACCTCCAGCGGCGTCACGCCGAACACCTCGGCGGCCGTCGCGCGGTGGATGTCCTCGCCCTGCGAGAACGCGCGCAGCAACGACGCATCGCCCGAGATGTGCGCCATGATCCGCAGTTCGATCTGCGAATAGTCGGCCGACACGATCCGGTGGCCCGGCGGCGCGATGAACGCCTCGCGGATGCGCCGGCCTTCGGCCGTGCGCACCGGAATGTTCTGAAGATTCGGATCGTTCGATGCGAGGCGGCCCGTCACCGCGACGGCCTGCGCATAGTTCGTGTGCACGCGGCCCGTCGAAGGATTCACCATGCGCGGCAGCTTGTCGGTATAGGTCGACTTCAGCTTCGACAGCCCGCGATGCTCGAGCAGCAGCTTCGGCAGCGGGTAGTCCTCCGCCAGCTTCTGCAGCACCTCTTCATCGGTCGACGGCGCGCCGCTCGGCGTCTTCTTCACGACGGGCAACTGCAGCTTCTCGAAGAAGATCTGCCCGATCTGCTTCGGCGAGCCGAGATTGAATTCGCCGCCCGCCAGTTCGTACGCCTGCGCTTCAAGCTCGATCAGGCGCGTCGCGATTTCGGTGCTTTGCGCCTGCAGGCGCGCATCGTCGATCAGCACGCCCGTGCGCTCCATCTTGCGCAGCACGAGCGACACCGGCATTTCGATCTCGCGATACACATGCTCGAGGCCCGGTTCGCGTGCGACCTGCGGATACAGCGCGTGATGAAGCTGCAGCGTGACGTCCGCATCTTCGGCCGCGTATGCGGCGGCCTCCGCAAGAGCCACTTCGTCGAAGCCGATCTGCTTCGCGCCCTTGCCCGCGACGTCTTCGTACTTGATCGTCTTGACACCCAGATGACGCAGCGCGAGGCTGTCCATGTCATGCGTGCGGTGCGATTCGACGACGTACGATTCGAGCAGCGTGTCGTGCTCGATGCCGTTCAGCGCGATGTCGTAGTTCGCGAGCACCTGCGCGTCGTACTTCATATGCTGGCCGACCTTCTTGCGATCGGCCGATTCGAGCCACGGCTTCAGGCGCGCCAGCACCTCGTCGATCGGCAGCTGCTCGGGCATGTCGGGGCCGCGGTGCGCAACCGGCAGGTACGCGGCCTTGCCCGGCTCGACCGAGAACGACAGGCCGACGAGCCGTGCGAGCATCGGGTCGAGCGCGGTCGTCTCGGTGTCGAACGCGGTCAGTGCGGCCGCATCAATCTTCGCGAACCACGCGTCGAATTGTTCCCAGGTCTGGATCGTGTCGTATTCGCGCACGATGGCGGCCGCCACCACCGGCGCCGGCTCGCCTTCCGGCGCATCGGCGCCGCCGCCTTCGGCCGGTGCGCTGTCGACTTCGCGCAGCCAGGTCTTGAAGCCGTAGCGCGCGAAGATGTCGCGCATCAGGTCGCGCGCTTCGCCGTCAGTCTTCAACGACGCTTCGATCGATTCGAGATGCGGCGCGAGATCGCACGCCGTCTCGACCGTCACGAGCGTGCGGCCGAGCGGCAGGAAGTCGAGCGCGCGGCGCAGGTTGTCGCCAACCACGCCCTTGATCTCGCCCGCGTGCTCGATCACACCATCGAGGCTGTCGTATTGCGCGAGCCATTTCACGGCCGTCTTCGGTCCGCACTTCTCGACGCCCGGCACGTTGTCGACGGTATCGCCGATCAGTGCGAGGTAGTCGATGATGCGCTCGGGCGGCACGCCGAACTTCGCGATCACGCCGTCGCGGTCGAGCGTCTCGTTGGTCATCGTGTTGACGAGCGTGACGCGGTCGGTCACGAGCTGCGCGAGATCCTTGTCGCCGGTCGACACGATCACGTTCATCCCGTGCCGTTCGGCTTCGCGCGCGAGCGTGCCGATCACGTCGTCGGCCTCGACGCCTTCGACCATCAGCAGCGGCCAGCCGAGCGCACGCACGGCGCCGTGAATCGGTTCGACCTGCAATGCAAGATCGGGCGGCATCGACGGACGGTTTGCCTTATAGTCGGCATAAAGGTCGTCACGGAACGTCTTGCCCTTTGCATCGAACACGCAAGCGCTATACTCTGCACTGACTTCCTTGCGCATACGGCGCAGCATGTTGATGATTCCGTAGAGCGCTCCGGTCGGCTCCCCGCCAGGGCCACGCAAATCAGGCATCGCATGGTAAGCCCGATACAGATAGCTCGAACCGTCAACCAATAGCAGGGTCTTACCTTCCAGATTTCGTTCTTCAGGCATTATGAACAAGAGAAAAGTGATTCCGAGTCTGCGTTCGCTCGCAGATCAAGAACGCGCGACGGCCAAGAAGGCGCGCGCATCGTGGCAGATGTTCACGATTATGGCAGAGTTTATCGAGGCGACCGAGTACCTGTCGGAGATCCGCCCGGCTGTCAGCATCTACGGTTCTGCCCGCCTCAAACCCGACACGCCGCACTACAAGCTCGCCGTGCAGATCGCGCGCAAGCTGTCCGATGCCGGCTTCGCCGTGATCTCCGGCGGCGGCCCCGGCATCATGGAAGCCGCGAACAAGGGCGCGCACGCCGGCAAGGCGCCGTCGGTCGGCCTGAACATCGAGTTGCCGCACGAACAGGCCGGTAACCACTACCAGGACATCTCGCTGCGCTTCCGCCACTTCTTCACGCGCAAGGTCACGTTCGTGAAGAACTCGGATGCGGTGATCGTGATGCCGGGCGGCTTCGGCACGCTCGACGAGCTGTCCGAAGTCCTCACGCTGATCCAGACGAAGAAGTCGCGCCTCGTGCCGATCATTCTCGTGGGCAGCGAATTCTGGAAGGGGCTGCTGCAGTGGTTCCGCGACCAGCTGATCCCGATGGGCCTGATCAATCCGGACGACATGGATCTGATGCAGGTGATCGACGATCCCGACCAGGTGCTCGACGCCGTCCTCGCGTTCTACGAGGACAGTGGCGAGGAAGAAGGTTCGGACGACGACGATCATCCGCCGCGGCCTGAAGAAGACCGGATGTTCTATCTGTAACGCATCCGTGGCAGCCGCCGGCCTGACGGTCTGCGTGCTGCTTGATGCGCGGAGGGCAGCGCTTCGGCTGCCTACCGCGCGTCACTTTGTAACGCACCGTTAATCCCGCTTCGCGGCGCGCGCCGCCGAATGTCAAATCCGCGCAGCCCGTGCTGTGCGATGCGGAGTGTCTATCCGCACCTGCGGCCCACCATTGTCAAATGGCGCAGGCGCATACCCGCACCCCGCCTCTGCCGACCGGCAACTCTCCGTAATAAACCTGCCTCGCCTTTTCCGTGTCGTACCCGCACACTGCATTCCGTCGGCGCGGCGTTCCCCCGGTGGAACGGTCCCCCTCGCTTCCATCGCGTCGCGCCGGCCACCTCACAACGACATCACGGAAAAGAACATGAAGCGCTCTCTGATCGCCCTCGCCTTCACCGGGCTCGGCCTCTCGCTGTCGAGCCTCGCTCACGCCGTCAACGTCGACGTCAACATCGGCACGCCTGCGCCGGTCGTCGTCGCGCCTGCGCCCGTCATGGTCGCCCCCGCACCGGCCGTCATCGTCGGCTGGCACGGCGACCGCTACTGGGACGGCCGCCGCTACTGGGAACGCCGTGAGTGGGAAGATCACCAGCGTCATCGCGGCCCCGACGATCGTCGCGGCTATCACTGCCCGCCGGGACACGCGAAGAAGGGCGAGTGCTAAGCGACACCGCGCGCTCACCCGCCATGCAAGGCCGTCCGCGCGCTTCGGCGCCGGGCGGCCTTGTTGCTTTTGGCGCCGTGCCGGGCCCGCCCCGGCGCGCCGGATCGACCGCGCAGGTCGGAACGAACGTCAACCTTCGCCCTACCCCGGCAACGTGCCATGTCAAGCACGGGCCTCCACAAACGAAAGCGGCTCCAGATCCGGATGCGCACCGAGCCGTGCAACGAGGAAATCCATCAACAAACGGTTCCGGCGCGGCAGATGCTCACGCTGCGGCATGCACAGGTAGAGGCCATATCGGCAAGTGACGTGCCGGGTCAGCAGCGGCACGAGACGACCTTCGCGTACATGCTCGTGGACCGAATAGCCGAAGAACTGGCCGATCGCGGCACCGCTCAGCACCGTATCGAGTTCCGCGTCGATGTCGTTGGTCGCGATGAACGGGACGATCTGGCGCGTGTCGACTCGTCCATCGACGAGGAATTCCCACGGGAACGGCTTGCCCGTGCGAGGGTACAGAAACGCGGTGCAGCGATGATCGCTCAGTGCGTCGATCGTCTGCGGTTCGCCATGGCGGCGCACATACGCGGGCGCCGCGCAGACGATCAGTTGCAGCCCGGCAATGCGCCGTGCGATCAGCCCGCTGTCGGGCAGATCCCCGGTTCGAACCGCGATATCGATCCGCTGCTCGACGATGTCGGCCATGTCGTCGCTGACGATCAGTTCTGCGGTCATGCCCGGATGCTGGTCGCAGAATTCGCCGAGCAACGGTGCGAGAAAACGCCGTGCCAACGAGTAAGGCGCCGCAACGCGTAGCATGCCGACCGTGTGCTCGCGAGCGTCGTCGAGCATGCGCAGCGCGGTCTCCAACTCCCCGACGGCGCCGCGGCACTGCGCGAGAAGGCGCTCGCCTTCGACCGTCAACGCAATCCGGTGTGTCGAACGCTGGAACAACCGGATATTCAGCAAAGCCTCCAGCGCGGCCACCTGCTTGCTGGCCGCCTGCGGCGTCATGCCAAGCTCGCGGGCACCCGCGCTGATGCCGCCCGCGACTGCGACGCGGACGAACACCGTCAGCGCCTTCAAACGATCCATTCGATGCTCCCGTCGAACCGGGCACGCCCGGGCCTTCATCAATCGCGCCGCGACACCGCTCCGTCAAGTTGAATCGGTTTCAACCGGACCGGCGCTATGCGCGTGCCGTTCCGCTTCGCACAATGGCGCCGTCCTCAACGCTCAGCCCCAACGGGCCGTTCGCCATGAAACTGCGCGCATTTACCACCGCTTTCCGGGCCGCCGCCGTGGCCGCGCCGCTCATCGCCGGTATTTCATCGCCCGCGCTCGCTCAGGAAACCGGTGCGCCTGCCCGCACCGTCGAAACGGTATTGCTGCGAACCACGCACGCGTGGGACGGCTCGCCCTACCGCGCCTATCCGGCCGGTCGACCGGAGGTGACGGTCGTACGCTACCGCATCCCGCCGCACGCCGTACTGCCGTGGCATACGCATCCGTCGATCAACATCGGCTACGTCCTGTCGGGCCATCTGACCGCCGTGCGTCGCAGCGACGGCAAGCGGCTGGCGCTCGGCCCCGGCGACGTGGTGCCGGAAATGGTCGACGGCGCCCATCGCGGCGAGACCGGCAGCGAGACCGCCGAATTGATCGTGTTCTACGCAGGCACGCCCGGCACACCGCTGACGGTTCCGGACGGCGAAGACTGAACGCCGGCCCATCGGCCGCCTGATTTCATCCTGGCACGGAGCCATGCACATCATGTCCGATTCACGCATCTTATCAACCCGTTCCACCACGACGCAGCACCGGCTCGGCGGGCGCGTCGCACTCGTCACGGGCGGCGGCACCGGCATCGGACGGGCAGCCGCGCTCGCGTTCGCGCGCGACGGCGCTCGCGTCGTCGTCGCCGGACGGCGCGCGGCTCCGCTCGACGAAACCGTCCGGACCATTACCGAAGGCGGCGGCGAAGCCTTCGCAATAGCGGTAGACGTCGCCTCCGCCGATGGCGTGCGCGCGCTCATCGACACGACGATCGCGCGCTACGGTGCGTTGCACGCAGCCTTCAACAATGCCGGGACGGAAGGCACGTTCGCGCCGATCGTAGAACAATCGGAGGCCGACTTCGACGACGTGATGGCCACCAATCTCAAGGGCACGTGGCTGTCGATCAAATACGAGATGGAAGCGATGCTCGCGCACGGCGGCGGTGCGATCGTCAACACGTCGTCGTGGCTCGCGAAAGGCGCGCTTGCCGGCTCGTCGACCTATTCGGCGAGCAAGGGCGCACTCGATGCGCTGGTGCGCGCGGTCGCGCTCGAAGGCGGCCCGCACGGCATCCGGATCAACAACGTGAATCCCGGCATCATCGACACGCCGATGGCACGCCGCTTCGGCGACGACGAGATGTTTCGGCCGTTCGCCGCGTTTACGCCCGTACGGCGGATCGGCACCCCTGAAGACGTGGCCGACGCGGCCGTCTGGCTCTGCAGCGACGAAGCACGTTTCGTGACCGGCGAGTCGATCCTTGTCGACGGCGGCTACACGATCGGCGGCATGCGCTGACCGGCGCCGCAACGGAGGTCGAACCGATGGAATACGTGAGACTGGGAACGTCCGGGCTGAAGGTATCGAAGCTGTGCCTGGGCTGCATGACCTACGGCCATCCGTCGTGGCGACCGTGGGTGGTAACCGAGGACGTGGCGCGCCCGTTCATCCGCGCGGCGCTCGATGCGGGCGTAACGTTCTTCGATACGGCCGACATCTACTCGGGGGGCGAGAGCGAGCGCATTCTCGGACGCGCACTGCGTGACTTCACGACACGCGATGACGTGGCAATCGCCACCAAGGCGTTCTTTCCGACCGGCGACGGGCCGAATGCACGCGGGCTGTCACGCAAGCACCTGCTCGCGAGCATCGACGCGTCGCTGCAGCGCCTTGGCACCGACTACGTCGATCTCTACGTCATCCACCGGTTCGATCCGGATACGCCGATCGACGAAACGCTCGATGCGCTCGACACCATCGTCAGGAGCGGCAAGGTCCGATATCTGGGCGCATCGTCGATGCACGCGTGGCAATTCATGAAGATGCTCGCCTTCCAGCAGCATCACGGCCTCGCGCCGTTCGTATCGATGCAGAGCCAGTACAGCCTGATCTGCCGGGAAGACGAGCGCGACATGCTGCCGCTGTGCGTCGAGGAAGGCATCGCGTACACGCCATGGTCTCCGCTCGGCCGCGGGCTGCTGGCCGGCTCGCGCAGCGCGGAGACGACGCGCGCCGCGACCGATCAGCAGATGGTGTCGTGGTACGACGGTCGCGACACGGTCGCCGCAACCGTCGAAGCGGTCAGGCAGGTGGCGCAGGCGCGCGGCCTGCCGCCCGCCCGGATCGCCCTCGCATGGGCGCTGCGGCAACCCGGCGTGACGGCGCCGATCGTCGGGTTGTCGAAGCCGTATCACATGACCGATGCGCTCGCGGCACTCGATCTGGCGCTCGACGACCGCGAAACCGCGATGCTCGAGGCGGCCTTCGACAGGATGGTCGAACCGGTGCAATGGTGAGCGCGGCGCATGTGGCCCGCCGGGCCAGGGTATCGGTACCGCACCGGCCTGGCTGGCGCGCGGCCGCGAACCGCCGGCTATCACGCTCGTCTCGAACGAACGATCCGGCAGTCGGCTGGATCGCATGACGTCGATGGCGGGATTGCCCTTGTCCGAGGCCAATCCCGCCACCCATGCCGGTCATCCGAAGCAGCAGCGGCTGGCGAGCAAGCGGCACGCACCCTCACCAGGGCCGGCGTTTACATTACTGGAACGCCACTTCCGCAAAGCTTCTCAGCTTGCGGCTATGCAGCTTGTCGAGCCCGTTGGTACGCAGGATCTCCATCGCCCTCACGCCGATCTGCAGATGCTGGTCGACCTGCCCGCGATAGAACGTGTCGGCCATGCCCGGCAGCTTCAGCTCGCCGTGCAGCGGCTTGTCCGATACGCACAGCAGCGTGCCGTACGGCACGCGAAAGCGGAAGCCGTTCGCGGCGATCGTCGCGCTTTCCATGTCGAGCGCGACTGCACGGCTCTGCGACAACCGCTGCACGGGCTCGCGATGATCGCGCAGTTCCCAGTTGCGGTTGTCGACGCTTGCGACCGTGCCCGTGCGCATCACGCGCTTCAGTTCCACGCCCTCCAGCCGCGTGACGTCGGCCACCCCGCGCTCGAGCGCGAGCTGCACTTCGGCCAGCGCCGGAATCGGCACCCACAGCGGCAGGTCGTCGTCGAGTACGTGATCCTCGCGCACGTAGCCGTGCGCGAGCACGTAGTCGCCGAGACGCTGCGTGTTGCGCAGCCCCGCGCAGTGGCCGAGCATCACCCACGCGTGCGGACGCAGCACCGCGATGTGATCGGTGATCGTCTTCGCGTTCGACGGACCGACGCCAATGTTGACCATCGTGATCCCGCTGCCGTCCGCGCGCTTCAGGTGATACGCGGGCATCTGCGGCAGGCGCGGCGGCGCGGCGCCCTCGGCCGGCTCGCTGCCGAGGTTCGCGTTGTACGTGACGACATCGCCCGGCTCGACGAACGAGCTGTACTGGCTGCGATATGCGCGCACCTCGGGATCGTCGCTCTCCGTCATCACCGTGCGGCCCAGCTTCACGAACTCGTCGATGTAGAACTGGTAGTTCGTGTAGAGCACGTAGTTCTGGAAATGCGTGGGCGACGTCGCCGTGTAATGGCGCAGCCGGTGCAGCGAGAAGTCGACCCGCGCGGCCGTGAACAGCGCGAGCGGATGGGGCTCGCCCGGCGCCGGCTCGAACGTGCCGTTGACGATGCGGTCGTCGAGATACGACAGGTCGGGCGTGTCGAAGATGTCGCGCATCGCGAGCAGGCGGTCGCGGTCGAGCTCGCCCTCGAGATGGATGCCTTCCGGAAACGCGAAATGAATCGGGATCGGCTGCGACGACACGCCGATCTCGATCTTGACATGGTGGTTCTTCGCCAGCAGGCGCAGTTGCTCACGATAGTAGTTCGCGAAGAGGTCGGGACGCGTGACCGTCGTCTCGAACACGCCGGGGCCGGCGACGAAACCGTACGAGCGGCGCGAATCGACGTGCGTGTTGACATCGGTGCGGATCCGCACGAACGGATAGCACGCGCGCACATGCTCGGTTATCGGTTCGTGGCGGCGATAGCGCGCGAACGCGTCGCGCAGGAACCCCGTATTCGTGTCGTAAATGGCGGACAGCCGCGCAACCGCGGCGATCGGATCGTCGAAAGCCTCGACCGACGGGCTTTCGGGCGACAGCACTCGGTGCCGGCGGCTCAAATCGTTCTTCATTTTCATCACCTCGTCTGATCGGACGACATTACCACGGAACCCGGTCACGCTTATGGCCGCCCCTGCGCACGCGAGGGCCGGATGACGCGCAGTATTTGCTAAAATTGGTAGGTTCACTGGAGACTCATCATGAAGCCGCTCATTCTCGTCGTCGCTGCCGCCGCGTTTGCCGCCGCCAGCGCCGCTTACGCCGCCGGCAGCACGCCTGACGCCGACGCGCAGGCCCGGGCCGAGGCCAACGAGGCCGCCGGCCTGCCCGATCTCCGCAAGATCAACCGGCCGGGTGCCGAAGTCACGTCGAAAGTGGACTTCGCGGACATCCGCCGCACGCCGAGCTTCCACGAAAAGAGCAAGAACGGCACCGAGGTCACCGAGTACCGCGACCGCGGCAAGCCGGTCGAGATCGACGTGAAGTCGAATTTCGGCACGCGCTACCAGATGAGCTCGACGCCCGATACGTCGCCGAAGCCGCACGACGCGGGCATCCCGATCACGCGCCTGCCGTCGCTGAACCTGCGCTACTGATTCCGTGGCCCGCCGCGTCGTTCGCGGTGCGCCGCCTCCCTTCACCTGCTGTCGCGACGCACGCCGCCCGCGTGCCGACACCCTGACCTGACGCATCCCGCATGGCCGTTTTCACTGCTGTTTCCGACTCCGATCTCGCGCAATGGATGCGCCACTACGAACTGGGCGACGTGCTTGCGTTCCGCGGCATTCCGTCCGGTATCGAAAACAGCAATTTCTTCCTGACGACGACACGCGGCGAGTACGTCCTCACGATCTTCGAAAAGCTGTCGGCGCAAGAGTTGCCGTTCTACCTCGACCTGATGCGCCATCTGGCCGGCCACGGCGTGCCGGTGCCGGATCCGATTCCGCGTGACGACGGCGCCTTGTTCGGCGAGTTGCACGGCAAGCCGGCCGCGATCGTCACGAAGCTCGACGGTGCGGCCGAGCTCGCGCCGGGGGTCGAACACTGCATCGAGGTCGGGCAGATGCTCGCGCGCCTGCACCTCGCAGGGCGCGACTACGCGAACACCCAGCCGAACCTGCGCAGCCTGCCGTGGTGGCAGGAGAACGTGCCGGCGATCGTGCCGTTCATCACCGATGCGCAACGCGCACTGCTCGAAGGCGAGCTCGCACACCTGGCGGCCTTCTTCGCGTCGGACGACTACGCGGCGCTGCCGGCCGGGCCGTGCCATTGCGACCTGTTCCGCGACAACGTGCTGTTCGCGCACGCGGCGCCCGACACCGGCCACGACGTGCGGCTCGGCGGCTTCTTCGACTTCTATTTCGCCGGCTGCGACAAGTGGCTGTTCGACGTCGCGGTGACGGTCAACGACTGGTGCGTCGACCTCGCGACCGGTGTGCTCGACGTCGCGCGCGCCGATGCGCTGCTGCGCGCCTATCAGACCGTGCGGCCGTTCACGGCCGAGGAGCGCCGCCACTGGAGCGACATGCTGCGCGCGGGTGCGTACCGCTTCTGGGTGTCGCGCCTGTACGACTTCTACCTGCCGCGTGCGGCCGAAATGCTCAAGCCGCACGACCCCGGCCATTTCGAACGCATCCTGCGCGAGCGTATCGCGCATACGCCCGCGCTTCCCGAGATCCAAACCGCATGCAACTGATCGAAGTGCCCGCCAAAACGGGCTATGTCTGGTTCCGTCAAGGCGTCTGGCTGTTCCGCCGGAACCCGCTCGCGTTCATTACGCTGTTCTTTACGTACCTGCTGGCGATCACGCTGGTGTCGATGGTGCCCGTGATCGGCTCGGCGCTGCCGCTGGTGTTCATTCCCGGCATCGCGGTCGGCTTCATGGCCGCGTGCCGCGACACGGTGGCCGGCAAGCCTGTGATGCCGACGATCCTCGTCGACGGCTTCCGCTCATACGGCACCGTCGCGACCCAGCGGCTGCTGGTGCTCGGCGTGATCTACGTCGCGTCGATGGTGCTGGTGTTCGCAGCTTCGTCGTTCGTCGACGGCGGCGCGCTGTTCCACGTGATGATGGGCGCGGCCGACGAAGCGGGCACGACGCCGGAAGCATTGGCCGCGCAAGGCACGCTCGGCGCGCTGTTCTTCGCGACGTTGCTGTACCTGCCGGTCGCGATGCTGTTCTGGTTCGCTCCGGTGCTGGTCGCGTGGCATGACGTGCCGCCTGCAAAGGCGCTGTTCTTCAGCGTCGTCAGCTGCTGGCGCAATCGCGGCGCCTTCGTCGTGTACGGCGTGCTGTGGTTCGCCGTCGCGCTCGGCACGTCGCTCGCGCTGTCGCTGCTGCTGCAGGCGCTCGGCGCCGGCGCGTATGCGCTGACCATCATGATGCCGGTGACGATCATCATCGTCACGATGCTGTACTGCTCGTTCTACGCGACCTATCGCGGCTGCTTCGGCGTACAGGAACCGGGCGCGCCGACGACTACGTCGGGCCGCTGACCCCCCTCCGGCCGGCGCGCGTCGCCGGCCGTCACGCCGTTCATCGCGCCGGGTGTCCTTCCGGCGCACTTCTGATCTCCCCCCCCTTGTTCTGCATCGAGCACCGGCAACCCTCGCCGGGCGCCCCTGTTCAACCCGATCTTTTGCGCGCAAAATAATTTGCGTACAAATTGTTCGCGCGTCAGTCGCGCCACCCGAATCATGGACCGCCCACCCGCACTGCCCCAGACGCTCGACGAGCAACTGTGCTTCGCGCTCTACTCGACTTCGCACGCGATGACGAAGGCGTACAAGCCGCTGCTCGACAAGCTGTCGCTGACCTATCCCCAATATCTCGCGATGCTCGTGCTGTGGGAGCGCGACGACATCGCGGTGAAGGACATCGCCGCGCGGCTCGATCTCGATCCGGCCACCGTCACACCGCTGCTCAAGCGACTCGAGGCGCTCGGTTACGTCGAACGCGTGCGCAGTTCGGCCGACGAACGCGTCGTGAACGTGCGCGTGACGCCGGAAGGCCGCGCACTGAAGGATCGCGCGCGCTCGGTACCCGCCGATCTCTTTTGCGCGATGCAGCAGACGCCCGACTTCCTGATCAGGCTGCGCGCCGATCTCCAGCAATTGCGCACCGCGCTGTCGGCCGCCAACGAACGCTGACACGCGAGCGCCGACCACTCGGCCCGGCACTGCCGGGTTTTTCTTCAAAATTTCATTTGCACACTAATGATTTGTGTTCTATATTTTCTTCGTGGCCGGCGACATCCCGTTTGACCGGACCGCTTTTCCCCTTTTCCCGACAGGAGCTGCACGATGAACATTCTGTACAAGACCAGCGCCACGAGCACGGGCGGCCGCGACGGCCGCGCAGTATCCGCCGACAACAAGCTGGAAGTGAAGCTGGCCGCGCCGCGCGAACTCGGCGGCACGGGTGCGGAAGGCACGAATCCGGAGCAACTGTTTGCCGCAGGTTACTCGGCCTGTTTCCTGAGCGCGATGAAATTCGTCGCCGGCCAGAACAAGCAGGCGCTGCCGGCCGATACGCAGGTCACGGCGGAAGTGGGCATCGGCCCGAACGACGCAGGCGGCTTCGGGCTCGACGTCGAGCTGCGCGTGTCGCTGCCCGGGTTCGACAAGGCAGACGCGCAGGCGCTGGTCGAAAAGGCCCACCACGTGTGCCCGTATTCGAACGCGACGCGCAACAACGTGCCGGTGCGCCTGACGGTCGTCTGACGCGACGCTGGAGCGCACATGCAAAAAGGGCGCGTGCGGCATGTAGCCGCACGCGCCCATTTGCGCGATTCGTCGAAACGGCGGGCCAGCGCGCCCGCCTGCGCTGCTTAGCGCGAGCCGATCGAGTACGGGCGGTTCATCGCCGCTTCGCGATCGATCTTGCGCATGCGGAATTCGAGATCGTAGATGTCGGTGGCATCGGCCAGGTACGCCTCGGCGCGCTCTTTCGAGGCCTTTTCAGCGTTCTTGGTCAGCATCAGGAAGAGGTGGCTCAGCAGGTACATGTTCGATCTCGCAATCCAAAGGTTCTTTGACTAGGGTTTTCCCGAATTATAGGGAAAACCCTAGGATTTGGCTAGCATTGATCGGAGGGTGCGTCGTCAGGTCGCCACAGTGCGTTGATTGGCCTCGAAAAAAGCCCAGATCATCGCGCTTGCATCGGGGCCGACCGCTGCGTGAAACGGCACGGCTTCGTCGCCACCGGACCACGCATGATCGAGCCCTTTCACATGACAAAGCCGCACGACAGGCTCGCCGTCGCGGCACACGTCGGTGATCTGCGCGCCTGCTTCGCGCGTCTCGACGCGTTCGCCGCCGCGCAGTGCGCCGCGGGCATCGGCCAGCCCGTTCAGGCGCATGAACTGCACCGTCAGCTGATCGGCATTCTTCGGCGCGACGACGTGGTCGCCGTCACCCTGGACGATCAGCGCGGGCATGCCGGGATACGCAGCCGCATCGACCAGCGCATCGATCACCGCGGCCGGGTTCTGTCGCAGGCCGCGCCGCATCACGTCCATCGCGGTGATGCCGGAATTCGCCTCGCCGAGCGCGGGACCGGAATGCAGCGCCACCGCCGCGAAGCGGTCCGGATGGTGCAGCGCAAGAAGCGACGCAAGACCCGCACCGGCCGACAGCCCCGCAACGTAGACGCGCGACGCATCGAAACCGTGCTCGTCGACGAGCGCATCGACCAGCGACGCCACCGTGTTCGCCTCGCCACGGCCCGCGCGGTCGGTATCTTCATACCAGTGCCAGCAGCCGTGTGCGTGTACGCGCAACGACTGCTCCGGATACAGCACCGCGAAACCGTGCTTGTCGGCCAGCAGGTTCATCCGCGTGCCCTGCACGAATTCGTCGACGGACTGCTGGCAGCCGTGCAGCATCACGACGAGGGGCATCGTGCCGCGCCGGCGGCCAGGCGGCACGTACAGGCCGTACGCGAGATTCTGGACGAGGCGCCCGAGCGCGGGCGCCATCGGATGTTCGCCGCGCGTCCACTCGCCCGCCGCCCACGCGGCAGCACGCGGACGCACGCGCGATTCGCGTGGCGGGGACAAATCGGATTCAGCGGGAGAGGCCGCAGCCTCGAGTGCGTCGCGTGTGATGCGCTGCGCATCGCGCGCCGCGCGCTTGGCGACCGGAGACAGCATGCGTTTCATGCCGCCCACCCACACCTTGGTCAGACTTTTGGTCATCGATCGGGCTCGCAGTCAGGAAAAATAGGGGCGCCATGAAGGCGTCGCAACGGATGCATCGTTCGACTTTGTGCAATGCACCATAACATTGTTTCTGGGATTTTTCCTGCATGCGGATAGTTCCCGCCGGCGCAAAAAACGGGCCTCATGCACACGCGGCGCTATACTGGGGTTTCGCCGCTTGTATCCGTTGTAGTCGTTCTTCCCGGCTCGCGCGTTGATTTAAGCATTCTCCCCGCCTTCGTTCGTCCCCTTCCCGATGTTCGACCTGTCGTCTCACCTGTGGATCATGATTACCGCGTTCGGCGGCGCCGGCCTGACCTTGCCGCTCGCGATCACGATCGCCGTCTGGCTTGCACTCGGCTACTCGTGGCAGCGCGCGGCCGCGTGGCTCGGCGTGCTGGCGGCTGCGATCGGCGTGGTGGCGCTCACGAAGATCGCGTTCCTTGGCTGGGGCATCGGCATCCGCGCGTGGGATTTCACCGGGTTCAGCGGCCATGCGATGCTGTCGACGTCGGTGTATCCGGTCGCGATCTTCCTTGCGCTGATCCGCACGCGCACGCCGGTGCGGATCGCCGGCATCGCGCTCGGGCTCGCGGCCGGCGTCGCGGTCGGCGTGTCGCGCGTCGCACTCGACGCACATTCGCCGTCCGAATCGATCACCGGCTGCATCGTCGGCGCGATCGCCGCGCTCGCGTTCATCGCCGGCTCGTGGCGCGCGGTGCCGCACCGCTGGTCGGTGCCGGCGGTCGTCGCGAGCCTCGCGATCGTCACCGTCGCGCTGCACGGCATCACGGTGCCGTCGCATCGCTGGGTCACCAAGGTCGCGCTGCAACTGTCCGGCCACGAGCGCCCGTTCGTCCGCGCGCGCTGGAAGGCCAACCCGAACTACCATCCCGCGTCGCAGCCGTCGTCGCTGCAGCGCACCGAATCGTCGACGCGCCCGCTTCGCACGTGACCGGCCGCCCGGCCGCCCCTTTTCAGGTCTGACCATTTCATGCGCGCCGTCGCATGAACGGTATGTCGAGCGTTATAACCCACCCTATATTACGATTACGGTTTCCACCCATTCAAAACGAATCCATCATGCGCTCATCCGTCCGTCCGCTTCGCCGCACCCTGCTCCGCCTGCTGCCGATCGCCACGCTTGCCGCTGCCGGTGTCGCGTTCAGCGCGCCCGCTTGCGCCGCCGACGAACTGGTCGTGTCGGCCGCCGCCAGCCTGACGAACGCGTTCAAGGCCGTCGGCGACGCGTACGAGAAGCAGCATCCGGACACCAAGGTGCTGTTCAACTTCGGCGCATCGGACGTGCTGATGCAGCAGATCGCCAAGGGCGCGCCGGCCGACGTGTTCGCGTCGGCTGACCAGAAGGCAATGGATCGCGCGGCGGAAGAGAAGGTGATCGTGCCCGGCACGCGTCGCGATTTCGCGGCGAACTCGCTCGTGCTGATCGTGCCGGCGGACAGCCGCACGGCCGCACCGACGTCGTTGAACGACCTGACGGCGCCCGGCGTGAAGCGCATCGCATACGGCGACCCGGCATCGGTGCCGGTCGGCCGTTACACCGAAGGCGCGCTGCGCGCGGCCGGCGTGTGGGATGCCGTCAGCGCGAAGGGTGTGCTGGCCGCCAACGTGCGCCAGAGCCTCGACTACGTCGCGCGCGGCGAGGTCGACGCGGGCTTCGTGTTCGGCACAGACGCCGCGATCATGCCGGGCCGCGTGAAGGTCGCGCTGACGGTACCGACCAAGACGGCCATCACCTACCCGATCGCCGTGGTGAAGGACAGCCGGCACGCCGCGCAGGCGCAGTCGTTCATCGACTTCGTCGCGTCGCCGCAGGGCCAGGCCGTGCTGTCGACGTTCGGCTTCAAGCCCGCGGGCAAGTGAGCGTCACGCGATGCAAGACGCCTGGGTACCGCTGCTGCTGTCGCTGAAGGTTGCCGGCTGGGCAACCGCGCTCGACATCGTGCTCGGCGTCGCGGCCGCATTCGTGCTTGCGCGCTGGCGCTCGCCGCTGCGCGATGTCGTCGATTCCATCCTGACGCTGCCGCTCGTGCTGCCGCCGACGGTACTCGGCTATTACCTGCTCGTGCTGCTCGGCCGGCGCGGCGTGTTCGGCGCGTGGCTCGACGACCTCGGCATCGAGCTGGTCTTCACGTGGCAAGGCGCGGTGATCGCGTCGATGGTCGTCGCGTTTCCGATGATCCTGAAGTCGGCGCGTGCCGCGTTCGAAGGCGTCGACCCGCATCTCGAACGCGCGGCGCGCACGCTCGGGCTCGGCGAAGTCGCGGTGTTCTTCCGCGTGACGCTGCCGCTCGCCACGCGCGGCATTCTCGCGGGCGCGCTGCTCGCGTTTGCACGCGCGCTCGGCGAATTCGGCGCGACGCTGATGATCGCGGGCAACCTGCCCGGCCGCACGCAGACGCTGTCGGTCGCGATCTACGCGGCCGTGCAGGCCGGCGACGACAACACGGCCAACTTCCTCGTGCTGGTGACGTCGATCACCTGCGTGCTCGTGCTGCTCGCGACCGGCTGGCTCGTGCCGTCGCGCGCCCGGCGGAGCCAGCTGACATGAAGCGCGTGCCCCGTCCATATCGTTGCGCGGCCGGATTGCTTCGGCGGAGGCCCGCATGAGCCTCGTCGTCGACATCCGCAAGACCTACGCGAACGCCGAGCGGCGCTTCACGCTCGACATGTCGTTCACCGCGACGACGCAGCGCGTCGTGCTGTTCGGGCCGTCCGGCGCGGGCAAGAGCATGACGCTGCAGGCGATCGCAGGGTTGCTGTCGCCCGACGAAGGCTCGATCACGCTGAACGGCGAAGCGCTGTTCGACGCCGCGCGCCGCATCGACGTGCCGACCCGCGCCCGTCGGGTCGCTTACCTGTTCCAGGATTACGCGCTGTTTCCGCATCTGAACGTGCGCCAGAACATCGCGTTCGGGCTCACGTCGGGGCTGCGCAACCCGCGCGCGAAAGCGGTGCCGCCCGAGGTCGCGTACTGGCTGCGCGCGTTCGACCTGGAAACGCTCGCGGGGCAGTATCCGTCGCAACTGTCGGGCGGGCAGAAGCAGCGCGTCGCACTGGCGCGCGCGCTGGTCGCGCAACCGCGCATCCTGCTGCTCGACGAACCGTTTGCGGCGCTCGACGGCGCGATGCGCCAGCGCATGCGCCACGAGCTCGCCGAGCTGCAGGCGCGGCTCGATATCCCGATGGTGCTGATCTCGCACGACCCCGACGACGTCGCCGCATTCGGCGACCAGGTCGTGCAGTTGAGCGAAGGACGCGTGCAGGCGAACCCGCCGCACGCCGAGTGGCCGACGCGCGTCACCTGAACGCGCGAGGCCGTGGTCGTGGCAGGCAGGTTGGAGCCTGAGAGAAGCCGCGCGTAGCGGCATATGCTGAAAGCGGAAACGAAGCCGGCGCCGCGCACGCACTGTGCGATGCCGGCTTCGCCCCGTCCGTCATACGATCTTCGAATCGCACCGCTCCGGTGCTTCGTCAGCCCGTCACCGCGAGAATCACGCTCGATGCCTTGAACAGCGCGATCGCCGGCCGGCCAACGTCGAGTTGCAGCGCCGCGAAGCTGTCGTTGGTGACGACGGCCGTCAGCGTCCCGCCGCCGTCGAGCGCCAGCGTCACCTCGCTGTTCACCGCGCCCGCCGCGACGGCTTCGACGCTGCCGCGCAACCGGTTGCGCGCGGACACCTTCAGGTCGGGCCCGCCAGCGTCGACCGCGAGCACGACCCACGACGCCTTCACCAGCGCGCACGCATCCGCGCCTTCCCGCAGGCCGAGGGCATCGGCGCTTTCGTGCGTGAGCACGGCAACGACCGGCTGCCCGCCGGGCAGCGTGAGCGTCACCTCGTCGTTGACGGTGCCGCGCACGATCGACGCGACCTTGCCGAACAACTGGTTGCGCGCGCTGGTCTTCATCCCGATCCGGCCGATCAGCGCCCAGTCGACGTCGAAGCCGGCGACGGCCGCGCTCGCGGCCTCGATGAATCGGCGATGCTCGCGCTCGATCGTGCGGAACGCGGCGATCAGCGACGTCGCACGCGGTGTCAGCGTCGTGCCGCCGCCGCCCTTGCCGCCCGTCGACCGCGTGACGAGCGGTTCGCCGGCGAGATTGTTCATCGTGTCGACTGCGTCCCACGCAGCCTTGTAGCTGAGGCCGACGGCCTTCGCCGCGCGCGTGATCGAACCGGTATCGCCGATCGCCGCGAGCAGCGCGATGCGCGTCGCGCCGCCGAGCGTCTGCTCGCCGGCGCGCAACCACAGCTCGCCGCCCAGTTCGAGCGGTTCGGCGGACGAGGAAGAATGCGGTGCGTCGGTCATCGGGATGCGTGCGAGAAACGGGCGGCCATTATAGTCACCGCGCTGCTCGGCCCGGCTTGCCGTCGAGCTTCGGCGGACGCAGGCTGGCCAGCAGCGTTTCGGCGTCGCGCGCCGCGCGCTGTTCGAGCGCCGCGCCGTAGCCGCGCACGAAACCGAGCTGGTACGGCGGCGCCGCCAGCTGTTCGAGGTGATGCAGCGCGACCATCGTGTCGTTCGCTTCGCCGAGCACGCTCTGCACGCGCGTGAGCGTCTTGACCGTCTCGCTGCGCGTGCGGCGCGATGCCAGCGACGCGAAGAACTCGAGCGCATAGCGCAGCCGCTTCGCATCGATCCGCACCTGGTGGCGCGCAGCCGTATCGAGCGACGTAAGCGACGGCGATGCGTAGAGATGGCCGAACAGCCGGCGCACGCGCTTCGTCGCGTGCCGCCGCAGCGACGGTGCATCGCCGCCTTCGGCCGCCGGCAGCGCAAGCGTGCTCAGCCATTCGAGCCAGCCGAGCGTCAGCCGCGCGTAGCGGGCCGAATGCAGCGCCTGCCGCAGCTCGACCCGCGCGGCCATCGACTGCGCGCGTGCCGCGTCGAGCGTGCCATCCCAGTCGCCGTCGCCGCCGTCGGCGGCGATCAGCGCGGGCAGGCTTTCGGTCGAAAACACGTCCCAGTCGCGCACCGTGCCGAGCAGTGCGGCGAGCCAGCGCAGGTCGACGCCGAGCGTGTCGCGCCACTGGCGGTCGGCAAAAAGCGGGAAAAAACGCATCAGCGTGCGCAGGCGGCGCAGCGCGACGCGCATCTGGTGGACGAATTCGGGATCGTCGCGATCCAGCACGCCGCCCTCGTTGCCGAGCCACTGCGCGGTGATATCGCCGGACAGCGCGAACAGTGCGGCGCGTTGCGTGCGGATGCCGGTCAGGTCGACGAGCTGCGCCTTGACCAGTCCGGCGGCCATCGGCTCGCCCGCACAGGCGCGGTCGATCACGCTCGTCAGTTGCACGAACGCGGGCCACGCACCGCTCAGTTCGCGCGCCGCGGCAAACAGTGCCTGCAACGCGGCCGTGCGCGCGGCGACGGTTTCCCAGTCGGGTGCGGCAAGACGCAACTCGACATAGCGGCGTGGCGGCTCGCCGCCGCCGTACAGCGTGATGTCGTCGAGCGTCATCTCGACCACGACGCCGCTGTCGTCGGCCCACCGCCCGCGCCGCCGTTCGCTGACGAGGCGCAGCGCCGACGCTTCGGGCTGCGCACCTGCCTCCGGAGGCGCGGCGGCGTCAGGCGCGACGCCATCGACTTCGTCGGTCGGTGCGGCGGCATCGGTTGCGGTCGTCGTCATGGGTACCGGTAACGGCATCGCGACGACGATGCCCGCATGCTCCGCATCGAACAGCTCGCGCTCGGTGACGCCGGGTGCGAACGCCTTCGTGCGCGCCGCGACGACACGCCTGCCATGCGCGTTCGATTCGACCCAGGTCCACCAGCTTGCGCCGGGGCTCGCCTCGGCCTCCTCGATCTGGCACGGCTCGATCGTCACGCGTTCATGGCCGCGCCGCATCCGCACCTGCGGGCAGATCCGCCACGCACGTACGAGTTCGGCGCCAAAGTCGCGCTGCGTGCCGCGGGTGCGACTCGCAGCCTTGACCGGCCAACCTTCCAGCGACAGCGACAACACGATTTCCAGCACACGCGACATGAAGGCTCCCGCACAAGAAGAATCGCCGGCGCATCGACCGCGCCGGCGTCGCCCGTGAAGCAGCTTCAATAGTACACGTCGCAAAAACGCGCCGGCGACGATCTGGCCCTGCCGCCCTGTCGGATATCAAACGGCGTATTGCGCAAGGCCGTTGCCGAACGACCAGTCTTCCTTCAGTACCTCGACAAGACTGATGAATACGTCCTGCTGTCGCACGCCGGGCTTCCGCGAGAGGTTCTCCGCGATCGTCCGGTACAGCGAGCGCTTCTGCTCGAGCGTGCGCGTGTTGTTCGCGGTGATCTGGATCATCACCAGATCGTCGCTGCGTTCGACGTCGAGGTAATGACGTCCGTACACGAAATTCTCGGCCGCATGCTCGGTCACGACCATGAAGATGTCGTCCTCGGGCACGTTGAAGGTCTGCATCAGTGCGCGATGCACGCCGTCGACGAGTGCCGCGCGGTAGGCGGCCGGTTTGCCTTCGCGTACGGCGATACGAGTGAATGGCATGGTCCTGCTCCTGTCGGTGAAATTGACGTTGAAGAACGGAAACACAGGGTCAGGTTAGGCGCGCAGAACTATAATGAACAGTCATTGATGAATATTTCATTCATTTACATTCGAAATGAAAGTACTCGATCTCGATGCCGTGCGCGCCTTCGTGCTGGTCGCCGATCTCGCCAGCTTCACGCGCGCCGCCGATGCACTCGGCACCACGCAATCGGCCGTCAGCCTGAAGCTGAAGCGGCTGGAGGCCCATCTCGGCAAGCCGTTGCTCGCGCGCACGCCGCGTGTCGTCAAGCTGGCTGCCGACGGCGAGAATTTCCTGCCGGCCGCCCGCGCGCTGCTCGATGCGCACGATCACGCGCTCGGCGCGATCTCGGCCGGCACGGTCCGCCTGTCGCTCGGCGTCAGCGAGCACGTCGCGGTGCCCGACCTGCCGGCCGTGCTCACGAGCCTGCATCGGCAGGATCCGGGGCTGTCGCTGGAAATGCATCTCGGGACGTCGACGAACCTGCTCGCGCAATACGACGAACGCCGGCTCGATGCGGTGATCGTGCGGCACGAGCCGGGCGAGGATCCGCCGCGCGAAGACGGCACGCTGCTGTTTTCAGAACCGCTGGCGTGGCTCGCCGCGCCCGACTGGGCACCGCGCGTGGGCGAACCGCTACCGCTCGCGGTACTGGCCAACCCGTGCGGCGTGCGGGCCGCCGCGCTGCGCGCGCTCGACCGCGCAGGGCGGCCGTGGCGCGAACGCTTTACGGGCGGCGGCGTGGCGGCGGTCACGGCCGCCGCCGCCGCGGGGCTGGCCGTCTGCCCACTGGCACGGCGCGTCGCACCGCGCACGCTGGTCGACGTCGGCGCGAAATTCGGGCTGCCGCCGCTGCCGCTGTCGCAGGTCGTGCTGTATTCGCGCGTACGCGACGCACGCGCCGCCACCGCATTGCGAAGGTTTGCCGACGGCCTTGCAATCTCGGCGTAAACTAGCGGATTACGCCGCCCGCAATCATCAGAAGAATTCCAATGAAGCTCGAAGCCCGCAAGCACCTCCGTGCCAACCTGCTGATGCTCGCCGCCGCCGCGATCTGGGGCTCGGCTTTCGTCGCCCAACGCCTGAGCCTCGACGTGATCGGGCCGTTCCTGTTCACGGGGCTGCGCTTCCTGCTCGGCGCACTGGTGCTGGTGCCGCTGCTGATGCTGAACACGGCGTCGCGCGCGCAGTTCGCGGCGATCCGCCGTGAGCCGGCGCTGCTGCTGCCGGGTCTCGCGCTCGGCGCGCTGCTGGCGGTATCGATTTCGCTGCAGCAGATCGGCCTGCAATACACGCGCATCGCCAACGCGGGCTTCATCAGCTCGCTGTACGTCGTGATCGTGCCGCTGATGGGCGTGTTCGCCCGTCACCGGATCGGCCCGGGCACGTGGTTCGGCGCGCTGCTCGCGGCGATCGGCCTGTATTTCCTCAGCATCAACGAGCACTTCTCGGTGCTGTACGGCGACTGGTTCCAGCTCGCCGGCGCCGTGATCATCGCCGCGCACGTGATGGCCGTCGGCCATTTCGCGAAGCGCCACAATCCGCTCGTGCTCGCGTTCATGCAATTCGTCGTATGTGGCGCGACATGCCTCGCGGTCGGCCTCGTCATCGAGCCGGTCAGCGGCGCGATGCTGCGCAACGCACTGCCGACGCTGCTGTACGGCGGGCTGCTGTCGGTCGGCGTCGGCTATACGCTGCAGGTCGTCGCGCAACGCGACGCGGCGCCCGCGCACGCGGCCGTGATCTTCAGCATGGAAGGCGTGTTCGCGGCGATCGCCGGCTGGGCCGCGCTCGGCGAAACGCTGACGCTGCGCGCGCTCGTCGGCTGCGCGCTGATGCTGGCCGGCCTGCTCGCCTGCCAGTTGCTGCCGAACGGCGACGCCCGGAAAAAGGACGAGGACGCGCTGCCGGCGTGACACGCACCGTCCCTATAATGGCGGTTCGCGTGACTTGCACGCCAACCGCTTCCGACAGGCCAGCTCCGTGACGTCCACTTCCGTCGATCCCGCCGCCGACCTGCTGCGCGAACGCGCAGCGCATTACGCTGCCCAGGCCGCGCTGTTCCTGCGCGACCAGGCGCTCTCCACCGCGTCGCACGACCTGCGCAGCCCGCTGAACGCGATGCACAGCTGGGCGTACGTGCTCGAGCGCCAGCTCGCCAATGCCGACCCGAACCTGCAACGCGCGCTCGCGGGCATCCGCACGGGCATCGACCAGCAGGTTGCGCTGATCGACGAGGTGCTCGACGCGCCGCGCGCGGAAACCCGCACGCTCGCACTCGAGCCGCAGCCGTTCGCGCTGCGCGCGCTGCTCGACGACACGATCGCGCTCGTGCGCGCGACGCTCGCCGATGCACGGCAGGTCGCGCTCGATGCGACGCTGCCGGACGGCGAGCCGTCGCTGACCGTCGACCGCGCGCGCATCGCGCAGGCGCTGTGGACGATGCTGACGACCGCCGTCGAAGCCAGCGCCGCCGGCGCACGCGTGACGTTCGAATGCACGCGCGACGGCGCGCAGTTCACCGCACGCGTCACCTGCACCGTGAATGCCGCCGCACTCGCCGATCCGGCGCAGCCGCACGCGTTCGAAGCGTTCGCCCGGCGCGAGATGCTGCGCGAGCGCGACGCGAAGCGGATCGCCTGGACGCTCGCGCTGTGCCAGCGCGTCGCGCTCGCGCACGGCGGCACGTTCTCGCATACCGCGTTCGCCGACGGTGCGCCGGCAACCCTCACGTTCGCCATCCCCTGCGAGGCGCCGGTGTAAGTATTCGGCCGCCCGAGACATTACAAATTCCTTTCTGGCTCTATACTGATGGGCCTGTCATAACCGGAGCGATTCTTTGTTACAGATCTTCGCGCTCATCGGCGCGTTGTTCCTGGTGGCCCTCAACGGGTTCTTCGTCGCGGCCGAATTCGGCCTCGTCAAACTGCGCGCCACGCGCGTCAAGACACTGGCCCGCAAGCACGGCCTGCGCGGCCGCATCCTCGGCATCGTGCACGGCCGCCTCGACGCGTACCTTTCCGCGTGTCAGCTCGGCATCACACTTGCGTCGCTCGGCCTCGGCTGGGTCGGCGAGCCGGCCTTCGCGCAACTGCTCACCCCGGTGCTCGACCTGATCGGCGTGCAGTCGGAGCGCGTCGTGCACCTGATCTCGCTGGTGTTCGCGTTCTCGCTGATCTCGTTCCTGCACATCGTCGTCGGCGAACTGGCGCCGAAATCGATGGCGATCCGCCAGTCCGAGAAGGTCGGCCTATGGGTCGCGCTGCCGCTGTATGCGTTCTACTGGGCGATGTATCCGGCGATCTGGGTGCTCAACAACAGCGCCAACGCGGTGCTGCGGCTCGCGGGGCTGTCGGCCGACCACGGCGGCGACGCACACTACTCGACCGACGAGCTGAAGCTGATCCTGCGCAGCCGCCGCAGCACGGCCGGCAATGCCGCCCAGCCGGCGCGCGGCACGTACAGCGACGACGAGTGGAACACGCTCGCGCATTCGCTCGATTTTTCGTCGATGACCGTGTCTGACCTGATGCGGCCGGCCCATGAAATGATCGGCCTGCGGCGCGACCTGCCGCTGCCGGACAACATGGAGATCGTCGCGCGGCACCGCTTCAGCCGCTATCCGCTGTTCGAGGATGCGTCGCGCGAACAGGTGAGCGGGCTGATCCACCTGAAGGACCTGCTGCTCGCGCGTCATGCCGGCGCGGCGCTCGAAGACCTGTCCGACTACGTTCGCCCCGTGCAGTACGTACGGCCCGACACGCCGGCGCTCGACCTGTTCCGCCGCTTCCGCAAGGGCGCGCCGCACTTCGCGCTGGTCGGTAACAAGGGCGAGAAGCCGATCGGCTTCCTGACGCTCGACAACCTGCTCGGCGCGCTGGTCGGCCAGATCCACGACGAATTCCGCCAGGGCGATGCCGACTGGAGCCGCCTCGACGACGGCACGCTGATGGGCAAGGGCAGCCTGCCCGTCGTGTCGCTCGAACAGGCACTCGGCATCGACATCGACGAAGGTCGCGCGGAGTCGGTCGGCGGCCTCGTGATCCATGCACTCAGCGACCTGCCGACCGAAGGGCAGCGCGTGTCATTCGACCGCTTCGACATCGTCGTGAAGAAGATGAACGGGCCGCGCATCGTGCTTGTGCGCATCTATCCGAAGGTCGTGAAAGAGGCCGACGAATGACGGCCGCGCAGCGCCACACGCGATGAACGCCACGGCCGCACCGCTGCCGCACTGCTACGTGATCACGCCGGAACCGGCGTCCGCGTCGGCGGCCGATTGCGCGGCGTTCCTCGACCGGCTGTCGGCCGTGCTCGCGCGCGGTGAAACGCTCGTGCAACTGCGCGTGAAGTCGCTCGACACGGCCGCGTTCGCGCAACTCGCCGCCGCGGCGCTCGCGCGCTGTGATGCGGCCGGCGCGCACCTGATGCTCAATGGGCCGATCGATGCCGCCGGCGTCATGCGGCTCGACGGCGCCGGCTGGCATCTCGACGGCACCGCGTTGCGCGCCGCCACGCAGCGGCCGCTGCCGGCCGGACGATGGGTGTCCGCCGCCTGTCACTCGCATGACGATCTGCTGCTGGCCGCGCGCGCGGGCGCGGACTTCGTCACGCTGTCGCCCGTATTGCCGACGCTCAGTCACCCCGGTGCGCCGACGCTCGGCTGGGCGCAATTCGATGCGCTGGCCGCGCAGGTCGCGCTGCCCGTCTTCGCGCTTGGCGGAATGACGCATGCGCATCTCGACGACGCGCGCCGCCACGGCGCGTACGGCATCGCGGGCATTCGCGGGTTCTGGTAAGTCCGGGCGTTCCTGCCGCACGGCCGGGCGCGCATGCACCCGGCCTTCCAACCCTCACGCCGTCATCGGCTCATGCGTTCAGGTTCGGACGCATGCCGCGCCACGAACCGTCATCGATACGCCGCGCGTCGTGCGTCAGCGCGTAGCGATTGACGTCGCCCGTCAGCCACGCGACGAGCGAATAAGGCGGCAATTCCCCTTCATCGACACGGTCGCGCGCGCGTGCCGGCGTCTCGAACACGACGCGCCCTCTCGGCGCATCGAAGCGCACCGCATCGGGCGACAGGTTCAGCGCGATCGTCAGCGTCTCGTCGTCGGCGAGCCGCCACGACGCGAGCAGCGCGTCGGCATCGCCGTCGCCGTCCGCCTTCAGCGCATGCGCGTCCTGCGGCCGGCAATCGGACAGCCGCGGCGCAATCAGCTTCGCGCGCACCGCGAGCGCGGACTGCACGAAATGCGCACGATCGGCATCGCGCGCGGTTTCATCGAAGATCAACGGGATCTGCGGCGTGAGCAGCGACAGCGCGAGCGCGGCCAGGCCGGCCTCCTGCTCCTGGTCGCTTTGGCCGCTGTCGCGCCATGCGCCGTCGGACAGCACGAGCGACGTCAGCGCCAGCGCGCTGTCGGCCGCCATGCCCTCTCCCGACGCGGCCGGCTGGAATGCCGCACCGGCCGCGGTCAGTGCGCGCGCGAGCGTGTGGATCGACTGGTGCGCGGAAATGCCTTCGTGGGCCGACGTATCGCGCCCTGTCAGCCGATGCAGCGCGCGTTCGCCGCACCCATTCCACTGCGCATCGAAATGGGTATCGGCGAGATGCGCGGGATGCCGCTCGCTGCCGAGCACGAGATGGATGAGCCGGTCGGCCGGCACGGCCGCGCGCACGCGGTCCGCGATCTCGCGCAGCCACGACACGCCGATCCGGTCGGCCTCGCGCAGGCGCAGCCCGTCGCAACGGTATTCGTCGATCCAGTACAGCGCGTTGTCGCAGAAGAAATCGCAGACTTCCGGATGATCGAGCGCCAGCGGCGCAGCCTGCAGCGGATCGTCGCGCGTATGGAAGAACGGCGCCGCGTAGTGACGCAGCGCATCGGTGCCGCTGCCGAAGCGCGCGTAGTCGAGCTCCAGCAGCACCGCGAGACCGTAGCCGTGCGCTTCGTCGATCAGCGCCTTCAGCGCGTCGGGGCCACCCTCGGCCGCGAGCGGCGCGAACGGCAGGCTGTCGTGCGGCGACGCGAGCAGTTCCAGCGCGGTCACGCCGAGCCGCGCGAGCTGCGGCAGGCGGCGACGCACGCCTTCGAAGCCGCCCACCGCGTGCGGGCGGATCGCGTAGAGCGCCATGTCTTCCCACGCCCGCCCGCGCCAGAACGTGTTGCGCCACGTGAACGCGCGCGGATCGACGACCTCGCTCGGGCCGTTGAGCCCGTCGGGTTGCGAGCGCGACGCGGGATCGGGAATCGACACGGCATCGTCGAGGCGATAGCGGTAACGCGTGCCCGCGCCGCAGTCGGCGAAGACTTCGAACCAGTTCGGGCCGGCGGCCGACATCGGAACGAGCGTCGGGTCGGAGCCGGAATCGAGTTCGAGTTGAACCTGTGTACTGCCCGGCGCCCACACGCGGAAATGCGTGCGCGGTGTCGTGCAAAGCGCGCCACAGGGCTGCGCGCCAAACGGCAAACAATGGATGTAGTGCTGCGCGTACGGATCGTGCGGACAATCGGACATCATGCGCTCCTCGTGCGTGCCGAGCGGCATGGCCGCGCCCGTGGCGCGGCGCATCGGGGCCCGGCATGCGACGGCCAGGCGGGGGGAGAGAACCGAGTATGCGCCGGATTCGCCATCGCGATGCGAGCTGGTCAGACATTTTTAAATGCGAATCGACCCCTGGAAAACAGGCACGCCGGCATGTGCCGGCGAGTCGGGTAGTCGGCATACCGGAATGTCTGCCCGCCTTGTTGCGCGGGCCGCGCGCCCCTACGATCCGCGTCATGCTCGCGGACACGTCGTCCGCCACAAACCCAAGGAACCCGCCATGTCGCTTCCCGCCAGCGCCGCGAAATTCGATCCGTCACGCGCGCAAGAATATGCCGAGCAATCGCGCATCGCGCTCGCCGGCTACGATGCGTGCCACGAACTCGGCGCATGCATGCTCGCGTCGGCGATCGGCGTGACCGATGCGCACATCCTCGTCGCGGGTGCGGGCGGCACGGGGCAGGAAATCTGCGTGGCGGCCGCGCTCGAACCGGGCTGGCAATTCACGGCGGCCGACCCGTCCGCGCCGATGCTGGCGCTTGCGCGCTCGAACGTCGAGGCCGCGGGCTTCGGGCCGCGCACACGCTTCGTCGAGAACAGCGTCGATGCGCTGCCCGATGCCCCCACGTTCGACGGCGCGACGCTGATCGGCGTGCTGCATCACGTGCCGGGCGACGATGCGAAGGCCGCGCTGCTGCACGCGATCGCGCGGCGCCTGAAACCCGGCGCGCCGCTCGTGCTCGCCGGCAACCATCGCCGCTACGCGGACCACCCTCGCCTGCTCGACGCGTGGCAGCAGCGCTGGCGCATGAAGGGCGCCACGCCCGACGCCGTGCGCGCGCAACTCGCGAAGATCCTGCAGGGCGCCGATCCACCGGCCTCCGAGGAAGCCGTGTTCGACCTGCTGCGCGATGCGGGCTTCGATACGCCGCTGCGCTTTTTCTCGAGCCTGTTCTGGGGAGCGTGGGTCGCGGTGCGGCGCGCCTAGCGGCCCAAAGCGGCCCAAAGCGGCGCGGGACCGGATCCGCGTGCATGTCGCGCGCGCTGGGTATGATGTCGTTCCCGCCCCTTTCCGGCCTCGCCATGCTCACCGTCCATCACCTGAACAACTCGCGCTCGCAGCGCGTGCTCTGGCTGCTCGAAGAACTGGATGTGCCATACGAGATCGTCCGCTACGAGCGCGATCCGAAAACGATGCTCGCGCCGCCCGAACTGCGCGCGATCCATCCGCTCGGCAAGTCGCCCATCGTTACCGACGAGGGCCGTACGTTCGCCGAATCGGGCGCGATCATCGAGTACCTGGTCGAGCGCTACGGCAACGGACGCCTCGCGCCGCCGCCCGGCACGCCCGAGCGGCACGACTACACGTACTGGCTGCATTACGCGGAAGGGTCGGCGATGCCGCCGCTGCTGCTCAAGCTCGTCGCGCTGCGGATCGCGCATGCGCCGATGCCGTTCTTCGCGCGGCCGATCGCGCGCAAGATCGCCGACACGCTGCAATCGGGCTTCGTCGATCCGCAGATCGCGCTGCATCTCGGCCATATCGACGGTGCGCTGCAGCGCACGGGCTGGTTCGTCGGCGACAGCTTCAGCGCGGCCGACATCCAGATGAGCTTTCCGCTCGAAGCCGCGACCGCGCGCGGTGGCGGCAGCCGCTATCCCGCGATCGCACGCTTCCTCGACGCAATCCATGCGCGGCCCGCGTACCAGCGGGCGCTGGAACGCGGCGGCCCGTACGACCTGCTCAAGTAACCGGCGTCAGCTCAGCAGGCCGGCCGCGACGTTGATCGACAGCCCGAGCACGGCCATGTTGAAGTAGAACGACAGGATCGACTGCGCCAGCACCGAGCGCCGCGCGGAGCGGTTCGCCAGCGACACGTCGGCCGTCTGCGACGCGACCGCGAGCGTGAACGCGAAATACAGGAAATCCCAGTAATCGGGTTCGGGATTGCGATCGGGGAAACGCAGCGCGCGGTCATTGGATGGCGAGCCGTAATAGAGCCGCGCGTAATGCAGCGTGAAAATCGTCGGGATCAGGAACCACGCGCCGAACAGCGTCGCGCCCGTGATCGCGTAGTGGCTGAGGCCCGCGCTGAAGCCCACGCTCTTGGCGGTCGCGAGTTCGATCGCGATCGCCGCCACGCTCGCGACGGTCGCGAAACACACGACGGTCAGCACGGTCGTCGCGTTTTCGTCTTCGCGGATCGCGACTTCGCGCACCTTGTGGTGATGCGCGGTGACCATGCGCACCCACATCAGCACGAGATACAGCCAGACCGCGCAATCCCAGCCGATCAGCGCACGCACGGCCGGACGCAGCGGAAACGGCAGCAGCACCGCGCACAGCACGCCTGCGACGAACGCCGCGACCATGCGCGGCCGGTTGCGTAATACCTGCGGATAAAACGTCATCGTGTGATTCCGAAAGCGGATGGAAAGGGTTCGAACGGCGCGCGGGGCAGCCCGCTGCGCCGCCCCGGCGGGTAACGCGCCCCGATTATCGCCATTCCATCGCGACGTGGCGATGGGCGCGAGCGCCTAAGATAAGGGGATGACTGCCACCGCCCCCCTCTGCCACCACCCCGCGAATGCCGCCGGCCGTGACCTGGTCGTCGGCGACCTGCACGGGTGCGTGGACGTGCTGCGCGCGCTGCTGCACGACATCCGCTTCGATCCGGCCCGCGACCGCCTGTTCTCGGTCGGCGATCTGGTCGACCGCGGCCCGGCCTCCGAAGCCACGCTCGACCTGCTCGACCGCCCGTGGTGCCACGTCGTGCGCGGCAACCACGAGGAAGTGCTGAGCCTCGTGTCGCGCGGCAAGCTGTCGCCGGACGCGTGGCGCGGGATCGGCGGCGACTGGGGCGCCGACCTGCCGCCGGAACGGCTGCACGCGCATGCGGCGCGCGTCGACGCGCTACCGCTGGTGCGCGTGATCGGCGACGGCCCCGGGCGCTTCAACGTGCTGCATGCGGAATTCTTCGGCTCGGACGCCGATCTCGACACGGGCAGCTATGCGCACGACGTACGCGAGCGGCTGATCTGGGGCCGCGATCTCGTCCAGGGGCTCGCCGATCCGGCGCGGCAGGCCGGGCTGTCGCTGACCTGCACCGGACACACACCCGTGCGGGCGCCGCAGCGGATCGGTGCGCAATGGTTCATCGACACGGGTGCGTTCGCGCCTTCCGGGCGGCTCACGCTCGCCGAGCCGCGTACCGGCAGCACGTGGTCGATGACGCAGGCCGAGGCGCGCGCACGCCACGCGGGCGACTGGCCGCTGCCCTGATGGGCTGATGGACCGGCTGGCGCACGCGTCCTGCGAGCGCCCGCGAGCGCGCGAACGCTAGCCGACCTGGTTCAATTCGAACACCGCATCGACGCCCGAACCGTTCCAGTTGTATTCGAGATAGGCCGCGTGATGGCAATCGCGCAGCAGCGCGGTGCGGAACGCCGCCAGGCACTCGCCGCGCGGGTCGCGCACCGACGGATAGACGATCCCCGCACCGCCCGCGTTGCGCACCGCGCGGCCGAGCGCCTGCCCCGCGCCGTAGTCGAGCGGATGCAGCAAGGCCGGATCGCGCTGCGGCCACGTACGCACGTCGACCACGCTGCCCTGCGCGAGCACGGTATAGAGCCGCATTTGCTGGCGCATCGGCGGCTCCTTCGTCGCGGCCAGGAACAGCGCGCTGTGATAGCGCGTTTCCGCGATCGCCGTATCGCGCGAGCGGGTGCAGTAGAACACGCCGTAGCTGCCGTCGGAAAAGCGGCTGCCCTGCGGATTCAGGTGCGTGAACGCGGCCATGATCGGCCCCCAGCCCAGCCCGTAGCGGCGCTCGGCAGGCGGTACGAGGTCGAGTGCGCCGATTTCGTTGCGGATGCGATCGTTGGTCAGCGATTCGAGCGCATACAGCGCGTCGAAATCGTCGGCCGACGCCACGCGGTCGAACAGGTTGATCGCCGGAAAACGGGTGGGAATCACGCGATAGGCAGGTGCCCAGTCGACCGTGGTCGTGGGCCATTGTTGTGCTTCGATCGGCATCGTCACGCCCAGCCACCTCGCATCGCGTCGAGATATTGCCGGACGGCGACCAGATCGCCGACGTTGCCGGCGAGCATCCGGTCGAGTGCGCGCTTGCCGCCGAACGGCGCCGCGTCGTTGGGCCGCTTGACCCATGCGTCGGCCGCGGCCGGCTGCGGCAGCAGGATCTGCAGCGCCTTGTAGATGCCGAGCAGCAGCGACAACCGCTCGAGCGTATCGCGCGGCAACCGTGCCGATTCCGGCGTGGCCTTCCACTTGAAGAACGTCGAACGGCCGGGCGACCCGAGCAGCACGATCTGCTCGTCGATCGTCAGTTGCCAGTCGCGCGCGATGTTGAAAAACGCACGCAGGCCGGCCGCCGACATCTGCGCGACCGAAGCCTGCGGCGGGGCGGAATGCGAATCGTAGGCGGGCTGTGACATGATCGTTAGTCTCGAAACGAATTTACTAACAAGATTAGTCCATTTTCGTATTTTTGCAAGGGTCACACCCGCCGATCGGCCATTGCTTCCAGCGAAATGATATTTTTTGTCCATTCTGGACTCTTATTTTATTTTCTGCGTTAATGACCGTGCGGACACCGCGTCAAGACGCGGCTCGTATCCGTGAAACCGTGTCGCACAGAACCCGGAAGCACCCGCCAAGGAACGCACCATGAAGAGACTGATTGCCGCTGTTTCGATCGCCCTGCTCGCGGTATCCGCAGGCCCCGCCGTCGCGAAGGACTGGACCACGATCCGCTTCGGCACCGATGCCAGCTATGCGCCGTTCGAGTCGAAGGCGCCCGACGGCAAGCTCGTCGGCTTCGACATCGACCTCGGCAACGAGATCTGCGCGCGCCTGAAGGCCAAGTGCGTGTGGCTCGAGAACGATTTCGACGGGATGATTCCGGCGCTGAAGGCGAAGAAGTTCGACGCGGTGCTGTCGTCGATGTCGATCACGCCGCAACGCGCGGAGCAGATCGGCTTCACGACCAAGATCTACAACCAGCCGACGCGGCTCGTCGTGAAGAAGGGCTCGCCGCTGCTGCCGACGGCCGAATCGCTGAAGGGCAAATCGATCGGCGTCGAGCAGGGCACGACGCAGGAAACGTATGCGAAGGCGTACTGGGGCAAGCAAGGCGCGAACGTCGTGTCGTACCAGAACCAGGACGGCGTGTACGCGGACCTGACGTCAGGCCGCCTCGACGCAGCGCTCCAGGATGAAGTGCAGGCCGCGATCGGGTTCCTGAAATCGCCGCGCGGCGCGAACTATACGTTCGTCGGGCCCGAACTCGTCGACGAGAAGATGCTCGGCATCGGCGCCGGCATCGGGCTGCGCAAGGAAGACACCGACCTGAAGGCGAAGATCGATCGCGCCATCACCGACATGGTCAAGGACGGCACCTACAAGCGGCTCGCGTCGAAGTACTTCGACTTCGATATCTACGGCGGCTGAAACGGCGTCGCGCGCGTACGGGTACCACTCCCGTCGCGCGCGTCCGACCGCCCCTCCCCTTCAACCGGATGGCAACGGCATCGCGCGGTGCGCCGTTGCATCGAATGCCTCCCGTCTGGCGTCGCGTGTGCGACGCAATGCATCGATCATCGTTCGGATTGCAGATCAATCGTTCAGGGAACGACAGGTCACGCGAACGGATGTCGTGCTGCTCGAGTCAATAGGCGAAGATCGGGCGCCGCGGTACCGGCGCCCGTGCGCACATGCCCATGCGAACCGGGTTGGCGTGCAGGAAAGTGCCGACCCGGCGCGGATGACCGGCAACCAGCCGGATCCGCCTCGCACCGGGCGCGGAGAGATGGCCTGTCGAAGCATGCCGGTCGGCTGCGAGTGCGACGTTCGACCGACGATGCCCCAAATCACTGCGATCGCGGCCTGCCGGCCGCGGCGTGTGGCGATCGTTCATTTTTCTACCCCGTTTGCAGTGTGATGTTTGTTCCGGCAACCGGACGATGCCGGTGCCCCGACGATCAGGCGACGACGTCCCGTGCCCGCCGGAACGCGGCGACTGCGCCGCGCTCCGCCGCCGCATCCCCGCGGAGTGCGTCCTGGCCGTTGGAACCGGCCGGACTTCGCGTCGTCGACTTTCGCACGACAACCTCCGCAAGGAGCGGGCCAGCTGTGCGCGAGCCCGTCCGGACAAGGGGTTGGCCGGGCCGACAGGCAGCCGGAACGGGGGCGGATTGACGAAAGTTGCGAATCTGAAACATGCGGCGCGCGGCCCGCGCCGAACGGGTGGCGGCCAAGCCTTGCGGGATAAGGCTGAACAATGGAGCGCGACGTTTTTACCGATACGTGCCGGGCCGTTCAGCCCGCTTTGCCGCGAGAATTCGCCCGGCTGCCGAGGCGAAATGTTTCATGCGCTTTACATGCCCGTCGACATGATGGATCGGCAGACACAGGACCGGGACGAACACGCGGACGCACGACAGGATGCACGACGCAACCGGCGCGGTCATGCCGCAGCGGCTCCGGTTCAGCCGACCCGTTGATGCCCCGCGTCGCCGGACGGCGCGCCGTCGTGCCCGCCGTTGTCGCCGTTCCCGCCGTTGTTGTCGTGATCGTTCAGCCCGTGCTCGATCATCATCCGGTAGAGCGTCACGCGCGAGATGCCGAGTTCGGCGGCGGCCTTGTTGATCCGGTGATCGTTGCGCAGCAGCGCGTTCTCGATCGCGGTGCGCTCGGCGAGCGCCCTCGCCTGTTCGAGCGTCACGGGTTCCGTTTCGCCGGGTGTTTCGAGCCCGAGATCGTGCGGCGTCAGCAGCCGGCTCTCGGCCATCACGATCGCACGCCGCACGCGGTTGATCAGCTCGCGCACGTTGCCGGGCCATTCGTAGCGGCGCATCGCATCGAGCGCGGCCGACGTGAAGCCGCTGATCTTGCGGCCGCTGTCGGACTTGAATTTCTGCAGCACGTAGTGCGCAAGGATATCGATGTCCTTGCCGCGCGCGCGCAGCGGGGGCTCGTGGATGCGCAGCACGCACAGCCGGTGATAGAGGTCCGCACGGAAGCGCCCGGCCTCGACCGCGCCGTCGAGATCGACGTGCGTGGCCGAGATGATCCGCACGTCGACCGCGATCGATTCCTGCCCGCCGAGCCGCTCGATCTTCCCTTCCTGCAGGAAGCGCAGCAGGCTCGCCTGGCTCTCGACCGGCATGTCGCCGATCTCGTCGAGAAACAGCGTGCCGCCGTTCGCCGATTCGATCCGGCCCGCGCGCCGCTGATTCGCGCCGGTGAATGCGCCACGCTCGTAGCCGAACAGTTCCGACTGCAGCAGGTGATGCGGAATCGCACCGCAATTGATCGCGATGAACGGCCCCTTGCCGCGCCCGGAGCGCTCGTGAATCGCGAGCGCCGTCAGCTCCTTGCCGGTGCCCGACTCGCCCGAGATGAACACGCTCGCATCGGTCTTCGCGACCTTGCGGATCGTGCTGAACAGCTGCTGCATCGCTTCGCAGTTGCCGATCATCCCGTGTTCGCCGATCGACGCCGCATAGGCCGCGCCGTCGACGCGATCGAGCGCGGCCATCCCGCGCGCATGGCCGAGCACGTGCGAAATCCATTCGTAGGGCAGCGGCAGCGTCACGTAGTCGAAACAATAGCTGCGGATCAACTCGCGCACGGCAGGGCTGATCGTGACGCCGGCCTGCGCGATGGAAATCCAGCCGATCGCCGGCTGGCTCAGGCACGCCTTCAGCGCGGGATAGTCGCGTGACGTGAAGCCCGTGAAATCGACCAGCCCGGCCGCGACGCTCACGCCGGAGGTCATGTTCTGCGCGGCACCGGCCGTCTTCGCGACCGCGATCTCCCAGCCGAGCCCGCGCAGTTGCGCCAGCAACGGCTCGTCGGGCGTCCGCATGATCGCGAACAGCTTGCGGCCGGCCTCGGGAGCGGTGACGGATACATCCGTCATCTCGGGCGCCGCCTGCCCGTTTGCGTCGGGTGACCTTGCAACCATCGTTGTTCCCCGCTTGGCGTTGGTATCGTGCGCCGGCTCGCCGCCGTGTACGACGGACCACGATTGAACCGACATATTGGCCGCATTTCCGTCCGAATAAAATCCCCCGCGCACGAATCGCGCGCGAGGTGGACGTTGTCATGAACGGTATATCGATGCGGCCGGCGGGCGGCTAGATGGGTGTTATCCCTGTGGCGCGCGCGGCTAGAACCGGGAGCGGGAACGCACGCCGCGCGCAAACCCGCGCCGGTGCTGGCGCGCGGCGTTTGCATGCGATGCGGCTACGCAGGACCGGCACGCCGGCGCGGACGGGCGCAGCCGGCCGGCCGGGCACGCATGCGCCCGCGCAACCGTTTCCGATTGACTTCCGTCAATCGTCATAGGAAGCCCGCTGATGCGGGAACGCAACATGCTCCGCGCGGCGGGACGTGTCAGCGGCCCGACGCGAGCGATGCCGGCGCGCTCGCGCGGCCACGGCCGGCAGGTGCGCCGCCCTGTTCGCCGTAGGTGGCGGCAAGCGCGTCGACGCGCGCCAGATGGTGATGGTTGTCGTGATCCCACGGATGGAAGCCCGGCCGGAAAAAGCTCAGCCATTCGCCCGCGATGCGCGGGAACAGGCCACGACGGGGCCCGTACAGGAACGCGATCATCCGCAGCATGCCGCGCACGTGATGGCCCGCGCCGCGATCGCGCCACAGCAGCGTCGCATGCATCAGGAACACGGTCGGCCAGAACGTCAGCGTCGTCAGCAGATAGACGCCGATGCGGATCAGGTAGCGGCGCAGCCCCGGCTTCATCGCGGTATTCCACACGTCGAACGACACCGCCTTGTGCTCGGTTTCCTCGAGCGCGTGCCAGATCCACATCTGGCGGTAGCCTTCGACCGAACCGTCGAGGCGCGTCGGGTCGCGCAGCAGCCAGTCGGCGAGCATCGCCGTGTAGTGTTCCGCCGCGACCGTATGCGCGAGTTGCACCGAATGCGGCAGCTTGCGCTTCATGAAGGCGAGTACCGTCCAGACGCGCTTGTCGAGCTTGCGCGCGGGCAGGTGGTTCGCCTGCATCAGCTCGTTGTATTCGATGTGCTCGCGCGTGTGCATCGCCTCCTGTCCGATGAAGCCAAGCACCTGCTGCTTCAGCACCGGATCGTCGATCCGGTCGCGGTAATTGCGCACCGAATCCATGAAGAAACGCTCGCCGGCCGGAAACAGCAACGACAGCGCGTTGAAGAAATGGGTCACGTGCGACCCGAGGCCATGCCAGTCCTTCGCACGTTCGACCGGCAGGTCGAAGCGCAGGTCGCGACGCACCGGCATGATCCCGGCTGCGGTAGCGGAAGCGGCTGACTTCATGTTCATGGTTCTCCTGGTTCCGGAGCGGCCCGGCGCGTCATCCGACGCGGCCGGCGCGGGCCCGGGCGGCGCGTCGCGCACCGCCAAAAATCTTGACATCGACAGATGTAAAGATAGGCTGCCCGCACCGGCGGGCGCAAGCCGCGCGGTAGATGCGCGCTTCCAAACAGGGCACGGTCGGAAAGGCGAAAAAAACGGCGCTCGAGCGGCGCCCGGACCGGCCGCGATTCGAACGCGGGGGCTGGCCGGAACGTGATGCACGACGCTCGGCTTCACGCCCTGTCGGCTACCTGAAAGCCCCGTGGGACAGGCGTTTCGCGGCATCCGACGGCGGCCGGACGGAACGCGGCCGGCCGCCCCGGCAGCGCCGATTCATACGCGCCGCGCACTCGCCTGGTGCAACCGCGATCGTGCGGTTCGTGAAAAATTCAAACGCGCGTTCCAATCGTGTTTCGGGCGACCGCGGGCAAGGTGGTCCGCCGCTGCTCCCGATCCGCCTGCAGCGACGCAAAAACCACGCGCGCCGGCCCGCTGCGCGCTCGCCTACAATAGCGGTTTTACGCAACCCTCTTTCAGGAGAAGTCATGTCTGTCATCACGACCGAATCGGGCCTCAAATACGAAGACCTGACCGAAGGCACCGGCGCCGAAGCGCAAGCCGGCAAGACCGTCAGCGTCCACTACACGGGCTGGCTGACCGACGGTCAGAAATTCGATTCGAGCAAGGACCGCAACGACCCGTTCGCATTCGTGCTGGGCGGCGGCATGGTCATCAAGGGCTGGGACGAAGGCGTGCAGGGCATGAAGGTCGGCGGCGTGCGTCGCCTGACGATCCCGCCGCAACTCGGCTACGGCCCGCGCGGCGCAGGCGGCGTGATTCCGCCGAATGCGACGCTCGTGTTCGAAGTCGAACTGCTCGACGTCTGATCGCGCACCCGGCCGTTTCCTTCCGATGGAACGCATCGCCTCCCCCGCCATCGCGCTGCGCCGCTACGACACGTGCGAAGCGTCGGACGTGCACGACTTCCACCAGGTCGTGCTCGGCGTCGATGGCGCGATGGTGATGGCGGTGGACGGGATCGGCCAGCGCATCGACCGGCACGCGGCCTGGCTGATTCCGGCCGGTGCGCGCCACGATTACGCGGGCCTCGGCGACAATCGCCAGCTCGTGATCGACCTGCCCGCGGCGTCGCTCGCGGTGCCGCAGCGGTTGTTCGATCGCGCGCGCGCCGTGTCGATCGACCCGGCGCTGACGTCGCTCGTCGCGCAGGTCGCGGCGGCCGCCGTGCAACACGATGCGCCGGCCGGCGACGCAAGTCACGCAGCCGCGCACCGTTTCCAGTGGCAGGCTGCCGCGCGTCTGTGCGGCGCGCTGCTCGACGACGCCGGCATTGCCGCGCCCGCATCGGGCCTCGATTTCACGCGCATCGACCGCTGGCTGCGCGCGCGGCTCGCCCAGCCGCTGCGCATCGCCGATCTCGCCGCGCATTGCGGCTACGGGATGCGCCGGTTTCATCAACTGTTCGTCGATGCATTCGGCGAAACACCGCATCGCTACCTGCAACGGCTGCGGCTCGACGCAGCGGTCGTGCTGCTCGCCGACGGCCGGCATCCGCTCGTCGACATCGCGGGCATGGTCGGTTTCGCGGACCAGAGCACGTTCACGCATGCGTTCACGAAGCGCTTCGGCGTCGCGCCCGGACGCTGGCGCGGCGAACGGCACTGAGCGCATCGCCCTCGCCGAGCACGCATCAACGCACGTAGCAAGCACGACGCAGCCGCGCCGGCATACGTATCGACGCTTCACCTCCCGCTGAAACATCGCCCGTCCGTCGCGCCCTACGATGGGTGCATGGATACGACCACACCCTCCTCCGCCTTCCCGCCCGCGCTGGCACGCGTCGTCGCGACCGTCAGCATCGGTTTCGTCGTCACGCAGCTCGACGTGACGATCGTCAACATCGCGCTCGCGCATCTCGCCGCCGACCTGCACTTGCCGGTCGCCGGCCTGCAGTGGGTCGTCGACGCATACACGCTCGCGTTCGCGGTCCTGATGCTGTCGGGCGGTGCGCTCGGCGATCGCTTCGGCGCGCGCCGCCTGTACATCGCGGGCCTCGTGCTGTTCGCATTCGCGTCGCTCGCGTGCGGCGCCGCACGCGCGCCTGCCATGCTGATCGCGGCGCGTGCGCTGCAGGGCGTCGGCGCCGCGGCGATGCTGCCCAATTCGCTCGCGCTGCTCAACGACGCGTGCCGGCACGACCCGCACCTGCGCGCCCGCGCGGTCGGCTGGTGGACGGCGGCCAGGTCGATCTCGATCGCGGCCGGCCCGGTGGTCGGCGGCCTGCTGATCGCCGCGTGGGGCTGGCGCGGCATCTTCCTCGTGAACCTGCCGTTGTGCGCGGCGGGGCTTGCAGCCGCCATCGCCTGGGTGCCGGCGCGCCGCGAGCTCGCTGCACCATCGCGTACGGTCCGCGCACTCGACCTGCGCGGCCAGCTCATCGCGATCGCGATGCTGACCGCGCTCACCGGCGCCGTGATCGAATGGCGGCCGCTCGGCTTCACGCACCCGGTCGTTGCCGGCGGCTTCGGGTTCGCGGCACTCGCCGCGCTCGCCTTCGTCGCAGTCGAAGCGCGCACGGCCACGCCGATGCTGCCGCTGTCGCTGTTCCGCCATCGCACGTTCAGCGCGGCCGTCCTGTTCGGGATCTGCGTGAACCTCACGTATTACGGCACCGTATTCGTGCTGGCGCTCTATCTGCAGCGTGCCCGCGGTGAATCGGCGTTGCAGGCCGGCCTCGCGTTCCTGCCGCTGACGGGCGGCTTCCTGTTGTCGAATCTCGCGAGCGGCCGCGTCGTCGCACGTCACGGCCCGCGCGTGCCGATGCTGGCGGGCGCGCTCGTCGCCGCGCTCGGCTACGGATCACTGCATTTCGTCGATGCATCGACGCCGCTCGTCGTGCTGCTCGTGCCGTTCCTGCTGATTCCGTCGGGCATGGGATTCGCGGTGCCCGCGATGACGACGGCCGTGCTCGCGTCGGTCGCGCCCGAACGGGCCGGCATCGCGTCGGCCGTGTTGAATACCGCACGGCAGGCCGGCGGCGCGATGGGTGTCGCGGCATTCGGTGCGCTCGCGGGCGGCGGCGGCGCGTGGCAGGTCGTCAGCGGGCTACGGATCGAAACGGCCGTGTCGGTCGCGCTGCTGGTCGCGGCCGCACTGCTCGCGACGCTCGTGCGGCCCGACGCGCATCGCAGCGCGGCGCCCGCGCGTCACGCGATGCCGGCGGCCGATTGAGCGCGTGCGGTCATGCGTCGCCGGGGTCGGGCTGGATCAGGTGACGCCACGGAAACGCGTTTTGCTTGGAGTGGCTCGCCGCGTGCTTCGCCGAAGTACCGAACATGCGGCCCGGCCCGCTTCGACGCGGCATCGACGTGGTTGAAATCGGTCAGCCACAGCGGCTTCGCCGGATCCGCATGGTCGCGCCCATCGTCGGCGCCTTCACTTTCGCCGTGGTCGTGGATACGGCGCTGCAGGTCGCGCAGCAGCCGATAGCCGGCGGAATCCCGCGGATGGGTCATGGCAATGCGGCTCCGGTCAACGACGATCGCGACAGCCTGGTCACCGGCCGGTCGCCGCGCATCGCGCTCATGGCCGTGTCGCGCCCGCTTCGTCGCCGATCTTCTTCACGATCGTCTCGGCCGCCTTCAACGGCCGGCCGTCGTCGTGCCGCAGTGCGAGCTTGCGGATCGCGCGCCCCGTGCCGCGATCGACCAGCACCGAATGCGGCTCGCCGCGCGCAAACAGATTCGCCTCGCCCCACTGCCGCAGCATCACGATGACGGGAAACAGCCCCTCGCCCTTTTTCGTCAGCGCGTACTCCTGATACGCGGTGCCGTCCGACGCCGGCACGACGTCGAACACGCCGGCGTCCACCAGCATCTTCAGCCGGTCGGACAGGATGTTGCTCGCGACGCCGAGGCTCGCGCGGAAATCGCCGAACCGCCGCACGCCGTCGAACGCATCGCGCACGATCAGCAACGCCCAGCGATCACCGACGATATCCGTCGCCCGCGCCACCGGGCACGGCGAATCCGCAAGACTTTTCTGCCTGGCCATGTTCCTCTCCGCAATCGTGCCGGCCGCCCTCGCGGCAGTGCCGGCCATCCGTGCTCGAGCTGTCGCCCGCTGCACAACAAGTTGCATTTTAAAACTACTTTTCCTACACTCACACTAGTTTTAATTTGCAACTACTTTGCGTGAGGGAACCCATGGCGTCTTCCTGTCATTCCAGCGCCGTTGCTTCAAACGAGCCGGCACATGCAACGCATCCGGCCGATGACGACCACCTGTCCTCGGCACGCGTCGCATTGCTGGCCGTCTGCTGTGCGGCGAGCGTCGCGAACGTCTACTACGCCCAGCCGCTGCTCGATTCGATCGCGTGGGATTTCGGCATGTCACAGGCGGCCGTCGGCGGTGTCATCACCGCGACGCAGCTCGGCTGTGCGCTCGCGCTGCTGTTCGTCGTGCCGCTCGGCGACCTGCTGAACCGCAAGCGCCTGATCACCGTGCAGCTTCTGCTGCTGACGGCGGCCTGCATCGGCGTCGCCGCATCGTCGACGCGCATCGCGCTGTTGGCGGGGATGGTCGCCGTCGGGCTGCTCGGCACCGCCATGACACAAGGGCTGATCGCGTGCTCGGCCGCGCTCGCGGGCGCCGGCGAACGCGGGCGCGTGGTGGGCGCCGCCCAGGGCGGCGTCGTGATCGGGCTGCTGGCCGCGCGCTCGCTGGCCGGCGTCGTCACGGACTTCGCGGGCTGGCGGGCCGTCTACCTCGTGTCGGGTGCGCTCGCGATCGCGATGCTCGTCGTGCTGTCGCGACTGTTGCCCGACACGAACGCGCCCCGCGAGCGCATCGGCTATGCGGCGCTGCTGAAGTCGATGGTGTCGTTGTTGCGCCATGAACGCGTGCTGCGCGTGCGCGGCGCCATCGCGCTGCTGATGTTCGCCGCGTTCAGCATTTTCTGGAGCGCGCTCGTGCTGCCGCTGAGCGCACCGCCACATTCGATGTCGCATACGCAGATCGGTGCATTCGGCCTCGTCGGCGCGCTGGGAGCCGCGGCCGCTGCCCGCGCAGGCCGGCTCGCGGATCGCGGGCGCGGCGAAGCGACGACCGGCGCCGCGCTCACGCTGCTCGCGTGCTCCTGGCTGCCGCTCGCATTCGGCGATACGTCGATTGCGTGGTTAATCGTCGGCATCGTGCTGCTCGACGTCGGCGGCCAGGCTGTCCACGTCGTCAACCAGAGCATGATTCTCGGCGCGCGGCCCGATGCGCACGCGCGCCTCATCGGCTGCTACATGCTGTTCTACTCGGTCGGCAGCGGACTCGGCGCGATCGCGTCGACGATGATGTATGCGCGCGCCGGATGGACCGGCGTCTGCGCGCTTGGCACGATCGTGAGCATGACCGCGCTCGGCGCATGGGCCGCGACGCTCAGGCGCGCGTGATGCGCACCGGTCATCCCGATCCAACGGAACAAGCCGGCCCGCCCTCGTCGGGCAGCCGGCACGCGAACCGGCCACACACGTTCGCCGGCCCGGCTTAAGGTTCGGCGCGCAGGTTGCGCGCCGCGGCGTTCAGCCTGCCGCCTGGATCGCCTCTTCGTACACGCCGGCGACGCGTCGCGCGATCACCGCGTTGTCGAAATGATCACGCGCGTAGCGCTTGCATGCGGCTTCGTCGGGCAGCGCGATTGCACCCGACAGTGCGCCGCCGAGCCCTTCCGCGATCGCATCCGCGCCCGTCGACGGCAACACGAGATCGTTCGACAACCCGGCGACCGCCTCCGGCAGCCCGCCGACCGGCGTCACCAGCACGGGTGTGCCAGACGCCAGCGATTCGACGGTGATCAGCCCGAAACCTTCGAGCGCGACCGTCGGCACGACGCTAACCGTCGCCGCGCGGTACAGCGCCGCGAGATGGTTGTCGGGCACGAAGCCGAGCAGCTTCACGTTGTCCTGCAAGCCGGCATCGTCGATGCGCTGCTGCAGTTCCTCGCCGATCTTGCCCTTGCCGGCGATCAGCAGCAGCACGTCCGGGTGACGACGCTTGACGAGGCCGATCGCGTCGATCAGGTCCTCCAGCCCCATGCGCCGCACGAGCCGGCGCACGGCCAGCACGATCGGCCGGTCCTGCGGCAGTTGCAGCTTGTGCCGCGCCTCGGCGGGCGTGAGCGGCGTATCGAACTGCGCGGTATCGACGCAGCCGGGAATCACCCGCACGCGCGACGGATCGATCCCGTAGCGGTTCGTCAGGATCTGGCCGAACGCTTGCGACAGCACGATCAGCCGCGACGAGCGCGTGTAGACGGCCTGTTCGAGATAGCGCTTCGCGCGCTGGCCGAGCGACGCGGCGCCCTCGACCTGGCTTTCGTCGGCCCACGGCCCCTGGAAGTGCGACACCTGCGGAATCCCGCGCGTGACGTCGAGCCCCGGGAACGTGTACAGCGCGAAGTGCGACGAGACCACGTCCGGCCGTTCGCTGCGGATCTCGTCGCGCAGCGCGCGCCGCGCGGCGAGCATCCGGCGCGCGAGCGGCTCCGACGCGGGACCGAAGCCCTGGATCGCGCCGCCCGTGTCGTCGGCGACCTTCGGCGAGCCGGCGACGAGCCCGCGCACCTCGACGCCCGCGCCCGGCAGCGCACCGACGAGCGAGTAGTACATCCGGTCGAGGCCGCCCGCGCGTTCGGGGAACCAGTGCATGCCGATTTGCAACGATTTGATCGGCCGGGAAGATTGAGACATCACGACTGCTCCTGCGTGACTGCATGCTCGACCCGCTCGAAGGCGGACGGCTGCGTGGGTTGGCCGATGCGCCGGTAAAGCGCGACGTACTGGGCACCCATGTGCGCCCAGCCGAAACGGGTCATCAGTTCGCGGGCCGCGTCGCCCATCGCGCGGCAGGTGTCGCGCGACGCCGCGAGCGAGCCGATCGCCTGCGCGAGCGCGGCCGGATCGTCCGGGTCCTCCAGCACGATCCCGCATTCGCGCGTGATGATTTCCGCGCCGCCCGCCGTGCGCGCGGTGACGACCGGCAAACCGGCCGCCATCGCTTCCAGCAGCGACAGGCTCATCGCTTCGTAGCGCGACGGGAAGACATACGCGTCGACCGAGCGCATCAGCGTCGGCATGTTTTTCACGAGGCCGAGGAAATGCACGCGCGAATCGATGCCGAGCGCGCGCGCCTCTTCCGGATACGGGCTGCCGGGCAGATAGCCGGCCACCGCCAGGTGCACGTTCGCCGGCAGTTTCGTCAGCGCCTTCAGCACGGTGCCGAGGTTCTTGCGCGGCGTGCGCAGGTCGCCGACGAACAGCAGCAGGAACGCGTCGTCCGGCAGCTTGAACGCCGCGCGATCGGCCTGCGCACCGGCGAACGCGCTGCCGTCGACGCCGTTGTAGATCACGCTGATCTTGCGGCTGTCGATGCCGAGCCCGGCGATCTCGTCGGCCACCTTCTGCGACACGGCCGTGATCGCGCGCGAGCGCTTGTACGCCCAGCGCTCGAGCGTGGTGTTCACGCGCGTATAGACGTACTGGTAAGCCGACCAGATGCCCTTCGTCGGCCCGAACGGATAGTACGGACTCTTGAACCAGCCGCCGTGCACGAAGTGCGCGGTGTTCACGTCGGCCTTGATCCACGAGATGAAGCCGTTCACGTGCAGCACGTCGTATTCGCCGCGGTGCGCGCGCAGCCAGGCCGCGCTCTTCAGCGCGAACACTTGCTGCTTGACGAGATTCGACGGCCAGAAGCCGCCGACCTTCACGGGCACCCAGCGCACGCGCGGATCGGCCAGCAGCTCGGGCGCGACATGCGACGCGACCAGCGTGACTTCGTAGTTCTCGGCCAGCGCCGCGCGCGCGATTTCGTAATTGACGCGGCCCTGCCCGTCGTTATGTCGCACGACGTGCGTGACGATCGCGATTCTCAATGGTCGCCTCCCCGTGAATGCGCGGCGGCCTGCAGGCGTTGTGCCTTTTGCCAGTGCGCCGCGGCTAGTATCGAAAAAATGGCTGTGAACATCAGCAGGCCGCCCGTGCCGATCAGCGAGTTCGTGAACACGAGCATCGCGAAAGTCGACAGGCACAGGCTCAGGCACGCGCCGACGAATTTGTCCTTGCGCAGCTTGAATGCCGCGCGCAGCGTGCGGCCGAACAACATCACGACGCCGGCGAGGTAGAGCAGCGTGCCGGGCCAGCCGAGCACGAACGGCACGTTCATCACGCCGCTGTCGAAGCTGCCGTACTTGCCGAGCTCGCCGCTGTCGCTGGACAGCTTCGTGGAGGCGCCCGTCGCGCCCATCCCTTCGCCGGCGACGTCGGTAAACGCCGTCTGCGCGAAGGTGGCGTAGAACTTGTTGCGGTCGTCGTAGCTGCGGTCGTCCTTCAGGTTCGTGATCGACTGCAGACGCGCGCCGAGACGGTCGGCCACCGGCCCGACGGTCAGGAGCGGCACGCAGAGCCCGACCAGCACGACGCCGCTGATCAGGATCCGCATCCGCACGCGGTTGTTCGACTGCGCGAGCTGGATCGCGAGCGCGATCACCCAGCCGCCCCACGTCGAGCGCACGAGACACAGCGCGAACGACACGAAGCCGGCCGCCCCCGCGAACCAGCGGATCTTCTGCGGCGCGGCGAACACGAACACCAGCGCGCCCATGATCGCGAACGCGAACGGCCCGGACGAGTTCATCGTGCTGAACACGCGCACGCCGTACGGCACCGGCTCGCCCTGCGAACCCATGTCGGACCCGATCATCCACAGCACATCCCACTGCGGCATCACGAAGTACTGCACGACGCCGTACAGGCCCATCACGAGCATGCCCCACATGAACGTGGACAGCAGCACGTCGCGGTACTCGGGATAGTCGCGCGCGTTGACCATGATGTGGAAACCGATCAGCACCGGATACACCCAGTTCGCCAGGTCATAGGTCGCGGCCATCACGCCGCTCGACACGATCCCGACGAGGTACGCGTACGTGAGCCCGAACAACATCAGCAGGATGGGAATCCCACGTCGCTGCGCGAGCACGCGGTAATGCCGGATCAAACCCAGGCCGGCGATCATCGTCACCGCGAGCGGCGCGACCTGGATCAGGCTCGTCGGCGTGAACGCGCCCTTCGACCAGTCGGCGAGCCGCCGCACTTCCGGGCTCAGGAACCACACCCACCACATGAAGCCGACGTAGCGCGCCGGGCTCTTGAAATACAGCCAGATGCCGACCGCGATGGCCAGCACCGGAAACGCGAGCGTCAGCACCTTGCCCTGGTGAATGGCGATCAGCGCGGCGGTGAAGGACCACAGCGCGGCCTGCCCGACCCAGTGCTTCGGCTCGGGTAGCCGACTGCGCTTGCGTGACGGTGCGCGTTCAGCGGTAATCGTACTCATCGATCCGCTCTCACCGCGACGACGGGCGCGAATCCGCGAGCGGCATCGCCACGCCCGCGGCCGCCGGCGTGCGGCGCCGGCGCAGCATGTCGCGCGTGATCCGCACGTGCTGCTCGGCGAACGCTTGCGTGGTCAGGTCGCGATCGCGCAGGCATGCGGCGGCGGCCCGCGCGCAGTCGAGCGCCGCCACCGGATCGGCGACGAAGCGGTCGGCGGCCTGGCGCATCGCCTGCACGTCGAACGCCGGCACATACGCGGCCGTGTCGTGCGGGAAGTAGTCGCTGAGCCCGCCGACATCGGACACGATCATCGGCTTGCCGACGGCCGCCGCCTCGAGCATCACGGTGATGCCCGACGCGTGGAAATTCGGCCGCAGCGGCACGACGATCACGTCGGCCCATGCGTACAGTTCGTGCTGCTTCGCGAGCCCCGACGCCGAGCCGATCTTCACGTTCGGCGCATGCCATTCGCGCGGCACGCGGCGGCGCGTCGCGAGCCGCACGTCGTAGCGCTCGTCGCCGCCGAACGCGGCGAGGAAGGTGCGCCAGTCGCGGTCGCGGTCGTTGCCGATCGCCGCGATCCGCAACGGCCGGTTCGGCTTCCATTGCTGCGGCTCGGTCAGCGGAAAATCCTGCGTGTTCAGCCCGTAGTAGACGAACTCGGCTTCGCGGCCGAGATAGCGGCGGCACAGGTCGGCGTTGTCGCGCGCCAGCGTGGTCAGCGCGTCGGCGCGCTTGAGCAGCTTGCGATACAGCCAGCGGCGCGGGCCGCCGAAGCTGCCCCACTTGTCGAACAGCCACACGCTCTGCGCGAGCAGCAGCGGGCGCTTGCCCTGCGTGCCGGCGAGCTTCAGGACCAGCGAGGCCGCCAGGTGCTCCTGTTCCGTGTGCGTCCAGATCACGTCGGTGTTCAGCAGTGCGGCGCGATTGCGCCACGCATGCACGACGTCGAAGCCGAGCGCCGCCTTCAGCGCGCGGCGCGCGAGGCCGGCGACGCGGTTCTCGCCGCCGTCCTGCGAATAGGTCAGCCGGAATTCGTCGGATTCGGCGTGGTGATAGCCGTACAGGCAGCCGATGTTCTCGCCTTTCCGGTAGGTACGCGGATCGGCGCCGTAGAACAGATGGACGTGAACGTTGGTTGCCGCTTTCGTAGTCATGCAAGCCCTCCGGGGGTGGCCACGCGCGAGGCGCGCGGGCCGTTCAAGACGTCACCGGCGGCATCGCCGCGCGGTGGGGGGCAAGGTTCGCGCGGCGGGCGTCGCGCGCGCCGCGGCGCACCGCGCGCCAGTGCTCGCGGATCCGCTCGCGCTTCGTCGTATGCAGCGACAGCAGCACGTGCGCGAAGCCCGGGTAGACGCGCGTACCGACCAGCGTCCACCACCACCACGCGATCTCGCGCCGCAGCGGCGGCAGGTGCTCGCGCAGGATCAGGTGCAGGTTGTACGCGCCGTTGCTGATCGCATTCAGCGACGCGGCATCGCGCCGGTCGTCGTCGAAGCGTTCCGCCGGATAATGATCGACCGCGATCGCCGGGTCGTAGACGAGCTTCCACCCGTCGCGCTGCACGTGCATGCTGAAACCCATGTCGTTGTGCACCTGCGCGCCGGCGCCGCGCAGCCGCGTGTCGAAGCGCAGCCGTTCGATCGCGGCGCGGCGATAGCTCATGTTGGCGCCCTTCAGCATGTCGACTTCGCGTGCGCCGCCGACGCCGAGATGATGATTGCCGACGATCTTGCCGGACAGCGTTAGCTGGCCGACGAGTTCGCGCGATTCGTCGAGCACGCGGCCCTTCTCGTGGACCCAGTCGCGCCCGCCGACCGCGCCCACGCGCGGATCGGCCTCGAATACCGATTCGACGCGCGCAAGCCAGTCGGGGTGCGGCGCCGCATCGTCGTCGGTGATGGCCACGATGTCGCCGTGCGCGGAGTCGAGCCCCTTGTTCAGCGCGGCGACCTGCCCCGGCACGTCGACCGCCACGATGCGCAGCGGCAGTGCGCCGCCGACCGCCGGATCGGCGAGCCGCTCGTGCGTGGCGTCGTCCTCCGGGCGCGCGACGACGATCACCTCGTCGGGCAGCCGCTGCTGCCGCTGCAGCGCCAGCAGGCAGCGCGCAAGGTCGGCAGGACGCCGGTAGGTCGGAACGAGCACGGAAATTTTCATCGATGGTTCTCCAGTCGGCCGGGTGGGCAGCACGCGCTGCCCGCCCGGTTACGCGCCAGATGGATCAGGCGCTCAGGTATTCATGCACGGCCGCATAACCGCGGCCGTAGCCGCGCGCCTTCGGCGGCACGCCGTTGAAGATCCCGCCCTCCAGGTCGACACCCGCGGTGCGCAGGCGCTTGATCGCATCGGCGATCTCGCCTTCGGTATGCATGCCCGAGCGCAGCACGAGGAACGTCGAGCCGGCCATGCGGCCGATGATGGTCGCGTCGGTCACCGCCAGCACCGGCGGCGAATCGATCAGCACGACGTCGTAGCGCTTGCCGAGCCCCTCGAGGTATTGCGGCAGGCGCGTCGACATCAGCAGCTCCGACGGGTTCGGCGGACGCGTGCCGGCCGAGATGAACGACAGGCCCTGCACCGGCGTCTCGCGCACGGCGTCCTCGAGCGCCGACTGGTCGCTCAGCAGCTCGGACAGGCCCGGCTGCGAGGTCAGGCCGAAGTAGCGGTCGAGCAGGCCGCGGCGCATGTCGGCGTCGATCAGCAGCACGCGCTTGCCCGAATGCGCGAGCAGCACCGCGAGGTTGACCGTCAGGAAGCTCTTGCCGATGCCGGGCGTCGGGCCCGTCAGCACGATCACGCGGTTCTTCGCGTCCATCATCGCGAACTGCATCGCGGTGCGCAGGCTGCGCAGGCTCTCAACGCTGAGATCCTTCGGGCGCAGGCTCGCGAGGATCGGCCGTGCGCGGCTGCCGCTCTTCTCGGCCACCGCGTCGAGCTTCGCCTGCTCGGCGCTTTGCGGTACCAGCCCGTACAGCGGCAGGTTGAACGTGCGCTCGATGCGGTCGGGATCCTCGATGCCCTGGAACATGTTGCGGCGCAGGAACACGACGCCCGTGCCGAGGATCAGCCCGAGGAATACCGCGGCCGACAGGATCAGCACCTTCTTCGGCTTGACCGGATCGCCCGGACGCAGCGCCGAATCGACGAGGTGGATGTTGCCGCCCGTGCCGGCCTTCTGCACCGACAGCTCCTGCACGCGGTTCAGCAGCAGCACGTAGATGTCCTCGGCGACCTTCGCGTCACGCTGCAGCTGGACGGCCTTCACTTCGGTGGCCGGCAGGCTGCGGAAGCGGTTGCTGAACTTGTCCTTCTCGCCCTGCAGCTCGGCGAGCTGCTGCTTGGCCGCGATCACCATCGGGTGCGAATCGGTGAAGCGCTGCGCGAGCGACGCGAGCTGCAGGCGCTGCGCGGCGATCTGCTGCTCGTACTGCACGCTGCCTTCGAGGTAGACCTTCGCCTCGTCGCTCGCGTTGATCGAGCCCGACGTGCGCTGGTACTGCGTCAGCGCGGCTTCCGCACGTTCGAGGTCGGACTTCAGGCGCGGTTCCTCGCCCTTCAGGAAGTCGAGCATCTTGGTTGCTTCGGCCTGCTTCGCGACCACGTGCTGGTTCAGGTACGACTGCGCGAGCGCGTTCGCGATCGCGGCGGTCTGGTCCGGGTCCTTGCCTTCGAGCGAGATCTGCACGACGCCCGTCTGCTTGCCCTGCTCGGTCACCTGGATGCCGGTCTGGAAGCCGCTGATCGCATCGAGATCGTTGTAGCGGACCACCGTGAACTGCGTGCCGGGACGCGCGACGAGCTTCGACACGAGCAGCGTCACGCCGCCGCCCTGCGTCGATTCGCCGACCTGGCCCGACAGCAGCCGCGTGCCGTTCTGGTCGACGAGCGAATAAGTGCCGTTCGGGCCGGCCGTCAGCGTCAGCTTCTTGCCTTCGAGCGCGGGCACGACGCTGATCGAATCGACGTCGGCAATTTCACCGCCCCATGCATACGATTTCAGGCCGAGCCACGGTCGGGACGGCGTACCCGGCGTCGCGACACGCGCGGCGAGACTGCCGATCACCGGCAGCGTCTTCGGCACGACCGAGAAATTCAGCTTGAACTGCTCGACCACCGGCGCGACCACGCCGCGGCTCTTGATGATCTCGATTTCCGCGTCGGTCTGCGCCTGCTGCGGACCGGTGTTGATCGTCGCACCGGTCTGCGTCTGCGTGAGCGCCTGCGACGTGTTGTCGTTGCTCTCGACCCGCACGTGCACGTCGGCCTGATACACCGGCTTCGCGATATAGCAGTAGAGGCCGGCGAGCGCGACGACCGTCACCGCGATGCCGAGCAGCAGCCAGATGTCGTCCATGATCACCTGGAGCAACTGGCCGAGGACGACGTCCTCTTCCTCGGTTTTCACGGACAGATCCGCGTAGGAGTGTTTCGCTTGCGTGTTCACCATTCGTTCCCGCTTGAGTGGTGCCGGGGCGGAGGTGCCGCCCCGGCGGGCTATCAGCGCGTGATTTGCTTCATGTAGAAAATCGTCTGAATCGTCGGCAGCACCTGCTGCAGCACCCGGTTGAACTGCACCGAGCTGGCCGTGCTGACGTAGACCACGTCGAGCGGCTGAAGCGGGAAACGGCTCGACAGCATCAGCGCATCGGGCTGCGTCATGTCGAGACGGAACACTTCAGGCTTCGTCGGGTTGTCGCGCATGCCGCGCATCACGTAGATCTTGCGCGGGTTCGCATCGGTGTCGAGGATGCCGCCGCCGGCCGTCAACGCGTCGGCGATGGTCAGCTTGCCCTTGAGCATCGGCACCGTGACCGGCGTCTTGACCTCGCCCATGATGAACACGCGGCTGTCGCTGCGATCCGGCACGTTGACGATGTCGCCCTGCTGCAGCATCACGTTCTGCCGCACTTCGCCGCGGTCGAGCACGCCGTTCGCGTCGAGCGTGTAGAGCTTGCCGTCGCGCGTCAGGCGCACGCGCTGCAGATCGGCGTCGGTGGTCGAGCCGCCCGAGCGCGAGATCGCGTCGACCAGCGTCAGCGGCACGTCGCTCATCGCGAGCGGGCCCGGCGTCTTCACCTCGCCCGTCACCTGCACCTTCTGGCTGCGGAACGACAGCACGCGCACGTCGAGCTGCGGATTCTTCACATAGCGCGCGAGACGCGTGGCGAGCTCATCACGGGTCTGCGCGATCGTCTTGCCCGCCACGTGGATGCGGCCGACGAACGGGAAGAAGATCGTGCCGTCGGCGGCCACCGTCTGGCCATAAGGATCGGCCTGGCCCGGCAGCGACGACGAATAGGGCTGCTGCAGCGCGCCCGCGATCGTCTGCGTCGTGTTGCCGCCGCTCGAGAACGACTGGCCTTGCGGCGTCGTCAGCTCGGGGTGGTCCCAGACGGTGACGCCGAGGATGTCCTGCGGCCCGATCCGGTACACGTATTGCGACGGGTCGGTATAGCGCGCGGGCGGCAGCGGATGATCGACCTGTGCCTTCTGCAGCTGGTCCATCACCACTTTGGCGTCGATGTAATGAACCGGATAGGTTTCGGCGGCTTGCTGCCGGCCTTCGTCCTTCAGGTTCGACGAGTCGAGGTAGTTGCCGGGCGCGGTTGCACAGGCTGACAGGAAAGTCGTCAGCGCGACGGCAAGCGCCACCGGGCGCATCGGGCGTTTCAGCATAGTTTCTGTAGCCATCCTTGAACCAGACGTTCGATCAGTGAGTAGCTCTCGCGGTAATCGGCTTCGGGGCCGCCGTGCGGGTCGGCAATCTCGGCCCCTTCCCACTTGCCGAGCAGGTGGACCTTGCCGCGCGCGAACGGATCGACCTTTTCGACGGCCGCAATCTGTCCGCGCTCGCTGACGAGAATCAGGTCGGCGTCGCGCACGATCCGGCGCGACAGCCGCCGCGAGCGATGCGGCGTCGCATCGACGCCCCGCTCGGCGAGCAGTTGCCGCATCACCGGATCGATGCCGTCGCCGTCATTCGCATGCACGCCGGCCGAGTGAAACGTCGGGCGCACGCCGCCCCGCGACGCGGCGTGCGACTTGAACAGCATCTCAGCCGCCGGGCTGCGGCAGACGTTTGCGTGGCAGACGATCAGGATGTTCCGGAACATGGCGTCTCGTAACGAGTGACGGGAATCGGGTTACGCGCTTGCGCGCGCGATGCCCGGCACGCGGGCGGCGACGGCCTGGCGCGAGCCCGGCCGGCCGATCGGGTGGTATTCGATGCCTTGCTCGCTCATCGTCTCCGGCTCGTACAGGTTGCGGCCGTCGAAGATCACCGGCGACTTCCACAGGCGGCCGAGCGCGACGAAGTCGGGGCTCTTGAAGATCTTCCATTCGGTGACGATCACGAGCGCATCGGCGTCGCGCGCGGCCTGCGCTTCGTCGTCGACGAAGGTCAGGCGCTCGAGCCAGCTCGGGTGATCGGCGAGATCGAGTGCGATCACGCGGCGCGCTTCCTGCTGCGCGACCGGGTCGTATGCGGCGATGCGCGCGCCGCGCGACAGCAGCTCGGCGATCAGCTCGCGGCTCGGCGCTTCGCGCATGTCGTCGGTGTTCGGCTTGAACGCCAGGCCCCAGATCGCGAACGTGCGGCCCGTCAGGTCCTCGCCGAAGCGCGCGACGATCTTGTCGGCGAGCACGCGCTTTTGCGTCGCGTTGACCGACGACACGGCCTTCAGGATCTGCAGCGCCTGCCCGTGCTCGTCGGCCGTGCGGATCAGCGCCTCGACGTCCTTCGGGAAGCACGAGCCGCCGTAGCCGCAGCCGGCGTACAGGAAGTGATAGCCGATGCGCGGATCGGAGCCGATCCCGCGGCGCACGGCCTCGATGTCCGCGCCGAAACGGTCGGCGAGGTTCGCCAGCTCGTTCATGAACGAGATGCGCGTCGCGAGCATCGCGTTGGCTGCGTACTTCGTGAACTCGGCCGAGCGCACGTCCATGTACAGCGTGCGTTCGTGGTTGCGGTTGAACGGCGCGTACAGCTTCTTCATCAGCTCGCGGGCGCGCTCGCCCGGCACGTCGTCGTCGCAGCCGATCACGATGCGGTCGGGGCGCGTGAAATCGTCGACGGCCGCGCCTTCCTTCAGGAATTCCGGATTCGACACGACCGAGAACATCTGGTCGCCGCCGCGCTTCGCGAGCTCCTCGGCCACCGCCGCGCGCACGCGCTCGGCCGTGCCGACCGGCACCGTCGACTTGTCGACGATCACCTTGAAGCCCGTCATGTAGCGGCCGATGTTGCGGGCGGCCGCGAGCACGTACTGCAGGTCGGCCGAGCCGTCCTCGTCGGGCGGCGTGCCGACCGCGATGAACTGCACGTCGCCGTGCGCGACCGCGGCCTCGACGTCGGTCGAGAAGCGCAGGCGGCCGGCCGCACGGTTGCGCGCGATGACTTCCTTCAGGCCCGGCTCGTGGATCGGCACGCCGCCATTGTTCAGGACGTCGATCTTTGCCTGGTCGACGTCGAGACAGAACACGTCGTGCCCGATGTCGGCGAGACAGGCGCCTGTGACAAGACCTACGTAACCGCTGCCGATGATAGTCAGATTCATGATGTGTCGGACCTCGTGACCAATGATTCGAAATTCGTAAAACCGGAATGCCGGCGTGGTGGCGCTGCGTGCCGGCGTCAGTAAGCGTTGCTGCCGGTGAAGCCTTTCCAGAGCGTCAGCACGACGATCTTGATGTCGAGCCAGAACGACCAGTTCTGCATGTAGTACAGATCGAGCTTCACGCGTCCCATCATCTTCTCGATCTGGTCGGTCTCGCCGCGATAGCCGTTGATCTGCGCCCATCCGGTGATGCCCGGCTTGATCCGGTAACGGAACATGTAGCCCTTGACCAGATCCTTGTAGATGTCGTCGTGCGCGAGCGCATGCGGGCGTGGGCCGACGACCGACATCTCGCCCTTCAGCACGTTGATGAACTGCGGCAGTTCATCGAGGCTCGTGCGGCGCAGGAACCGGCCGACCGGCGTCACGCGCGTGTCGTTCTTCGTCGCCTGCGTGACCTGCCCCGACACTTCCTGGTGCACCTTCATCGAGCGAAACTTGTAGATCTCGAATTCGTGCCCGTCGATACCCTTGCGCTTCTGGCGAAAGAACACCGGCCCGCGCGACGTCAGCTTGATCAGGGCCGCGATCATCACCATCACCGGCGCGAGCGCCGTGAGCGCCGCCAGCGCGAACATCCGGTCGAACACGAACTTCGGCAGGATCCGCACGTCGGTGATCGGCGACGCCGCGAGGTTGATCGCCGGCACGCCGAGCACCTCGACCACTTCCTGGTTGAAGAACGACAGCGTGCGCACGTCCGGGATGAAGCGGATATTCACGAAGTCGTGGCGGAACACCGTCACGATCTGGTGAATCCGGCGCTCCTCCGTCATCGGCAGCGTGAGCCACAGCTCGCTGATCGCGCGGCTGCGCACCAGCCACACCAGCGATTCGAACTGCCGCTCGATACGCACGTCGTCGAGCGCCACTTCGCCCAGCGCTTCACTTTCGTCGTACACGCACACCGGGTTGAAACCGGCTTCCGGCCGCGCCCGCATCTGCGCGATCAGCCGCCGCGCCGCCGGCGTACCGCCGACGATCGCGACCGCCTTCAGGTTGTAGCCGCCGCGGCGCAACTGCCGCAGCACGACGTGCACGCAGGCTTTCGAGCCGGCGAGCAGCACCATCGTCACGAGTGCCCAGTAACCGAGCCACATCCGCGACAGGTCGCCCGACTGGTGGAAGCTGAAGCTCATCAGGATGCCCGCGAGCTCGACCACGAGCCACGCGAACGCCACCCGGCCCACCAGCCCGACGAGACGCTTGCCGCGCCACGACTGGTAAATGCCGATGGCCGGAAAGAACACGACGACGAGCAGGCAGTCGAACAGCACCGTCGTGCGCTGCAGGTCGTTGAGCCAGATGCTGCCGCCGTGCAGGGCGGCGGCGATCAGCGCCCCCGCCACGACCATCGCGATATCGATGACTCTCGCCAGCACGCTCAACATGTCTGCTTCCTCTTTGAACAGGCGTTTGCCGAACAGCTCCTCGTGCGACCCGTGCCGCACCTTCGATTCAAACGTTGCATGACGCTATTGAAGCGGTAAGAAAATTCCTCCTCAAGCGCACAAGTATTTCGAAAAATAATCGGAAATTCTTGCCGCGAAGTTTTTGAATTAATTCGGCAGGTTTTCCCGAATTGATCGGAAATCGAGAAGTTTTCGGAAACTTTACGTTCGCCGCAACCCCTTTACAGGCAAGCATTGGACGCCGATGCGCGGAATTATTTTTTATTTTTTTATTTGCATCCGATGCTATCGCGGAAAATTTTTCCAGATGAATGCCTGATGAATATCAAGCAATGGGCCCGGTTTTATTGTCGATTTACTTCATGCTACAACGACAGGCACTGACTTCAACCGTGGAGAGTGTCATCATGAATGCTCCGGCCGTGGCAGCCGAAACGCGCCATTCTTCTTCCGCCGCCCCCGCTACCGGCACGCGCCTCGCGGTGCAACCGGTGATTCTTGCCGGCGGCTCCGGTACACGCCTGTGGCCGATGTCGCGCGAACGTTTTCCGAAACAGCTGATCGGCCTGCTCGGCGATCATTCGCTGTTGCAGTCGACCGCCCTGCGCCTCGACGGCCTCGCGGCCGCTCATCCGCTGAACGACGACGTGCTGATCGTGTGCGGCGAGGATCACCGCTTCACGACCGCCGAACAGCTGCGCCTGACGGCCAAGCGCGCGACGATCATGCTCGAGCCGCTCGGCCGCGACACCGCGCCCGCACTGACGCTCGCCGCGCTGCGGCTCGTCGCCGGCGGCAACGATGCGGTGATGACCGTGATGCCGGCCGACCATGCGGTCGCCGACCTGCCGCGCTTTCACGCAGCCGTCGCGGCCGGCGTGCACTGCGCCGCGCAAGGCAAGATCGCGACGATGGGCATCGTGCCGAAGCACGCGGAAACCGGCTACGGCTACATCCGCGTCGGCGCGCCGCTCGGCGATGCCGCGACGGGCAGCCTCGACGTGCGCCGCCTCGACCGTTTCGTCGAGAAGCCGCACCTCGAACTCGCGCAGCAGTACGTCGCCTCCGGCGAGTACTGGTGGAACAGCGGGATCTTCATCGTGCGCGCATCGGTGTGGTTGAAGGCGATCCGCCAGCTCGAACCGGCGATCTACGCCGCGTGCGAACAGGCCGTCGCCCAGGGCAAGGAAGACGGCGATTTCTTCCGCGTCGATCGCGACGCATTCGCCGCATCGCCGTCGAACTCGATCGACTATGCGGTGATGGAGCCGCTCGCGAGCCTGCCGCAACTGTGCGAGAGCGTCGTCGTGCCGCTCGACGCCGGCTGGTCGGACGTCGGTTCGTGGGATGCGATCTGGCAGATCTCGCCGAAGGACGATGCGCAGAACGTCGGCCGCGGCAATGTGCTGTTCGAAGACGCCGAATCGACTTTCGCGCATTCGGAAAGCCGGCTCGTCGCTTGCGTCGGCACGCAGAACCTCGTCGTCGTCGAAACGCCCGACGCCGTGCTCGTCGCGGATAAATCGCGCGTGCAGGACGTGAAGAAAATCGTCGGCCGCATCAAGGCGCAACGCGGCGCGGAAGCCACCGACCACCGCAAGGTGCACCGCCCGTGGGGCCACTACGACTCGGTCGACATGGGCGAGCGCTTCCAGGTGAAACGCATCGTCGTGAAGCCGGGCGCGCAACTGTCGCTGCAGATGCACCACCACCGCGCCGAACACTGGATCGTCGTGCGCGGCACCGCGCGCATCACGCGCGGCGACGAAACGTTCCTGCTGTCCGAAAACGAATCGACGTACATTCCGCTCGGCGTCTCGCACCGCCTGGAGAACCCGGGCAAGATGCCGCTCGAACTGATCGAAGTGCAATCGGGCGCGTATCTCGGCGAGGACGACATCGTCCGCTTCGACGACACCTACGGCCGCCAGTGATGCATCAAACGCCGGCGGGCGCCGCTGTCGAGGCGGCGCCCGGCCGGCACGGCAGGCTTGAAGAGACGGAATGGCCGCGCGGGCGTCGTGGCACACGACGGCCCGCGCATCGCATCGACACCGCGATCAACCGACGCGGTACTCGTACTCGCGGCGTTCCGGCTGCACCGGATCGTTGCGGCCCTCGGTCAGCGCACTCGCATGGCGCTCGGCGATGAAGCGCTTGATGTCCGACTCCGCACGCGCCAGCGCGGACAGGCCGGCCAGCACCTCGCTTTGCGGCTCGCGCGCCGGCTCGTCGCTCGCGCCGTGGCGATCGATCCACTGGCGCGCCCAGTCGAGCGCGAACTGTTCGGCTTCCTCGGCATCGGTGAAACGCGGGCCGATGAGGCCGGAGCGCTCCACGCGCCGGTCGTCCTGCGAGATCTCGGCCCACGCGCGATACATCAGGTTCTGCACGGGCTGCGCGATGCCGCTGATCGTATAGCCGCGATACTCGTCGACTTGCGGTTCGGCCGCGGCGAAGCTCGCCGACGACGCATGAGCGTGGCGCAGCTCCGTCGCCGGCGCACCGGGCACGACGAACGACGTGTCGGACGGATCGATCACCGCATCGTCCTGCATCGCACTTACCGACGCACCTTCGCCCTCCCAAACGTTTGCCTGCGCAACCGGCAATTGCCACGACTCGGGGTTTTGCCAGAACACGCCGCGCAAGCGATCGTTGTCGGGCACGGGCTCCACGCGGCGCGCGGGAACGACCGGCACCGGCGGCGGCGGAATATACGCGAACGTGCGCCCGCTGAACTGGGTCAGCACGTCGATCATCTGCAGCAGCGTGCCGCTCGCCAGCCATTCCTCGTAGCGGCGACGGCACGTCGGCCCGGACGGATAGCGACCGGGCAGCTTGGACCAGGCTTCCCCGGTCGTCAGGATCCAGAGCACCGCATTGGCGACGACACGCGGTTCGGCACGCGGCCGCCCGCGACGATTCAGCCGGATGGGTTCATCGGCGATCAGCGTTGAAAGACGAAACCACTCTTCATCGTTAAGCTCATCGAAGAACATAGTAGATCTCTCCACGCAGCCAGGCCGGGCTGCGATTGGCGGCGCCATCGCGACACATCGCGTCGCGGGGCGGCCAGGTTGCACATTATGGTTATCCGGTGTTGTGCATGCCGGCTCGGCACCGCACTTTCACGGTGCCGCGATTCCCGGCAATGGCGCACAAATCACGGTCTCACTCCAATGTGGGAATTTTTGTGCACGAAGCATACCATCCTCAGGGTTTATCTCAATATGACAATGACTTAATGTTACGCACTGAAACATCCAGCCATTGGTGCGCAATCTATTTACGCTTGAATTTTTTTGCGAGATCTTTATGCCCGTCGCTGCAAAGGCCCGTCTGGCGGGGCTCTGCAGGGTATGAAGAATAGCCTGAAATAAGCTGTTACAGGCTGATCCGGCCCTTGCCGGAAACAATTTCCCGGATTGCTTCCTAAAATCGGTAAATCGCGGGAAAATTCGTAACAAGATATTCACGAATCGGTAAATCATTCAATTTCCGTTCACCTTAATTATCCCCGTGCACAATCTTTTTATTGTTTCTCTGCGAGTAATGAAAGTGCAGTGACGCGCGATGCACGGTATGTCCCGGCATGCAAACTCGTGGCGCCTGTTACATCTTCGCGGCGACAGGCGCGCGGCAGCACCGCCCGGCGAGCGGACCTCCCGTTTCGGGTCGGAACGGAAAAGCGGAAGCCGCCGTGCGGGACGCGCGGCAGTTGCGTCAGCGCAGATCGCCGGCCAGCGATGCGCTCACGTCCGCGTCCACGCGCTGCGGCGGCATCGCGTAGGCCGGGTGATCGCAGCCGATCGACAGCGCCGCCCCGCCCTTGAGCGCCGCGCGCATCGGCGCGTCGAGTTCGAAACGCACGAAGTGCACGGCCGACGTCTTCTCGGCGGTGTCGCGCTCGAGATCCTCGTCGGCGATCGCGTAGACGTTCGCATGCCCGTCGACCTGCACGTACACGCGATCCTCGACGCCGATCAGCCGCGCGAGCGCCGCGCGCCGCTCGGCCTCGTGCTCGTATTCGATCTGCAGCGTCGCCTTCAGGTTGGTGCCGTCGGGCACCAGCGGCAGATAGGCTTCCAGTTCGCCTTCGATGCCGGCCTCGTCGAAGATCTTCTCGATGTGCAGCATCTCCTGGATCTGATAGCGGATCGTCGTCTCGTCCTCGAACAGGAAGCGCAGGTGGTTGCCGAGCGCCACCGCGCGGCGGCGCTTGTACGCAACGAGCCGCGCGTGTTCGGTCCTGCGGATCTTTGCGTAGGCTTCGAGCGTCAGCAGGGAGTCGCGGGTCAGCGTCATGAGCAGTCCTCGTGGATGGCGGGCGTCGGATCAGATTCCGTATGCACGGCGCAGCAGCGTGAGCGGGTGCGCGAGCGGCGCGGACGGCAGCCCCCTCTCGTCGATGCCCTGCACGATGTGATGGCCGGCCAGCGCGCAGTCGGACGACACGACATCCGGTTGCGGCTCGGCCATCGCCTTGAATACGGGTGCGCCGATCCGCATCGCGTCCGCATGGAATTCCTTTTTCACGCCGAACGTGCCCGCATGGCCCGAGCAACGCTCGACGACGTTCACGCGCGTATCGGGCACGAGCGACAGCGCGTCGGCCGTCTTGCGGCCGATGTTCTGCACACGCGCATGGCACGGCACGTGATACGACACGGTACCGAGGCCGGTCTTGAAATCGGTCTTCAGCAGCCCGTCGCGATGCCGCGCGATCACGTATTCGAACGGATCCCAGAATGCGTCGGCCACCGCGCGCACCGCCTCGTCGCCGGGGAACATCAGCGGCAGCTCGCTCTTGTACATCAGCACGCAGCTCGGAATCGCGCCGATCAGCGCGTAGCCTTCGCGCGCGTAGCGTTCGAGCACGGGCATGTTCACGGCCTTCTTCGCGGCGACACCGGCGAGGTTGCCCTGTTCGAGCAGCGGCATCCCGCAGCAGGCTTCGCGCGTGACGAGTTCGTACGGGATGTCGTTGTGCGCGAGGATCGCGAGCAGGTCGTGGCCGATACCGGGTTCGTTGAAATTCACGTAGCACGTCGCGTAGATCGCGACCTTGCCGGGCGTGCGTTCGCCGTCGCGCACGGGCGGATTGCCGGAGCGCTTCGCGGCGCGCCGGAACTTGCGCGGCGCGAACTCCGGCAGCCATGCGTCGCGATCGACGCCGAGCGCCGCCTCGAGCGCGTGGCGCGCGGGCGGCGTGCGGTTCACCGCGTTGACGGCCTGCGTGACGATCGGAATGCCCGCGAAATGGCCGAGCGCATCGGTATTCGACAGCACCTTGTCGCGTAACGCCACTTCGCCGCGCTGGTAGCGCGCGGCCTTGCCGCGCAGCATCAGGTGCGGGAAGTCGACGTTCCATGCGTGCGGCGGCACGTACGGGCATTTCGTCATGTAGCAGAGGTCGCACAGATAGCACTGGTCGACGACCTTGCCGAACGCTTCCTTCGGCACCTCCTCGATGTCGCCCATCGGCGTGTCGTCGACCAGGTCGAACAGCGCCGGAAACGCGCCGCACAGCGACACGCAGCGCCGGCACCCGGCGCAGATGTCGAACACACGCGTCATTTCAGCGTCGATCGCGGCCTGGTCGTAGAACGCATCGGACTGCCAGTCGAGCGGATGCCGGGTCGGGGCTTCGAGACTGCCTTCCTTGTGGGGCATGGGGGCGCTCCAGCGTGGCGCGCATGCGCGCGCGCCGCCCGCGCGCGGCGGGCGGCGATGAACGAACAGCCAGCCGCGTGCCGGTCGCACGGCGATGCCGTGCGGCCTGCGGCGGCCCGTCAGTCGACGAGACTGTCCAGCGCCTTCGTATAGCGGTTTGCGTGGCTGCGTTCGGCCTTCGCGAGCGTTTCGAACCAGTTCGCGATTTCGTCGAAGCCTTCGTCGCGCGCGGTCTTCGCCATGCCCGGATACATGTCGGTGTATTCGTGCGTCTCGCCGGCGATCGCCGATTCGAGATTCAGCCGCGACGAACCGAACGGCAAGCCCGTGGCCGGATCGCCGACGGCCTCCAGGTATTCGAGATGGCCGTGCGCATGGCCGGTTTCGCCTTCGGCGGTCGAGCGGAACAGCGCGGCGACGTCGTTCTGCCCTTCGACGTCAGCCTTCGAAGCGAAATACAGATAGCGCCGGTTCGCCTGCGATTCACCCGCGAATGCGGCCTTCAGGTTCTCTTCGGTCTTGCTGCCCTTGAGGTGAGCCATTTGCGCCTCCGTTCGAGTCGGCGCGGCCGCATGCGAAGCCGGGCCGATGAAGTATGTGGGGAACGATGCGTGTGCCGGGGCGCGCGCATCGTGCTCTTCAATCTAGGCGCTCGCGTTCGCATCCCCCAATAGGCTTTTTCAATGCGCGCGATAGTGTCGGGCCGGACACCGGTGGTGCCGGGGGCAGCAACGACGGCACGCTCACGCGTGCATCATGCGTCACGCATCGGTCGCGCGCTTCAGCAGCAATTCGCGTTCGCGCTCGTTGCGCGTCAGTTCCGCCGCGCGGCGGAACTCGCGCTTGGCCTCGTCGGCACGGCCGAGCTTCGCGAGCAGGTCGCCGCGCACGCTCGGCAGCCAGTGATAGCGCACCAGTGCGGGATGGTCGCGCAGCGCATCGACGAGTTCGAGCGCCGCGGCCGGCCCGAACGCCATCCCCACGGCTACCGCGCGATTCAGCTCGACGACGGGCGACGGCGCAACCTCGGCGAGCGCGTCGTACAGCGCGACGATCTGCGCCCAGTCGGTATCCGACGCGTGCCGCGCACGCGCATGGCAGGCGGCCAGCGCGGCCTGCAGCGCATACGGCCCGCGCACGCCGCCGAGCTTCGTCGCCCGCTCCAGCGCCGCGAGGCCGCGCCGGATCAGCAACGGATCCCAGCGGCTGCGATCCTGGTCGAGCAGCAGCACGGGACGGCCCTGCGCATCGGTGCGCGCCTGCATGCGCGATGCCTGCAGTTCCATCAGCGCGACGAGTCCGAGCACTTCGCTTTCGTCCGGCGCGAGCCCGGCCAGCACGCGGCCGAGCCGCAGCGCCTCGTCGCACAGCGCCGGACGCGTCCAGTCGTCGCCGGCGGTCGCCGCATGGCCTTCGTTGAACACGAGGTAGATCACTTCGAGCACCGATGCGAGCCGCGCGGGCCGCGCATCCGCGGCCGGCACCTCGAACGGCACGTGCGCGGCCGAGAGCGTGCGCTTTGCGCGCACGATCCGCTGCGCGATCGTCGGCTCGGGCGTCAGGAACGCGCGCGCGATCTCGCCCGTCGTCAGCCCGCCGAGCAGCCGCAGCGTCAGCGCGACGCGCGCATCGGTCGACAGCACCGGGTGGCACGACGTGAAGATCAGCCGCAGCAGGTCGTCGCCGATGTCGTCGTCGCTCGCGTCGGCGAGCGCCTCCGCGATGTCGGGGACGACGTGCGCTTCGAACGCGTCCATCTCGTGCCCGAGCTGGTCGCGCTTCGCCGCATGCAGCGACTCCTGCCGGACGCGATCGAGCGCGCGACGCTTCACGGCCGTCATCAGCCAGGCGGCCGGGTTGTCGGGCACGCCGTCGACGGGCCAGTGCTCGAGCGCCGCGACGAGCGTGTCCTGCGCCAGCTCCTCGGCCACGCCGACGTCGCGCACCACGCGCGCGGCGCGCGCGATGATCTTCGGCGCCTCGATTCGCCAGACCGCTTCGATCGCACGATGCGTCGCCTCAAGCGTCACGACGCCTGCCCCTGTCCGGACGCGTCCAGCGGCATGGCCATCAGCTCCCATGCGTGGCCGTCCGGATCGTCGAACCCGTGGCCGTACATGTTCGGGTACTCGCGCGGCGCCTGCGGCGCGGAACCGCCGGCCGCGAGCGCCTTCGCGACGATCGCGTCGACCTCGGCGCGGTTTTCGCACGACAGGCACGACAGCACCTGCACCTGCGTCGCCGGATCGACGATCGTCTTGCCGGTAAAGGTCTGGAAAAACGGCCGCACGAGCAGCATCGCGAAGATCGTGTCGCTGATCTTGATGCAGGCGGCCATGTCGTTGGTGTATTCCGGCACGACCTCGTAGCCAAGCGCCTGGTAGAACGCCTTCGAGCGCGGCAGGTCGGCCACGGGCAGGTTGATGAAGACCATCTTGTGCATGACGGGTGCTCCCGGTGAAGTTGGATTCAGGTGGACGTTCAGGCGCCCTTGCGGCCGACGTCGAGCTCGCGGAACCGCTCGACTGCCTCACTCGGCGTGAGGTCGTCGAGTTCGAACAGCGGCCGCACCTCGATCTCGCAATCCATCTCGGCGCCGAACGGCGCGGGAAACCGGCGCGTCCATTCGAGCGCCTCGTCGCGCGAACGTACCTGGATCAGCGTATAGCCGGCGATCAGTTCCTTCGTTTCGGCGAACGGGCCGTCGACCACCGAGCCCTTGCCGTCCGTGTAGCGCACGCGCCAGCCGCGCGCGCTCGGCCGCAGCCCGTTCGCGTCGAGCAGCACGCCGGCCTTGGCCAGTTCCTCGTGATAGACGGTCATGGCCTCGACCAGCCGGTTGTCCGGCAACGCGTCGGATTCGCTGACGGCGTTCGCCCGGATCATGATCATGAATCGCATCGTTCACTCCTTGTCATCGATGGAAGGAGGCGCCCGTTCATCGGGGCCTTATCCGGACGACGCGCGAACGACGGCCGGATCGACACGCGCCGCGACATATCAGGGTAAATACCGAGTCGCGGAAATTACAGGAAGCACGGACCGACCGCGCGAACCTCGACCGTGCACCATTGCGCGGCCGGGCACTGGCGTGCGATCTCGATCGCCTCTTCGCGCGTGTCGACGTCGACGAGGAAGAAGCCGCCGACCATTTCCTTTGCCTCCGCGAACGGGCCGTCGACCAGGCGCGTCTCGCCGTCGCGCACCTGCACGCGCGTGCCGCGCTCGGAGCGCTCCAGCGACTCGACGCCGCGCAGCACGCCACGCGCCTTCAGCGTCTCCGCGAAATCGACCATCCGCGCGTACAGCGCCTGACCTTCGTCGAGCGTGCGCTCGGCGCGCTGTTCGGTCGGTTCGACAATCAACAGCATGTAAGACATGGACTTCTCCTGTGGGAACGGGGCGCGGCAACGTTCGCTGGGCGATCGGCAAGCGACACCCGATGCAAAAGCGTAGCAGCCGCGATGCGGCCTGCCGACATCGTTAGCCGATCGGCACTGGCCTGACGGCCAATTCGGCCGCTTCCTGACATTTTGCCTTCAGGATGCAGTCCCGAACTGTCGGATTTTCTTCCTGTGGATCGTCCCATGTCACGCCTGCTGCCGCTGCTTGCCGTTGCACTGACGCTTACCCTCTCCGTCCGCCCGGTCATGGCCGGGCTGCCGGTCAGCGCCGGCTGCGGCAGCGCCACCTCGGCGATCGCCGATCTCCGTCGGGCCGACGGCCCGTCGCCGCTGGCCGGACGCACGACGTCGATCGAGGCCGTCGTCACCGCCGAATTCGGCGGGCCCGACGGCCTCGGCGGCTTCTTCGTCCAGCAGGCCGATGCGCAGCGCAAGCGCAAGCCGGGCGTCCCGGAAGGCCTGTTCGTGTACGCGCCGAACGCGCGCGCGAACGCAGGCGATCTCGTGCATCTCACCGGCAGGGTCGACGATCGATACGGCCGCACGCAGTTCACGCTGACGGGCGGCATCGCCGTCTGCGCACGCGGGCAAAGGGTCACGCCCGCCACGCTCACGCTGCCGGTCGCCACGCCGGCCGTGCTGGCCGCGCACGAAGGCATGCTGGTGCGCCTGCCGCAAACGCTGACGGTCAGCGACACGCATGAACTCGGCCGCTACGGCAGCGTCGTGCTCAGCAACGGCCGGCTGCGCATCCCGACCCAGGTCGTCCCGCCCGCCGAAGCCGCTGCGCTCGCAGCGGCCAACGCGCGCAACCGCATCGTCCTCGACGATGGCTCGAACCGCCGCGATCGCGCGGCCGTGCGCTATCCGCCACCCGCGCTGAGCGCCGCCAACACGCTTCGCTCGGGCTACACGGTGCGCGGTGTCGAAGGCGTGCTCGAACTGCGCTACGGCGCGTGGCGGCTGCAACCGGCCGCCGGCGCCGCACCGGTGTTCGACGCCACGACGAACCCGCGCACCGATGCGCCGGCCCGGCATCCCGACGCCGACGTGCGCATCGTGTCGTTCAACGTGTTCAACTATTTCAATGGCGACGGCCACGGCGGCGGATTCAATACAGCGGCCAATCGCGGCGCAAAAACGCCTGCCGTGTTCGCGCGGCAGGAGGCGAAGATCATCGCGGCGTTGCGAGCGCTGCGCGCCGACGTGATCGGGCTGATGGAAATCGCGAACAACGGCCACGGCGACGCGAGCGCCGTGCGGCGTCTCGCTACACAACTCGGCGACGGCTGGCGCGCGGTCGACCCCGGTACCGCGCGGCGCGGCCGCGATGCCATCGCGGTTGCGCTGCTGTACGACAGCCGCACGGTCGAACCGGTCGGGCGTGCCGCTACCATCGCGCTCGGTGGCCGGCACCGGCCGCCGCTCGCGCAGACATTCCGGCGCGTCGGCGGCACACGCGCGTTCACGGTCGCGGTCAATCACCTGAAGTCGAAGAACTGCCCGAACGCGAGCGGCGCCGATCGCGACCAGTCGGACGGCCAGGGCTGCTGGAATGCGGCGCGCACGCAGGCAGCCGTGCGCATCGCCGACTGGCTCGCCACGTCGCCGACGGGCGCCGCCGCCGACGGCGTGCTGCTGATCGGCGACCTGAACAGCTACGCGAAGGAAGATCCCGTTCGTGTGCTCGAAGCGCGCGGCTACGCGAACCTGGTGGCCCGCTTCGCCGGCGATGCTGCGTACAGCTACGTATTTCGCGGCGAGGCCGGCAGCCTCGATCATGCGCTCGCGACGCCGGCACTCGCCGCGCGCGTCAAAGCCGCGCACATCTGGCACATCAACGCCGATGAACCGTTTGCACTGCAACCCGTGCCCGATTACAAAACGGCCGCGCATCGGTCGTCCTATTACGCACCCGACGCCTATCGGTCGTCGGACCACGATCCCGTCGTCGTCGACCTCGCGCTGGGCAACCGCGCCCGGATGCCGGTCGCGGGCACAAATCCTGCTCGTCAGTACACCGTCGATTAGTGCATTTGCATCAGCCCATCGCCTGCAACGGCACTATTTACCTCACACCCCGGGCGACGCCATATTTACCGGACATTCGCTTCGTATCGCTTTCCGCTGCACGCGTTTTGCCCGATTGAGAATTTTTTGCAATCTCCGCGACGCCCCGTACGGCGGGGCTTCCCGGCGATCTTGCCGACGAATTGAAAAATTGTCTCGAAACTCAATCGGGTCAAGTGAATCACATTAGTTGCTGGGATTCGTCTTATCTTCAAATTGGCCTTGAATCGAAGGAGGATAAACATCATGGCGCTCACCGACTCGATCGAACACAAGCTGGACCGCGGCCTGGCCGACATCCGTCGCACCGGCCGGCGCGTGGGACGCTCGACGCGCTCTGCCGCCCGCGACCTGCATGCCGACGTGACCGACGATCTGCGCGGGCTGGTCGACGAACTGGAAGACCTGCTGAAAAACGATGGCGACGGCGATATCGCCGCGCTGCGCAAGCGCGTGCAATCCAGGCTCGATGAAGCGCGCAGCACGCTCGACTACGCGTCGGGCAGCGCGGCCGCCCGGCTGCGCGAATCGGCCGAACGCGTGTCGCAGGCCGTGCACGACAACCCGTGGCAAACCGCCGGCGTCGTCGCGGGTCTCGCGTTCGTTGTGGGCCTGCTCCTTGCCCGCCGTTGACCGCGGCCAGCCGCACCGCTGCCCGCCCCGCTGCCCGCACCGCCCATCCTCAATCAGACAACGAAGGAGAATCGCCATGCAGAAATCCCTCGCCATGAAAGCCGCCGCCGCCGTGATGCTCGGCAGCCTCGCGCTCGCCGGCTGCACGACCACGCCCGACAAACCCGAAAACGCGTCGACCAGCGCATCGAAGCGCCAGTCGATCGACGCCAGCGTGAACGCCACGCTGTCGCGCCTCTATTCGACGGTGCCGGGCTCGCGCGAACTCGTCGCGAAATCGCGCGGCACGCTCGTGTTCCCGAATGTGCTGCAGGCCGGTTTCATCGTCGGCGGCCAGTCCGGCAACGGCGCGCTGCGCGTCGGCGGCAGTACCGTCGGCTACTACAACACGTCGTCGCTGTCGGTCGGCCTGCAGGCCGGCGCGCAGTCGAAGGCGATCGTGTTCCTGTTCATGACGCAGGATGCGCTCGACTCGTTCCGCAGGTCGGAAGGCTGGGCCGCCGGCGCCGACGCATCGGTAGCGGTCGTGAAGGTCGGCGCGAACGGCGCGGTCGACACCACCACGGCCACCGCACCGGTCGAGGTACTGGTCCTGACCAACGCGGGCCTGATGGGCGACCTGTCGGTGAACGGCACCAAGGTCACGAAACTCAATATCTGACGATGCTTCACGCGGCGTTGCGCCGCGTTCGCTTCCCGGCAGCGCCGCGGCCCCGGCCGCGGCGTTTTCGCAGGGGTCACACGCAGCGGCTATGATGGCGGGGCCTTTGCGGGCATACTCCCGTTCGGGCCGCCCCACGCCGCGTTCCGCCGCGAACCCGTGACGTTCGCGAGCCGATCGCGCCCCGGGCAACGCAATTCAATCAAACGAAGCAACAATCTGCGCGAACGCCATCCATGGAAAGCGGACACGATCACCAAAAATTCTTCTATTTCCTGCTGGCCGCGGTCACCGTCGGACTCTGCTGGATCCTCGCGCCGTTCTCCGGCGCCGTGTTCTGGGGCACCATACTCGCGATCCTGTTCCAGCCCGTGCAGCGCTGGCTCGCCGCACGCTTCGGCAAGCGGCGCAACCTGGCCGCGCTCCTGACGCTGTCGCTGATCGTCCTGATCGTGATTCTCCCGCTCGTGTTCGTCGCGGCGACGCTCGTGCAGGAAATCGCATACGTGTACCAGGAAATCAAGACCGCGCAGCCGAACTATTCGCAATACTTCCAGGACATCATCCACGCGCTGCCGTCGTCGATCCAGCACCTGCTGCAGAAGTACGGGCTGACCAACATCCCGAGCATCCAGAAGAAACTGACCGATGGCGCCGCGCAGATCAGCCAGCTCGCCGCAGCCCAGGCACTCAGCATCGGCCAGAACACGTTCCAGTTCGTCGTGAGCTTCGGCGTGATGCTGTACATGGTGTTCTTCCTGCTGCGCGACGGCGGCGAGATCGGCCGCCGCGTGCGCCGCGCGCTGCCGCTCGACGACGAGCACAAGAACCTGCTGCTGGCCAAGTTCACGACGGTCGTGCGCGCGACGGTGAAGGGCAACATCGCGGTCGCGCTCGTGCAGGGCGCGCTCGGCGGGCTGATCTTCTGGATCCTCGGGATCGAAGGCGTCGTGCTGTGGGGCGCGCTGATGGCGTTCCTGTCGCTGCTGCCCGCGATCGGCGCGAGCCTCGTATGGGTGCCGGCCGCGCTCTACCTCCTGATGATCGGCGCGGTGTGGAAATGCGTGATCCTCGTCGCGTTCTGCGTGGGCGTGATCGGCCTCGTCGACAACCTGCTGCGCCCGATCCTCGTCGGCAAGGACACGAAGATGCCCGACTGGGTCGTGCTGATCTCGACGCTCGGCGGGATGGCGCTGTTCGGCATCACCGGCTTCGTGATCGGGCCGCTCGTCGCCGCGCTGTTCATGGCGAGCTGGGACATCTACGCACGTTCGGAACAGGGCGAATGACGCGCCGCATGGCCGGCGTGCAGTGATCTGCACACCGGCGGAAACCGTCCGTCAAGGATGACGGATACCGATCACGACGGGCGCTACGGCGCCCGTTTCTTCATCTGCCGCCACCGTCATCACGCCGCCATACGGGCCGACGCGATGCGCACGGCCCGATACCAGCGGCACGCTTCGATCGTCGTGTGCATCGCGCCACGTTGCGCGCACGCCCGAAACGGCATCCGGCCTGAACGACGTGCCATCGGCCGCGGCCAGCGTCACCTGCGCGCCCGGCATGCGCCGGCCGTGCGCATCGAACCGGAGTGTCGCCACCGCGCTGCCCGTCATCTCCTGCCCGTCGACGAACGCGCCCGACGGCGCATCGAACGATACGTCGTAGAGATCGACGAGTGCGCCCGTGAAATGCACGACGCCGTCCGACCTGGCCTGCCCGTTTGCCATCGCATTCGACATGGCCAGCACGACACCGAGCCCGAGCGCGATCCGCTGCACGGCGCCCGCACACCACACCGTTCGATCGCGCACCGCAGCCGTTGCCGATGCCGCTCGTTTCGCGTCGTTTCGCATGTTCCCTCTCCCTTCGCGTGACCAGAAAAAAGGCGGCGTGACGCATCGGTCACGCCGCCTGTCTGCTGGCAATCACTTTAGGGAGAGCGGCCGGAACAATATATGGGACAAGTCCTAAACTGCAGCCCGGTTGATCGTACTCGCGGCCACCGACACCCGGTCGCGGCAACCGGCGACCGGCATCGCACGCCCGTCACGCGTCCGGATCGACGCGCAGCACGAGCTTGCCGCGATGATCGCCGTCGAACAGGCGATTGAGCACGTCCGGTGCGTTTTCGAGACCGTCCGCCACGGTTTCCTCGGCCTTGAGCCGGCCGTCGCGCAACCAGCCTGAAAGCGTCTGCACGGCTTCGCGGCTCTTGCGGTAATCGAGGATCAGGAAGCCGCGCATCGTCAGCCGCTTCGAGATCAGCACGCCGACGTCGTCGGCCGCGCGGCCGCTGTTGTAGTTCGAGATCACGCCGCACAGCGCGACGCGCCCGCCGATCACCATTCGCGACAGCACCGCACGCATCACCTCGCCGCCGACGTTCTCGAAGTTCACGTGCACGCCGTCCGGCGTCGCGGCCTTCAGTTGCTGACGGAAATCGTCGGCCTTGTAGTCGACGGCCGCGTCGAAGCCGAGCGTCTCGGTCAGGTAGCGGCACTTGTCCGCACCGCCCGCGATGCCGACCACGCGCGCGCCGTGAATCTTGCCGATCTGCCCGGCGATCGAGCCGACCGACCCGGCCGCCGCCGACACGACGAGCGTCTCGCCCGGCTGCACCGGCGCGATGTCGGTCAGCCCGTAGTACGCGGTCAGCCCGCTCATCCCGCATGCGCCCAGCAGCGTCGGCAGCGGCAGACCCGACTGCGCGGGCAGCTTCACGAGCTGCGCGGCCTGGTCGGCCGGCACGACCGCATAGTCCTGCCAGCCGACGAGCCCCTGCACGAGCTCGCCTTCCGCGAAACCGGCATGGCGCGAGGCGACCACGCGCCCGATGCCGAGCGCACGCATCACCTCGCCGATCGCGACGGGCGGCAGGTACTGCGGCACGTCGCTCATCCACACGCGGTTGGTCGGGTCCATCGACAGGTACAGCACGCGCACGAGCACCTCGCCGTCCGCGAGCACCGGCACCGGCGTCTCGACAAACGAAAAATGTTCGCGGCCGACGCGCCCTTCGGGGCGCGTCTTCAACAGCAGTTGGCGGTTCATGGGTGTCGACACGGTGTTCTCCTCCAGTCGTTGTGGTTCGGGATGCGCGTCAGACCGCGCACATGCCGCCGTCGATCACGAGTTCGGCGGCCGTCACGAAGCGGCTCTCGTCGGATGCGAGATACACGGCCGCATGCGCGACGTCGTCCGGCTCGCCGAGCCGGCGCAGCGGAATGCCGCGCGCGAGCTTGCGTGTCGCGTCGCGTTCGCCGAGCGACTGGAACAGCGGCTCGACGATCCCCGTGCGGATGAACGCCGGGTGAATCGAATTGCAGCGCACGTCGATCTCGCGGCGTGCGCAGTCGATCGCGACCGACTTCGTCAACGACGCGACCGCCGCCTTCGACGCGTTGTACGCGGTGAAATCCGGCTCGACCTTGAACGCGGCGACCGACGAGATGTTGATGATCGATGCGGGATGGCTCTCGGCCAGGTACGACAACGCATGCTTGCAGCCGAGCACGATGCTCTCGACGTTGATCGCCATCACGCGCCGCCACTCGTCCAGCTCGATCTGCGCGGGCGAGCCGATCGAACCGACACCTGCGTTGTTGACGAGCACCGACAGCCCGCCCATCGCATCGACCGCCTGCGCGAGCAGCGCCTGCCAGCGCGCTTCGTCGCGCACGTCCTGCGTCGCGGCGAACGCGACCGGCGTGGCGCGGCCCGCGTTGAGTTCCTGCGCGAACGCGTCGAGCACCGCTGCTTCGGCGATGTCGGTCAGGAACACGCGCGCACCCTGCTCGACCATCCGGCGCGCAATCGCGCGGCCGAGGCCGCCGACGGCGCCCGTAATGTATGCGCACTTGCCTGCGAGGCGCGATGAAACGGCTGTCATGTGACTGGCTCCTGTCGTGAATCGTCTTCGCGGAACGCCGCCGCGACGGGGTTTCCGTGCGTATCCCGGCCGACACGGGCCGGTTGACCGTGCATCGCCGTAACAACGCGCCGCACGGTTTCCGCGAGTATATCGAGATGACTGCAACGCGCACCGGGCAGTCCCGGCAGCCGGCCCCGGTTGAACGTCAGCCAGCGTACGCGAATGCCGCCAATCGATGAAATGAATATTCGTTATGCCCGGTCATAGAACGCGTTCATGACTTTCACGCACCTGCGCCAACGCGCAAGCGAGCGCCGCCGATCCGGTGGGTCGGCCGATTCGTCTATTCGGGGAATGGCAAGGGTGACGTTCCGCAACGCGGGACGCGCCATGGCGTTCAGGACAAGCAATCAGGGAATCGCCGGACGAAGGCCGGCGAGGGACCGCCACCCGTCAGAATCCGTCGCCCGACGGCGCGCGCACGAACGCGCAGAGCTGCGGCGAATGCATGTCGATCATTTGCTGGAACGGCGCGCGGTGCCCGTATGCGATGCCCGACACGAGCAGCAGGCAGACTGCCGCGATGCGCGGCGAGAACGCGCGCTGGCGCGCGCCGTCGTAGCCGCGCAGAAACACCAGCGCGACCAGCGCGCCGAGCGTCCAGCCGACGACGACTTCCGGCACGGTGTGCGAGTGGTCGAACACGCGTGCGACGGCCGTGATCGCGCCGATGGCCAGCCCGGCCGCCATGCCGGGCGCCTTGCCGGACCGGAACGCCTGCCACAGCATCGACAGCGCGACCGTCCACACGGACGTCGACAGCATCGTATGGCCGCTGATCACGCGGAAATCGAATTGCGGCAGCTCGATGCCGCACCCGGCATACAGGATCTTCGTTGCGCCGACGACACCCATGCCGGCGGCGAGCAGCCCGACCCAGCGGGCGGCGAGGCGCCAGTCGGTCAGCGCCAGCCATACCGCGCACGTCAGCGCGATCGGCAAGGTCAGCGCGGCATCGCCGATGTTGCTGATTTCACTCCACATAACGGACTTCGGACAACGATGGAAAGGCAGCAGTTTACCGCATGCGCGCCCCGCGCCTGTGTCAGCCCGTGTCAGCCCGCGACACCGGTAATCAACAGCAGGTTCGTGCCGCTGATGACGACGAACAGCGCCCACGCGGCGACCTGCATCCCGCGGCCGATCGTGTGCTCGCCCATCGTGTTGCGATCGCTGACCGAGCGGATCAGCGGCCACATCGCGAACGGCAACTGCAGGCTCAGCAGCACCTGGCTCCACACGAGCAGCTGCCCGACCGAGCCGTCGCCAAGCCACAGCACGCCGATCAGCGCCGGCACGAGCGCGAGCCCGCGCGTGATCAGCCGGCGCTGGTAGCACGGGATCTTCGTATGCAGGAAGCCGTCCATGATCACCTGGCCGGCAATCGTGCCGGTCAGCGTCGAACTCTGCCCCGACGCGAGCAGCGCGATGCCGAACAGCAGCGCGGCCGCGCCGCCCGCGATCGGCGTAATCAGTTTGTAGGCCTGCTCGATGTCGGTCACGTTGTGCTGGCCGGTCGCATGGAACGCCGCGCCGGCGACGACCAGGATCGCCGCGTTGACGAGCATCGCGACGAACAGCGACACGCAGGTATCGATGCGCACGAGCGCGAGCGTGTCGCGGATCATGCCGCGCGCACCGCCGACGACACGCCGCGTCTGCACGACCGACGAATGCAGGTACAGGTTGTGCGGCATGATCGTCGCGCCGACGATGCCGAGTGCGAGCACGATCGCGTCCTTGCGGTCGTGGCCCGGATCGCCCGGCACCAGCCCGCCGACCACCGCATGCCAGTCGGGCGGCGTGATCGCGACCTGCGCGACGAAGCAGAACGCCATCGTCGCGATCAGCCCGAGCACGATCGCCTCGATCTGCCGGAAGCCCTTGCCCTGCAGGCCGAGCACGATCACCGTGTCGAGCGCGGTCAGCACGATCCCCCACGCGAGCGGCACGCCGAGCAGCAGCTTGAACGCCAGCGCGCAGCCGAGGACTTCGGCGATATCGCACGCGATGATCGACACTTCGGCGGTCACCCACTGCACGACGCGGCCGAACCGGCCGTAGCGGTCGTAGCTGGCCTGCGCGAGATCCTTGCCCGCGACGAGGCCGAGCCGCGCCGCGAGCATCTGCAGGAAGATCGCCGCGAGGCTCGAGAACGCGACGACCCACAGCAGCGAATAGCCGAACTGCGAACCGGCCTGGATGTCGGTTGCCCAGTTGCCGGGATCCATATAACCGATCGCGACGAGCAGGCCGGGGCCGAAGAAGCGCTTGAGCTTCTGCCAGCGCGGCGCACCGGCGTCGATCGTGATGCTGCCCTTTACTTCCGACGGGCAGAAAGGGGCAGTGGCGGTAGTGGGGAGGAAGGGCATGGAAACCGGGAATCGAGATCGCGACAGGCCGATTCTACGGGTATCCGTCCCGTTTTATCGTGCGCGTCGATGCACGCGTCGCAACGCGCCCCGCCGCCAGCGCAATACGCGGCGCCGGGCCCCTCGTCCGTATCGGGCGACACGGTGCCGCGATTCAGGATCTTCTCCCGCTCGGCGACGCGAAATTCGGTCGGCGACATCAGGAGGCGCTGGCGAAACAGCTTCGCGAGCCGCTCGCCGCTGCCGAACCCGGTACGCCGTGCAACCTTGTCGGCCGGCAGCGTCGTATGAATCAGCATGTGGCACGCACGCTCGAGCCGCACGTGCTGGACGAACTCGGTCGGCGTCACGCCGATCTCCTTCTTGAAGCGCCGCAGGAAATTACGCTCGCTCATCGCGGCGGTCTGCGCGGCGGTCGCGATCGAGATGCGGTTCACGCTCTGCGCGCGCAGCCGCTGCGCCGACATCCGGATCGACGGGCTCGCGCTCAGTTCGCGGAACGCCCACATCGACTGCGCATAGCGCTGCTCGACCGGCCGCATCAAGTTGCAGGCGATCTCCTGCGCGGCGCTGTCGCCGAGGTCGACGCGAAACATGTCGAGCGCGGCGGCGAACACGTCGGTCTCGCCGGCCTGCAGTTCGACCGTCGTCGCGGTACGGCGCCCGCCGCGGCCGGGCCGCACGTCGATCGCCGCCGACGGCCACCGGGTGGCCGCGAGCGCAGGCAAATCCATCGCATCGACGATCCAGCGCGCATGCCGGCGAATGTCGGTCAGGCGCCGCTGCAACGCGTCGTCCCAGTTGACGGCCGCGCGGTCGCCGTGAAGATGAAAGAACGCGAGTGCGCGACGGCCATGCTCGTCACCGAGCGGATCGGCCGCAATTCTCACGCCGGACGACGACTGCAACAGCCCCCCGCTTTCGGATACGTACTTCAACTGGTAATCCGCACTGTACGCATGCAGGCGATTCGCCAGATTGAAGGCCTCGCCAAGACGCGCGGCCTGGGCCAACGAAAACCCCGTACTCAAATAGATAACGACCCACCTCTGATCTGCTGCATTCACTGGCCAAGCCCCCGACTTGTTCGACTTCTTCTAATACCGTCGAACTGTCAGGCTTATATTTGGTTTGAATGCGTGCGACAGGACGGCTATCCCGAAATATGAAGCGACGGCATCTTAGCCGAACGGGTAGCGCCTTTGGCACGAAATGGCCGACGTGGACAGCATGATGGCGGATTACTACAGGCTGTCATGCGTTGCCGGTATGCCGGCACTGAATCACGCATGCGATGACGTGCGATTGTTGCGGCCGTCTTGCGTGGCGATGCACGCGTCGTGTCGCACCGCGCATCGGATGAAGCCGCACCCGCGTATCGGCCCGAACGACATCGATACGCATCGAAGGCGCTCGACCGGCACGCACGACATGCGGCGCATCGGTTGCCTGCGCATCCTTTAGAATCGATCCACCGTCCACCACGCCAGCCGCGCTCCGTGCCCGCCGATCATCGTCTCGACCTGAACCTGTTTCGCGTGCTCGACGCCGTCTACGTGCACGGCGGCATCGGCGCGGCCGCCCGCGCGCTGCATCTCACGCAACCGGCCGTCACGCACGCGCTCAACCGGCTGCGTGCGCATTTCGACGATCCGCTGTTCGTGCGCCAGGGCAATCGTGTCGTGCCGACCGAACGCACGCGCTCGATCATCGCGGACGTACAGCTGCACCTGAAAGGCCTGCAACGCACCGTGCACGATCCGTCGGCATTCGATCCCGCGACGCTCGACCTGAGCATCGCCGTCGGCATTCGCGACGTGCTGGAATCCATTGCGTTGCCGCGGATCGTCGCCGCATTCGCCGACGAAGCGCCGGGCCTGCGGCTCGTGAGCCGCCGTATCGCGGTGCCCGACATCGAGCGCGAACTCGCATCGGGCAATGCCGATCTCGTCGTCGAACGTCGCGTGCAGACGGGCCCGCGCATCGCGACCGAACACCTGCTCGACGATTCGCTCGTCGTCGCGCTACGCCGCGATCATCCGCTCGCGTGCGACCCGCTGCGGCGCGGCGACTATTTCGCGGCGCAGCATATCGCGGTGTCGTCGCTCGGCGAGCCGCAATCGCTCGACGTGCTGCTCGGCAACGACGGACGCTTCCGCGATATCCGCCTCACCTGCCAGCACTATTTCGCCGCGTGCCAGATCGCCGCGACCGGCAACCTGCTGGTCACGCTGCCGCACACCTATGCGCTGCGGATGGCCGCGCTGCTGCCGATCGTCGTGCGGCCGCTGCCGTTGCGGCTCAAGCCGTTTCCGCTCCTCGCGTACTGGCACGAATCGCGCGACACCGATCGCGCGCACCAGTGGGTACGCGAACGCATTGCCGCGCTCGTGCGCTGCAGCGCCGGCGTCGCGGACGCATAGGCGCGCTGCGCACTGCGCGCACCGTCGCGACAGGAACGGTATGCTGACGGCTGCGCGCCGCCACGCGGCGCCCGCTTTCCACTTCCCGCTTACCGGAGACTTGCCATGTCGCTCATCCAAGCCGCTGCCGTACTCGATGCGGACGCACCCGACTACGTCGTCCAGTTGCAGGCCGGCACGCACGCGCTGACCGGCGACGAAGCGCCGCGCGAAGGCGGCCAGGGTCGCGGGCCGGCGCCGTACGAGTTCGTGCTGGCCGGTCTCGCGCAATGCACGGCCGCGACGCTGCGCATGTACATGCAGCGCAAGACGTGGCCGGCCGTGCGCATCGCCGTACGCACCGAGCTGCATGCCGATCGTGAAGGCGTGCAGTACGTGCGACGCGTCGTGACGCTCGACGGCCCGCTCGACGACGCGCAACGCCAGCGTCTCGCGGAAATCTGCGAGAAGACGCCGGTCACGCAGTTCATCAAGCGCGGCACGCGAATCGAAACGACGTTGAACTGATGCACGCGGCGAGCGCCACGCATGCCGCGTGTCGCCGCCTGAAATGCAAAACGGGCGGGCCGCGCATGATGCGCGACCCGCCCGTTCAGCGTGACTGCCTGGCGCTTACAGTCCGAGCGCGGACAGGTCCAGCTTGCCGCCCTTCATCGGCGGGCACCAGAAATACGCGCCCGTCAGCGGCCGCGTGAAGCGGAACAGGCCGTCGACGATCCCGTCGTCGGCCCCGCTCATCCGGCGCATCTGCACGTCGAACGCGCGGAACGAGCAGCCGAACGCGACGAAGTAGAGGCCCGCGCGACGCGCGTCCGACCACGGCGACGAACGGCGCAGCATGAACGCTTCAGGCTCGAAGCTTTCCTGCGCGGTGCGCTTCACGTGCGCGAACTCGGGTGCGTCGTCGAGCTCCTCGTTGTCCGAACGGCGGCGCCCGATGATGTTGTCCATGTCGCCCGACGCAATGCGCTCCATCTGGTCGAAGTCGTGCAGCCATTGCTGCACCGCGACGAAGCTCGCACCGTCGAGCCCCGCACCCTGCCCCGTCACGACTGCCGCCGCTACCGCGTCATCGCCTTCCGGATTCTCGGTGCCGTCTTCATAACCGGAGAGGTCGCGATCGTTCGAATAACGGAACCCGTCGACGGCATCCTGCAGCGCAAATGCCGGCGCGAGCGCGCGTTCGATCGCCCGCGCACGCAGCACGATCTCGCCGCGGTCGTCGGCGCGCAGCCAGACCCACACGTCGGCCGGCGTGGCCGGCAGCGTGCGGTCCTTCACCGCGAACGCCGGGAAGTCGGTCAGGCCCGGCACCGGACGCCCGAGGTGCGCGGCCAGCGACTGTCCGAAACCGACGACCGTGTCGCGTCCATCGACGATCTCGCGCAGCGCGGCCAGTGCCGCTGCCACATTGCCGTCATTCGAAATCGTGAAAGTGAGGTATCGGGCTGCCGTGTCGATCGGAGCCAGGATGCCTTGCTGAACGTCGCTCATCGTTTCCTCAGGAGTGTATCGGGGGGTGAATCTGCAGGGCTGCGGCAACGTGCGCCGCCGGACGCCGAAGTGTAATCGATGCGCCTGCCGGCCCCTGCGCCGGCGCGCCGCGGAACGCCTGCGAAAGCAGGGCCGCAACCCTGAATACTAACCGTATCGACGCTGCAACGCCGCATTCGTCAGACGTTGCAGCGCGCCGTACACTGCTGATAAAATCTTTTCACGTCTTTTCGGCGTCCTTTCAACGTTCACTTCAGAGGAGGTGCAGATGTTCCGAATGCCAGCCACCTTCTCGAACGTGGTCCCACGGCGCAGCTGATCCAGCCCGCCGTCCGCGCCGGCTCCCGAGTTTTCCGCTAACCCGTCAGCCGCGCTTTTCCCGACAGCCCGTTTTTGCGCTCCGCCCGCGTTTACCGCGCGGCCCGGCTGTTGCGTTTTCGACGTTCTCCGAACCGGAAAGTCCCGTCGCGCGATGCGCCGGGCAACGATAAATGACCAGAAAAACCTCCCATCTGGGCGGCCACGCATTCCAGGCCGTCTTCGGCTTCACCCTTCGTTACTGGCGCAAGCAGCCGGCGCGTATCGCCACGGTCGCGGGCTTCGCGCTGCTCGCCGCGCTCGCCGATGTCCTCACGCCGCTGTTCGCCGGCCGCCTCGTCGACGCGCTGTCGACCGGCCTGACCGACCGCGCCGCCGCGTGGCATTCCGCCCTCGTCGCGTTCGGCACGCTCGCCGCGCTCGGTATCGGCGCGACGGTGCTGCGCCAGGGCGTGTACCTGAACATCATCACGCTCACGCTGAAGATGATGAGCGAGATCGCCGCCGCGTCGTTCCACCGCGTGCAGCGCTTCTCGACCGACTGGCACGCGAACAGCTTCGCGGGCTCGACCGTGCGCAAGATCACGCGCGGCATCTGGGCGCTCGACCTGCTGAACGACACCGTGCTGATCGCGCTGCTGCCGTCGGTCACGATGCTGGTCGGCGCCACCGTGCTGCTCGGCACGCACTGGCCCGTGATGGGGCTCGTCGTCGGCGCGGGCTCGCTGCTGTACATCTCGGTGACGGTCGCGGTATCGCTCGGCATCGTCGCGCCGGCCGCGCGGCTCGGCAACCTGTGGGATACGCGCATGGGCGGCGCGCTCGCCGACGCCGTGAGCTGCAATGCCGTGGTCAAGGCATTCGGCGCGGAAACGCGCGAGGAAGCGCGGCTCGCGCGCGTGATCGGCAAGTGGCGGCAGCGCACACGCCGCACGTGGGTGCGCGGCACGTTCAACGGCGGGCTGCAGGGTGCGATGCTCGTCGCGATGCAGGCCGCGATGATCGGTGTCGCACTGCGGCTGTGGGCGAACAACGAGGCGAGCGTCGGCGACATCGCGTTCGCGCTGACGATGTTCTTCATGCTGCAGGGCTACCTGCGCGACGTCGGCATGCACATCCGCAACCTGCAGCGCTCGGTGAACGACATGGAAGAACTCGTCGCGCTCGAACGCCAGCCGCTCGGCATCGACGATCGCCCCGATGCGCAGGCCATCCGGATCGGGCAAGGCGAGATCCGCTTCGAGCATGTGACGTTCCGCTACGGCAACCATCCGGTGCCGCTGTACGACGACTTCTCGATGCGCATCGCACCGGGCGAGCGCGTGGGCCTCGTCGGCCACTCGGGATCGGGCAAGACGACGTTCATCAAGCTGATCCAGCGCCTGTATGACGTGTCGGACGGCCGCATCACGATCGACGGCCAGGACATCGCGCGTGTACGGCAGGATTCGCTGCGCAGCCAGATCGCGATCGTGCAGCAGGAGCCCGTGCTGTTCCACCGCACGCTTGCCGAGAACATCGCGTATGCGCGCCCCGACGCGAGCCGCGCCGACATCGAGCGCGCCGCGCGTCTCGCCAGCGCGCACGAGTTCATCGTCGCGCTGCCGGACGGCTATGACACGCTCGTCGGCGAACGCGGGATCAAGCTGTCGGGTGGCGAGCGCCAGCGCGTCGCGATCGCGCGTGCGTTCCTCGCCGATGCGCCGATCCTGATCCTCGACGAAGCGACGTCGAGCCTCGACAGCGAAAGCGAACTGCTGATCCAGCAGGCGATGGAGCGGCTGATGGTCGGCCGCACGACGCTCGTGGTCGCGCACCGGCTGTCGACCGTGCGCGCGCTCGACCGGCTGCTCGTGCTCGATCGCGGCAAGGTGATCGAGGAAGGCAATCACGACGCGCTGATCCGCATCGACGGCGGCATCTACCGCCGGCTGTTCGAGCGGCAGGCGCTGGAGCTCGCGAAGGGGCTCGCCGATTCGCCGCGGCGCATGGTGGACGACGCCGCCGGGCCGCTCGGCGAGCCGGCCGAGGTGTGACGCGGGCGGGTCGCGATGCGGCCCGACGGTGAGGTCATCACCGCCGGGCCGTGCCGGCAACCGGATTCGGATCGAGGCCGTGCCAGGCGCACGGCCTTTTTTTCGTCTGCGCAACGCGTTCGCCGCCCGCCGCCGAACCGCGCGCCGCCGCGTCTCCGTTTCCGGGATCACTTATCATGTCGACCAGGAAATTTGCAACGAGGGATCGACCATGTTTACAGGCATTGTTCAGGGTGTTGGCACCATCAAGACCGTCGCGGATCACGGGGAACTGAGAACCTTCAGCATTGCATTCCCCGAGCGGTTCACCGACGACATCGAGATCGGCGCCAGCGTGTCGGTCGACGGCGTCTGCCTGACGGTGACGACCATCCATTCGCCGGAGCTGATCGACTTCGACGTGATGCTGCCGAGCCTGCGGATCACCACGCTGGCCGATCTCGCGACCGGCTCCCCCATCAACGTGGAGCGGGCCGCGAAGGACGGCGCGGAAATCGGCGGGCATCCGTTGTCGGGCCATGTCGACTTCACCGGGACCATCCTGCACATCGCGGAGTCCGAGCACAACCGGATGGTACGCATCGGCGTGCCGGACGAGTTCAGGCGGTATGTGTTCGCGAAGGGCTATATCGCGATCAACGGGTGCAGCCTGACGGTGTCCGACGTCAACCGCGACGAAGGCTGGTTCGATGTCTGGCTGATTCCCGAAACGCGACGCGCGACGACCTTCGAAACGAAGGGCGTGAACGACAAGGTCAACATCGAGATCGAGCGCAGCACGCAGGTGGTCGTCGATACGATCCGTGAATCGGTCAAGGAAACGCTCGGCGAGCTGACCGGCGTCGTCACGGCGCTGCTGGCGGAAAAAGGCGTCGACATCGAGGAACTGCTGGCGCGCAACGTCGCGCGACTGCCGAAGAAATAACGGATGCCCGCGTGCCAGGTGATCCGCTGGATCACCGAGTACCGGCCGCCGTCAAGAAACACGTCGACCCACGGCTCCGATCCCTCGAAGGTCCAGAGGACGAGTCGAGGTCGACAGGTTCGCCGTCGTCCGCGAAGCGGTAGAGATGGCACGGCCTGGCGAGGCGTTTCGCTTCGGTCAGAAAGTCGTCCAGCGTCATCGAATGTCTCTCGGTTGGTGTCCGGTATTCAGTGAACTGAAACACCGCTCGGCCGACGGAGACGGCAGGTGGTCACGCACCCTTTCGCCCCGCCTCACTCCGCCTCGGCCTGCGTCCCCTTCCCCACCGCCACGCGCTGGGCGCGGTAAATCCCCGCGTGCCCCGAAAACAGATACGCGACGACGCACGCGACGATCGCGTACACGCCGATATCCGCGCCGAACAGTTCGATCGCCATGATCGTCGACGCGATCGGCGTGTTGGCCGCGCCCGCGAACACCGCGACGAACCCAAGCCCCGCGAGGACCGGCACCGGCAGCGCCAGCACCTGACCGAGCGCGTTGCCGAGCGTCGCGCCGATGTAGAACAGCGGCGTCACTTCGCCACCCTTGAACCCCGACGCGAGCGTGACGACGGTGAACCCGAACTTGCCCGCGAAATCGTACAGCGGCAGCGGGCCGTGAAATGCCGCTTCGATCGTCGGGATGCCGAGGCCGAGATACTGCGGCACGTTCAGCACGGTGGCCGCCACGGCGACCAGCAGGCCGCCGAGCACCGGCTGCAGCGGCACGTAGCGGACGACGCGGCGGAACCACGCGGTCAGCGCATGCGTCGCGAACGCGAACAGCCGCCCGACCACACCGAACGCGACGCCCGCGACGACCGTCACGGCCAGCCCCGTCGCCGACACGGCCGGCACGAACGGAATCGCATAGGCCGTGTGATGCACGCCCCATGCGCGGCACACGACGTCCGCGACGATCGCGGACGCGACGCAGGTCAGCAGCGCGTCGTACCGCACGCGTCCGATCGCGAGCACTTCGAGCCCGAATACGGCGCCTGCGAGCGGCGTGCCGAACACCGACGCGAAGCCGGCCGCGATGCCGCCCATCAGCAGCACGCGGCGATGCTCGCGATCGAGGCGGAACACCTGCGTGACGCGATCGGCAAGCGCGCCGCCCATCTGCACGGCCGTGCCCTCACGGCCGGCCGAACCGCCGAACAGGTGCGTGACGACGGTCGCGACGAGCACGAGCGGTGCCATCCGCTTCGGCACGAGCGCCTTCGGATCGTGAATCTCGTCGATCAGCAGGTTGTTGCCGCGCGCGACCGACTGGCCGAAACGGTGATAGATCCAGCCGGTCGCGAAACCGGCGGCCGGCAACCCCCACAGCAGCCACGGATGCGCGACGCGCGTGCCGGTCGCCCAGTCGAGCGCGATCAGGAACAACGCGGAAGCCGTGCCGGCGAGCGTGCCGAGCAGCGCCGAGAGCGCGAGCCAGCGGCACACGTAGCGCACGGTCGCGAGAAGATCGGAAGAAGTCGTGAAAAACATGATTTCCAGATTCGACGGAACATCAAAACCTGGGCGGCAGAATACCGCATGGACGGCCTGCGACCTCCTGACGACCCAGGAACACGCAGGCATCATCAGCCGGGCAAACCGGCGGTTGAGGGCCGCACCGCGTACAACGCGCCGGGAGCAGCCGCAGGGAGGCATGCCATCTCCGCAGGCCGCCATTCTACGCGACGCCGCGCATCGCCTGCAATGCCGCCCCGGCGCGCCGTCAGTCGCGCAGCGGGCGCGTGATGCGCGAGATCAGTTGGGGCGCGATCCGCTCGAGCGGCAGGATCGCCGACGCCGCGCCGATCGCAGCGGCCGCCTTCGGCATCCCGTAGACGGCGCTGGTCGCCTCGTCCTGCGCGATCGTGTAGCACCCCTTCGCGCGCATCGCCTTCAGGCCGAGCGCACCATCGCGCCCCATTCCCGTCAGCAGCACGCCGAGCGCCTCGCCCTGCCAGCCGTCGGCAACGCTGTTGAAGAACACGTCGATCGACGGCCGGTACGGCGTCTCGACCGGATGCCGCGTATAGCCGAGCACGCCGCGCGGCGACAGGTAAAGGTGATCGTTGGTCGCCGCGAGCAGCACCTCGCCGGCCTGCGGCACGCTGCCCTGCCGCGCGACGCGCACCGGCAGCCGCGTATAGCCGTCGAGCCACTCGGCCATCCCGTATGCGAACGCCTGGTCGACGTGCTGGACGATCACGAGCGCGGCCGGGAAATCGGCCGGCAGCGCACGCAGCAGCGCGGTGAGCGCAGTCGGCCCGCCCGCCGACGCGCCGATCGCGACGAGCGTCGGCTGGCCGCGCGCGGGCGCCGGCCCCGGCGGTACGAGCGCCGCGGTCCGGCTTTCGAGCAGCCGGCCGATCTGGTCGATCTTCGCGAGCAGCGCCTGCGGCGACGCGTCGGTCGACAGCCCGAGCGCGAGCGTCGGCGTGTCGACCGCATCGAGCGCGCCGGCCCCCATCGCCTCGTAGACCGACGACGTGTTCGCGCTGACGCTCGCCGTCACGATCAGGATCGCGCACGGCGCGCGCGCCATGATCTGGCGCGTCGCCGCGACGCCGTCGACCTTCGGCATCACCAGATCCATCAGCACGACGTCGGGCGGATGCGCGACGCAGAAATCGACAGCCTCGTCGCCATCGGTCGCGACCCACAGCACGCGATGGTCCGTACGCAGCGCGATCACGCGGCGCAGCGCCTCCACGGCCAGCGGCAGGTCGTTGACGATGCCGATGTTCATCCGCGCGCGTCTCCGATCAGGTCCTGCACGGCATCGAGCAGCGCCTCGTCGTGGAAGCTGCTCTTCGCGAGGTAGTAGTCGGCGCCGGCGTCGAGCCCGCGGCGGCGATCCTCGTCGCGATCCTTGTACGACACGATCATCACCGGCACGCGCTTGAGCATCGGGTCGCCCTTGATCAGCGTGACGAGTTCGATGCCGTCCATGCGAGGCATGTCGACGTCGGTCACGACGAGATCGAACGCATCGCTGCGCACCGCGTTCCAGCCTTCCATCCCGTCGACCGCGACCGTCACGTCGTAACCGCGCTTTTCCAGCAGCTTGCGTTCGAGTTCGCGCACCGTCAGCGAATCGTCGACGACGAGCACGCGGCGGCGGCGATCGGCGAGCGCGAGCTGCGGGTCGCGCGTGAGCCGCGCCAGCTGCCCGCCGCGCACGAGCTTGTCGACCGAGCGGATCAGATCCTCGACGTCGACGATCAGCACGGGGTCGCCGTTCTCGAGCAGCGCGCCGGCCGCGATGTTCTGGATCTTGTTCAGGCGGCTGTCGAGCGGCTGCACGACGAGCATCCGCTCGCCGAGGAAGCGGTCGACCGCGACGCCGTACAGCTCGGGCTCGCCGCCGACGACCACGACGGCCGTGCTGGTACGCGCGACGTCGGGCTCGCCCGCGTCGAGCAGCTGGTGCGCGGCGACCAGGCCTGCGCGCCGGCCGTCGAATGGAAAATGCGGCTGCCCTTCGAGCACGTCGATGTCGGCGTGCGCGAGTTCGAGCGTGCGGCGGACATGCGCGAGCGGGAACGCATACGGCTCGCCGCCGACTTCGACGAGCAGGCTGCGGATCACCGACAGCGTGAGCGGCAACTGCAGCACGAAGCGCATGCCCGCGCCCGGCTCGTTGAAGATCCGCACCGCACCGCGCACGCCGCGCACCATCTCCTGCACCGCATCGAGGCCGACACCGCGCCCCGACACGTCGGTCACCGCATCGCGCATCGAGAAGCCCGGCAGCAGCAGGAATTCGAGCAGCTCGGGGTCGGACAGCCGGGCGGCCGTCTCGTCGTCGGTCAGGCGCTGGCGCACGACGGCCGCACGCAGCGCGTCCATGTCGACGCCCGGCCCGTCGTCGATCACGCTGACGAGCAGCGAACCGGCACTGTGGCGTGCCTCCAGCGTCACGCTCGCCTCGGCCGGTTTGCCGCGCGCGCGCCGCGCCTCCGGCGAATCGACGCCGTGGTCGATCGCGTTGCGCAGCAGATGGCCGAGCGGCGCATCGAGCAGGTCGAGGATGTCGCGATCGACCTGCGTGCCCTCGCCGACGATCGAGAAGCGCACCTGCTTGCCGAGCGAGCGCGCGAGATCGCGGACGATGCGCGGATACGCACGCGTCGCATCGCCGAACGGCCGCATCCGGCACTGCAACGCCTCGTCGTACAGCTGCTCGGCGATATGCGTGCTGCGCCGCTCGAAGCGGTCGAATTCGTCCATGCGCTCGGCCAGCGAGCGCTGCAGGTCGTTGAGCATGTGCCGCACTTCGTTCATCGACGCGAGCATGCCCGCGTCGAGATCGTCGGCGAATTGTTCGACCATCAGGTCGAGCGAACGGGCCGCATCGCGCTGCGCACGCTTCACGCGCAGCATCGATTCGGCGAACGGCTTGAGCCAGCGCGATTCGACCAGCGATTCGCCGGACAGGCTCAGCAGCCGGTTCAGCGTATCGGCACGCACACGGCGCATCGCGCCGGCACCGGCCACGCGGCCGGCCTGCGCCGGATCGGGCACCGCGCCCGACACCGCGAGCGGCGGCACCGCGGCGCTCGCGCCGACCGGTTCGTTCGCGGCGCCGTCGTGGTCGCGATACGGCATGACCGACGGCGGGACCGGCGGCGGCGCGGCAGGCGCCTGCATCGTCTGCGCGCCGTCGGCGCCCGTCAGCGCGGCCGCGAACACGTCGATCTCGGTCGGCGTGACGGGCTGCGCCTGCGGATCGCCGACGCGCACGAGCAAATCGACGCCGGCGAGCAGCACGTCGACGTGCGTGGCCGTCAGCGAGATCGTGCCGGCCTGCGCGGCGACGAAGCATTCCTCCATCCGCCCCGCGATGTCGACGCCAAGCGGCACGCCGACGATGCGCGCGGCGCCCTTCAGCGAATGCGCGGCGCGCATGCAGGCCTCGAGCGCGACGGAATCGGGCTCGCCCGATTCGAGCGCGAGCAGCCGCTCGGACAGCGCCTGGGTCTGCGTGCGCGTCTCCTCGCGATACAGCTCGAGCAGCGACAGGTGGCTCAGGTCGTCATCGCCGCTCATCGCATGCTCCGTGTCACGGCGTCGAACAGACGGTCGTCGTCGAGCAAACCCACCGACTTGCCGCGCCACGACAGCACCCCGCGCGACAGACCGGCGCTCGCGCGCCCGACGGTCGCCGGCACGGGCACCCAGTCGGACGCACCGAAGCGCAGCACACCCTCGACTTCGTCGACTGGAAACACGACCGGTTCGCCCTGGTGCGCGGCGACCAGCAGCCGCGTGAATCGGCCATCGCCGTCGCGGTCGCCGCCCTTGCCCGCATCGAGGCCGAGCAGCGCGCCGATCGAGATCGCGATGCGCAGCGTGCCGCGAATGTTGACCACGCCGCGCACGGCCGAATTGCGGCGATGTGGCAGCGAATGGATCGGGCGCGTGCCGGCGATCTCGCGCAGCACGCCGATCGGCAGCGCGAGCCATTCGTCGGCCACGCGGAACGCCAGCGCCGCATGGTGCGTGTCGCCGTCGTCGCCCGCGTGCGGCGCGCCGGACGCACTGATCCGGCGCGTCGCGTCGGCCAGCTCGGCGGCGTCGAGCGGACGCTCGAGCAGCTTCGCCGCGTGAGACGCGTACACGGAGCAGTTCAGGCAACGCAGGCAGTCGTTCAGCCGCTCGCACGAGCGGTCGCCGCGCGTGCCGATCCGGTTCCAGCAATCGTCGACGTCGGTCGTCGTGTCGTCAATGGCAGCGGCGGCGCGGTTCATGAATTCCTCTGGTCATCGCGGTGTCGTCCCGATCCCGTCATCGTGTCAGCCGGCCGAGCGCCGTGCGCGCTCAAGCAGCCATTGCGCACCCGCACGATCGCCGCCGACGTCGAGCAGCGTTGCGAGATGGGTCAGCGCTTCGTGGTGCGTGGGTCGCAGGTATAGCGCCTTGCGGTAGAAGTCGCCCGCTTCCGCGGCGCGCCCGCGCGCATCCGCGATCAATCCGTTCAGGTAGAACGCATCGGCATGCGGCCCGACGCGCGCCGAGAACTGCGCGAGCACGCGCTCGGCCTCGTCGAATGCGCCCGCGTTCGCGAGCGCCTGCGCATCCTCGAGCGTCGGCGCGGTGCCTTCGGCATCCGGCGCCACTGCATCGGCCGTCACCACCGACAGGTCGGCCCGTGCGTCGAAGGTGGCCGTGTTCACGGCCGGCGGCGGCACCGCGAACGGCTGCCCCGGACCACCAGGCCAGGACGGCGGCGCGACGGCCAGCACCGAGCGCGTCGCCGCGAGCGGCGCGACCGTGAAGCGCTCCGTGCGACGGTACGGCGCCGCTGCCGGCAGCGGCGCCGGCGACCGGGCCGGGCCCGCATCGGCCACCGCGCCGGCCGGCTCACGATGAAACGCGAATGCCAGCGGCACGCGCGCCGAGCGCATCCCGTGCCGCATCGCGACGCCCGTTTCGGCCGGCCCGACGAACAGCATGCCGTCGTCGACGAGCAGCGCGTCGAGCGAGCGGATCACGCGATCCTGCGCGTCGCGGTCAAAGTAGATCAGCACGTTGCGGCAGAACACGAAATCGTAGCGGATACCCGTATCCGCGACCGGTTCGACGAGGTTGGCGTGACGGAATTGCACGCATGCGCGCACGCGCTCGTCGAGCAGCCAGCCGTCATTGGCCGGCGTGAAGTGCCGTGAACGAAACTCCGTCGCCGTCCCGCGAAACGCGTTGCGTCCATAACAGCCAAGCCGCGCCTGCTCGATCGCGCGCGCACTGAGGTCGATCGCGTCGATCGTGAAACTGGCCGGGTCGAGCCCCGCGTCGAGCAGCGCCATCGCCGCCGAATACGGCTCCTCGCCCGTCGAGCACGGCGCGCTCAGCACGCGGATCACGCGGCCGGGCAGCGCGGCGAGCCGTTCGAGCGCGAGCCGCGCGAGCGTCGCGAACGCCTCGCGGTCGCGGAAAAACCACGTCTCGGGCACGACGAACAGCTCGATCAGCGCACGTCGCTCGTCGGCCGATGCGTTCAGCTGCTGCCAGTACGCGTCGAGCGCCTCCGGCGTGACGGGCAGCCGCGCCGCCGACGGCAGGCGCTCGCCGTCCGCCTGCAGCGTTTGCACGCGCTCCGTCAGCGCCCGCGTCAGGAAATCGTTGCCGAGCGAATCGGGGTCGATGCCGGTCTCGCGCAACAGCCAGTCGCGAAATCGCGATTCGGACGCTTTCATGCGAACTCCTCCCCGTGGCCCGGCAGGCCGTCGAACAGATACAGGCGCGCCACATCGTCGATCAGGTCGGACACCGACACCTGCTGCACGACGCCGTCAGGCGTATTGGCGACGTGCCCGAGCCAGCGCGTGCGCGCGGTCGAGATGCCGCTCGCGTGGAACGCCGCGCGGTCGATCCGCATCGTCTGCGTCGCACGTTCGACGATCAGGCCGAGCGTGCGCTCGACGCCGGCCTCGCCCGTGCGGTAGCGGACCATCACGAGCCGCGTCGAGCGCAGCGCATGCGCGCGCCGCCCGAGCGCCAGCATCGGCACGTCGATCACCGGCACCGGCTGGCCGCCGCGCATCAGCAGCCCGGCGATCCAGTCGGGTGCGCCGGGCACGGCCTTCGTGTCCGCGAGCGGCAACACCTCTTCGATGCCGGCCGCGTCGAGCGCATAGCGCTCTCCGTCGAGCTCGAACATCAGGAACAGCGCATGTGCGCCGCTCTGCGGATCGGCGCGCGTCACGCGTCGACCTTGAAGCGCGACACGCTGGTACGCAACTGGTTCGCCACCAGCGTCAGGTCGTCGATTGCCTGCGACGACTGGCGCAGCGACTCGGCCGTTTGCTGCGCGGCCTCCGACAGCTGCGACAGCGCCTGCGTGATCTGCTCGGCGCCGTTCGCCTGCGTCTGCATCCCTTCGTTGACCATCTGGAAGCGCGGCGCGAGCGTCTGCACTTCGGCGATGATCTGCGACAGCTGCCCGCCGACCTGCTGCACGTCGAGCATGCCGCGGCGCACTTCCTCGGAGAACTTGTCCATCCCCATCACGCCGGCCGACACGGCCGACTGGATTTCCTTCACCGTCTGCTCGATGTCGTAGGTCGCCACCGCGGTCTGGTCGGCCAGGCGGCGGATCTCGGTCGCGACGACCGCGAAGCCGCGGCCGTACTCGCCGGCCTTCTCGGCCTCGATCGCCGCGTTCAGCGACAGCAGGTTGGTCTGGTCGGCCACCTTGGTGATGGTCGCGACCACCTGGTTGATGTTCAGCGCCTTCTCGTTGAGGATCGCGAGCTTCGCATTCACCGAGCCGGCCGCGTCCATCACGCTGCGCATCGTCTCGCCCATCCGCGTGAGCCCGCTCTGGCTCACGCCCGCGAGCGTCGCCGACTGCTCGGCCACGCCGGCCACCTCGTTCATCGTGCGCAGCAGGTCGCGCGAGGTCGCGAAGATCTCGCGCGAGGTCGCGCCGATCTCGGTCGTCGTCGCGGCGGTTTCGTTCGCGGTTGCCTGCTGCTCGCGCGAGGTGGCCGCGATCTCGGCCACCGACGTCGTCACCTGCAGCGACGACTGCTGCGCGCGTGCGACCAGCTCGGTCAGCTCGTCGGCCATCCGGTTGAAGCCCGTCTCGAGCGTGCCGAATTCGTCGCGGCGGCGCAGGTCGAGGCGGCGCGTCAGGTTGCCGGTGCGCATCACGTCGTGCACCTCGACGAGCCGCGCCATCGGTACGGTCACCGAACGGTACAGCACGTAGCCGAGCCCGAGCGCGGACAGCAGCATGACCGTGAGCGCGGTCGCGAGCACGACCTCGGTGTCCTGCACGGATTCGCGGATCAGCTTCGCGGACTGTTCCGCGAACTTGCGGTTTTCCTGCACAAGGACGTTCGCGTTGCGCACGACCTCGGTCCACGCGGGCAGCGCTTTCGCGTACGCGGCGACAGCCTCCTCGCGCGACACGCGGCTCTTCTGCACGGCATCGTTCAGCAGCGGCACGTAGCGGTCGTACGCGCCGCGGAACGCCGCGAAGCGCTGCCGGTCGTCGTCGCGGAACGTCGTGCTCTGGTAGTCGACCGACAGCGACTCGACGTCCTTCAGCGCATCGGAGATCTTCGCGAGATCGCGCTGCACGGTTTCGGACTCGGTGTCGGCGAAGGTCGCCTGCTGCAGCAGCATGAACGATTCGTTGACCGAACCGCGCAGCGACGACGCGAGGTAGACGCCGGGCAGCGAGTCGCGCTCGATGCTGACGGCTTCGGTATTGATCGCGCGCAGTCGCTCGTACGACACGCCGGCTGTCACCAGCATCAGTACGAACAACACGCCGAAGCTGAGCAGGATGCGATTGCCGAGCGTCAGCCGGGCAGCGCCGATCGTCGGATGCAGGCTTTCATTGGTCGCGCGGGGCGTCACGGTGGCCATGTTCGTTATGGGCTTTCTAATATCAGCGTTGAAAAAATCCGCGCCCGCCTGCGCGCCGGAAGGCGCGCCACGAGCGCATCGGGGTCGGATGCGGACGACGCGGCGCCGGCAGGCCGCGCCGCGAAATCACCGCTCCGCTTGCGCCTGCAGCCGAAGCGCGACCATGAAGCCGCGCGCCGTATTGCGCATCAGGATCTGGCCGCGATGCCGCGCCGCCGTCGCGCGAACGAACGCGAGCCCGAGGCCGAAGCCGCCGCGCGCCGCGCCATGCGCCGATTCGAGCTGCACGAACGACTCGGTCGCGGCCGTGCGCTGCTCCGGTGCGATGCCGGCGCCGGTATCCTCGACGCCGATCAGCCAGGCGCCGTCCTCGCCGCTCAGCGTGCAGTGCACGTCCATGCCGGCCGGGCCGTACTTCAGCCCGTTGTCGATCAGGTTCGCGACCGCGCGCGTGAGCATCATGCGGTCACCCATCGTCACGCACTCGGTGTCGGGCACGTGCGCGACGACCCGGCAGCCGAGCCCGGCCGCCTTCTCCCACAGCTGGTCGACGGCATCGAGCACGATCTCGTTGAGACTCACGACCTCGTGCGCGCGACGCTCGGACTGCGCGCGGGTCAGGTGGATGAAGCCGTCGGCGAGCGCAAGCGCGCGCCGCGCATGGCCGGCGATGCGCTCCATGATCGCCGGCATGTCGCCGTGTTCGGTGCGGTAGACGTCGAGCAGCGCGAGGATCGACGTCTGCGGGGAGCGCATGTCGTGCGACAGGAAATCGAGCGCCTCGTCGCGCTGCCGGGACATCAGGTACGAATTCGAGTGATAGCGGATGCGCGCGGTCAGCTCCATCGCGTCGGGGAGCTTCACCAGATAGTCGTTCGCGCCGGCAATGAACGCCTCGCGCTTGACGATCGGTTCCTCCTTCGCGGACAGCACGATGATCGGCACGCGTGCGGTGCCGGCGTCCGCGCGCCACGCGCGAACGAGATCGAGGCCGTCGATCTCCGGCATCACCAGGTCCTGCAGGATCACCGTCGGTTTCACGTCGCGCGCGACCGCCATCGCCCGGTGCGCGTCGGTGCACACGTGCAGGTCGATGTCGTGTTCGCTGCGCAGCGCGCGACGGATCACCTCGCCGACGAACGGTTGATCGTCGACCAGGAGGACCGATAACCCCGATTCAAGACAATCCGAGGCATTATCACTGCTCGATTCTTTCATAAATACAGTTTCAAACGCCGAATCTCCAATCGATTCTTTCATAGGAGTTGTTTATCCGACTTGGACGCTATCTTATTTTGGCGGTTGAAAAACCCGCCTGATTCCGCCGATTTAGCCTGTCGGCACTGCCTTGCAGGGCTTCGGACGCCGATTCTTTCCCCGTTGGCGACCGCATTACCTCCGCATTCTTTCTCTCAATAAACATAACCGGCTGATTCTAAATGAAATTAGAACACAGCATCTATCTCCTTCCGGTTTAGTTTTGCCAAATATGCAGAAAGAGACGGATTCAGATAAATCAGATCATTTCCGGATTCGAAAGACGATAACGTTTGCGAGACCGGCGCCACAAGGTTTGCATGGGCTGCAAGGGTGTTTGCCGGACGTATTGAGGGACGGATTTCGATACGTCGCATCGGCCGGCAGGCGGGAGCAAAAATCGCGCGACGGGCCAGGGTCGGCCCGCGCGCCGTTCGGCGCCGGCAGGACGCCGGCCCGTGTGATGGCAGGTCGCGCCCGCTTACCCGCGTGCGTGCTGCGCGGACACTTCCTGCAGGTCGAGATCGCGTTCGAGCGTATGCAGCATTTCGTCGTGGATGCGCCCCGACCGATGCAGGCGCAACAGTTCCGCGCGCCCGGCACGGATCGCGGCCAGCACGACGTCGTAGTGCGCGGTGCGCACTTCCGCCGGGTACTCGGGCTCGTCCTTCGCGCGCTCGGTCAACTCCGCGCGATACGTGTACTGCTCGAGCAGGCGCGGATGGATCACGACGCCGTTCTCGTCGCGCACGAGCGGCTGGATCGCCGCGAGTTGCGCGGCCTCGACATGCGCCCACGTCTGCGGCTCGGTCAGGTGATGCGCGGCGCGCTCCTCGCGCTGCGGCAGGCGCAGCAGCCGGATCAGCGGCCCGATCGTCGTGCCCTGCAAGAGCACCGTGACGAGGATCACCGCGAACGACGCGACCAGGATCACGTCGCGACCGGGCAGCGCCTCGGGCAGCGACAGCGCGATCGCGAGCGTCACGACCCCGCGCATCCCGGCCCAGCTCATGATCGTCGCGGCCTTCCAGTCGGGTGCCTCGCCGCGCCGCGCGAACCCGCGCACCGGCCACTTCAGCGCCTCGACCGCATAGATCCACACGAAGCGCGACACGATCACCGCCGCCAGCACCGCGGCCACCGGCGGCACCATCGTGGCAAGCACCTGCTCGAAACCGCCGAGCCGGTGAATCGCGCCGCGCAGCGACAGCCCGATCAGCACGAACACCATCGATTCGAGCAGGAACACGATGACCTGCCAGAACGCGGTGCCGCGCGTGCGCACTGCCGCCGAGAACACCTCGTGCTGATGCCAGCCGATGATCATGCCGGCCGTGACGGTCGCGATCACGCCCGACACCTCGAGCATTTCGCCCGCGATGTACGCGATCCAGCCGGCGATCACTGCAATGGTGATCACGAGATAGTCGTCGTCGAGCAGCTTCAGGAACCACACGACGAGCTTGCCGACCACGAAGCCGACCACCACGCCGCCGAGCCCGAGCTCCGCGAAACGCACGACCGCATGCTCGAGGCTGAACGCCCCGGTGAGCGCGGCCGCGACCGCGAAGCGAAACAGCACGAGGCCGGCCGCGTCGTTCAGCAGGCTCTCGCCTTCGAGCAGCACCATCAGCCGGCGCGGCAGCGCGACGCGTTCGAGCACGGCTTTCGCGGCGACCGCGTCGGGCGGCGACACGATCGCGCCGAGCGCGAAGCACGCGGCCCACGGCAGCGCCGGCACGACCCAGTGCACGGCGAAGCCGACCGCGAACGTCGTGAACACGACCGCGCCGATCGCGAGCATCAGGATGCCGCCGACGTTGCGCTTGAACTCCTCCCACACGGAGAAGTACGCGCCGTCCATCAGCAGCGGCGGCAGGAACACCAGCAGCACCAGCTCGGGATCGAGGTTGATCGGCGGCAGGCCGGGAATGAACGCGATGCCGATGCCGCCGATTAGCAGCGCGGCCGCGGGCGGCAGCCGCAGCCGCTTGGCGATGCATTCGAGCGCGACGATCGCGAGGAATGACAACAGAACCAGCTTGAATGCCGAGACGGGGGACATGAATCGACCTCGTGAAGAATGAATTCGCGCCTTCCGGTGTCGCACCCCGGTCGGCAGTTTGGCGCGATTACATCACGAGGCGAGGCCCGCAGTCGAGCGTGCGTCGGGCGGGCCGTCATTCAGCGCACACACCGTGCCGGCCCGATGCGGGCACCGCAATGAAAACGGCACGCAGGCCGGCCTGATCGCCGGCCTGCGTGCCGTTGCGGAACCGCGCCGCGTGCCTGCGCGTTACCGGCGCCGCACGACCATCAACCGCGGTTCGGTCATGTCCTCGATCGCGTAGCGGATCCCTTCCCGGCCGAGGCCCGAATCCTTCACGCCACCGTACGGCATGTTGTCGACACGGAACGACGGCACGTCGTTGATCACGACGCCGCCGACTTCCAGTTCATCCCACGCGCGCTGCGCATGCGTGAGCGAATCGGTGAACACGCCGGCCTGCAGCCCGAAGTCGCTGTCGTTCACCCGTGCGAGTGCGTCGTCGAAGCGATCGAACTTCTCGAGGATCGCGACCGGGCCGAACGCCTCCTTGCGGTACAGGTCCTGCTCATGCCCGACGTTTTCCAGCAGCGTCGCCTCGAACATCGCGCCGTCGACCTTGCCGCCCGCGACGATCTTCGCGCCCGCCGCGACAGCCGCGTCCATCCAGCCCGACAGCCGGCGCGACTCCGATTCGGAGATCATCGGGCCGACGAACGTCGACGGATCCTTCGGATCGCCCATCTTCAGCGATCGCGTCTTCGCGATCAGCTTCTCGCGCAGCGCGTCGTAGAGATCGGCGTGCACGAGGATCCGCTGCACGCCGATGCAGCTCTGGCCCGACTGGTAGTACGCGCCGAACGCGAGACGCTCGACCACGTAGTCGAGCCGGTCGCGCTGGTCCGCATCGACGATCGCGGCAGCGTTGCCGCCGAGTTCCAGCACGACTTTCTTCTTGCCGGCCTTCTCCTTCAGCGCCCAGCCGACGGCTGGCGACCCCGTAAACGACAACAGTTTGAAACGCTCATCGGTCGTGAACAGGTCGGCGCCGTCGCGATGCGCGGGCAGCACCGAGAACGCACCCTTCGGCAAGTCGGTTTCCGCGAGCACCTCGCCGATGATCAGCGCGCCGATCGGCGTGCGGCTCGCGGGCTTCAGCACGAACGGGCAGCCGGCCGCGAGCGCGGGCGCGACCTTGTGCGCGGCGAGGTTCAGCGGGAAGTTGAACGGCGAGATGAACGAGCACGGGCCGACCGGCACGCGCTTCGTATAGCCCGTGTAGCCCTGCGCACGCGCGGAGATTTCGAGGTTGATGATCTCGCCGTCGATGCGCACCGATTCCTCGGACGCGACGCGGAACGTATCGATCAGCCGCGTCACTTCGCCCTTCGAATCGTTGATCGGCTTGCCGGCCTCGATGCACAGCGCCTCGGCCAGCTCGTCGAAGCGCTCGCGAAAGCGCGCGACGCAATGGTCGAGCACGGCCTGCCGCTTGAAGGCCGGCATCTCGCGCATCGGCTTCGCGGCGTCGACCGCCGCGGCAATCGCCGCATCGATCGCCTTCGCGTCGGCCAGCGCGACGCGCGTCGCGACCTTGCCGCTGAACTTGTCCGTCACGTCCAGATCGGTATTCGCGTAGACGGCTTCGTTGGCGAGGTAGTACGGATAGGTTTCCTTCAACATGGAACGACTCCTTCCTGTGAACGGGGAATTCAGAGCTGCGCCGACAGGCGCTTGATCTCGCGGTTCAGCACGCGCTCGTTGTCCGAGTAATCGATCGGCACGTCGATCACGTGCACGCCCGGCGACGAGAAGCACTCGCGCAGCAGCGGCTCCAGATCGTCAGCCGACTCGACGCGATGCCCGTGCGCGCCATAGCTTTGCGCATACGACACGAAATCGGGGTTCTGCAGCGTCATCGCGTAATCGGGGAAATTCATGTTCTCCTGCTTCCAGCGGATCATCCCGAACGCGTCGTCGCGCAGAATCATCACGACGATATCGAGCTTCAGCCGCACGGCCGTTTCGAGCTCCTGCGAATTCATCATGAAGCCGCCGTCGCCACATACGGCGATCACCTTGCGCTGCGGATGCACGATCTTCGTCGCGATCGCCGACGGCAGACCCGCGCCCATCGACGCGAGCGCATTGTCGAGCAGCAGCGAGTTCGGCTCGTGCGCACGCCAGTAGCGCGCGAACCAGATCTTGTACATCCCGTTGTCGAGACAGACGATGCCGTCGACCGGCATTGCGTTGTACAGGTCGTTGACGATGCGCACCGGGTACATCGGGAAACGCGGATCGTGCTGGCCCTTCTCCAGGTGCGCGTCGAAATGCTCCTTGATCATCGCGAAGCGCGCGAAATCCCAGTGCGGCTGCGGCGCGATCGCCTCAGTCATCTGCCACACCGCGTTCGCGATGTCGCCGACCACCTCGATCTGCGGAAAATAGACGGGATCGACCTGCGCGCCGAGGAAGTTCACGTGGATCACGGTCTTGTCGTCCGCGCGCATGAAGAACGGCGGCTTCTCGATCACGTCGTGGCCGACGTTGATGATGCAGTCGGCGTGCTCGATCGCGCGGTGCACGAAATCGCCGTCGGACAGCGTTGCGTTGCCGAGCCACAGCGGGTGCGTCTCGTCGATCACGCCCTTGCCCATCTGCGTCGTGAAGAACGGGATGCCCGTCTTGTCGACGAATTCGACGAGGATCTTGCGGGTCGTCTTGCGGTTGCCGCCCGCGCCGATCATCAGCAGCGGATGGCGTGCGGCCTGGATCGCGTCGACCGCGTGCGCGACGGCCTTCTCCTCGGCCACCGGCCGCCGGCTGTAGCTGCGCGGGATCGGCTTGCCGTCACCCTCCTCGTGCGCGATGTCTTCCGGCAGTTCGAGGTGCGCGGCGCCCGGGCGCTCTTCCTCCGCGCGGCGGAACGCCTCGCGCACGGCCGACGGGATGTTGCCGATCGACACGATCTGCCGTGTGAACTTCGTGAGCGGCTGCATCATGTCGACCACGTCGACGATCTGGAAGTGGCCCTGCTTGCTGGACTTGATCGGCTTCTGCCCGGTGATCATCAGCATCGGCATGCCGCCGAGCTGCGCATACGCGGCGGCCGTGACGAAGTTCGTCGCGCCGGGCCCGAGCGTCGCGAGACACACGCCGGTGCGGCCCGTCAGGCGGCCGTAGGTGGCGGCCATGAACCCGGCCGCCTGCTCGTGCCGGGTCAGCACGAGCTTGATCTTCGATCGCCGCAGCGATTCGAGCAGATCGAGGTTTTCTTCGCCGGGAATACCGAACACGTACTCGACGCCTTCGGCTTCCAGCGCCTTCACGAACAGATCCGATGCTTTCATGGGGGACTCTCGGTTATGCCGCCTGCCCGGCCTACGGACACGCGGCGTTCATGACGCGCGCCGGCCTACGGCACGCGGACGCTCTACCTACTGGACACAGACCACGACACTTCCCGCCGCGCAACGAACGATGCACGGCGGCGCCTCCGGATGCCGGAGGACGAACGGACCCGCCCGTGCGCGGCAAGCGCGCACGGGCGGCAAAGACGTGTTTGATTGTAGACGGATTCGAAAGATTTCGACTTCGGCCGAACGGCCAATCCGCACACGAACGCAGCGGGCTGCCCTACCGTAGGGCCACGAAACGACCCGCCACCCGCCACCTCACCTGTGAACCATGGTTGACATATCGCAATCGATGTCCTACAGTGCGCCTACGTTCAGCATCCGGACCACCGACGTCTTCGACGCCTGGTTTGCCGGCCTTCAGGATCGCGTCGCGAAGCGACGCATCCAGGCACGCATCGACCGGCTGTCGATGGGCAATCCGGGCGACTGGAAGTCCGCCGGCTCGCCGGTCGTCGAAATGCGGATCGACCATGGCCCCGGCTACCGCGTCTACTACGTCCGGCGCGGGCCGATCTGGGTCATCCTGCTCTGCGGCGGCAACAAGTCGACGCAACAGGCCGACATACGCGCCGCGCACGCGATGCTCGTGCACCTCGACATGGAGTGATCGATGGACAAGATCAGCACCCGGCCGTGGGATTCGGCCGAACACCTGAAAACCGAAGACGACATGGCCGACTACTTCGAGGCCTGCCTGCAGGAGGCCGGCGACGATCCGGCCTTCATCGCGCACGCGCTCGGCGTGATCGCACGCGCACGCGGCATGTCGCAGGTCGCACGCGATGCCGGCCTGTCGCGCGAAGGGCTGTACAAGGCGCTGTCGCACGACGGCAACCCGAGCTTCGGCACCATCCTGAAAGTCATCAAGGCGCTTGGCCTGCAGCTGCACGGCTCGAAAGCGCACGCGTGATGCGCGCGCGGCCGGTGTCGCGCGTCGCGCGCGATGCCTTCTGCCGCGTCAATGCAGCCACCCGGCCGCCCAGCGCGGCACCAGCGACACCAGATACAGCCCGAGCCCGATCAGCCCGCCCACCAGCGTGCCGTTGATGCGGATGTATTGCAGGTCCTTGCCGATATTCAGCTCGATCTGCCGCGACATCTCGCGCGCATCCCAGTTGCGCACCGTATCGCGAATGTGGCGCATCAGGAAATCGGCGAAATCCGGCGCCATCTCGTGCACGGCCTTCTCCACGTGCTCGTTCAGCGATGCGCGCAGCGCGGGGCTCTCCGAAAGCCGCGCGCCGAGCCAGCCGCCGAGCGTCGCGGCCTGCCGGTGCAGCGCCGAATCGGCACGGGCGAGATCGGCCTTCAGCCACGCGCGCAACTGATCCCACAAGTCGCGCGCATACTCGTTGAACGCATCGCCGTCGCGGATATAGCGCTTGATCTCCTCGCCCTTCGCGACGAACGCCGGATCGTGCTTCAGCTTCTCGGTCAGCCGCGCGACCGTCCGGTCGAAGCGCTGCCGCAGTTCGTGCTCGGGGTCGGCCGCCACGCCTTCGAGCACGCGGCTCACCGCGCTCGCGAGCATCCGCGCGCCGTTCTCGCCGAACCACTGCGTCGGCATGATCTTCTCGACCTTCGGATACTGCGTCTTCAGCCATTCGACGATGAAGCCCGCGATCACCTCGCGGTTCTCCTCCTTGTCGAGCACGTCGACCACCTGTTCGATCGCGTCGTCGAGCAACGCCTGGTGGCGGCCGTCCTTCGTCAGCGTATCGAGGATCGCGCCGGCCGACTGCGACAGGTCGACCCGGTCGATCACCGCGCGGAACGCGTCGTGCACGAACGACTGGATTCGCGCGTCGTCCGTCATGTCGAGCGCGAAGCTCATCAGCTTCGTCACGTAACCGCCGAGCGCGTCGGTGTTGCGCGGTTCGCCCAGCCACGCGCCGAGCTTCTGCGCGGGATCGTGCTGGCGAATCTGCGCGGCGAGCGCGTCGGGGCCCAAGAATTTCTCGCGCACGAACACCGCGAGGTTGTCGGCGATCTTGTCCTTGTTCTTCGGGATGATCTCGGTATGGCGCGACACGAACGGAATCGGCACGCGGCGGAACAGCGCGACGACCGCAAACCAGTCGGCGAGCGCGCCGACCATCGCGGCTTCGGCCACGGCCTTGACGCCGTCGACCCACGGGCCGCGCGGCAGCAGGATCGTCGTGACGAACACCGCGACGGCGGCCAGCAGCAGCCACAGCGCGCGGCGCTTGCTGCGTTTCAGTTCGAGGGCTTTGTCGGGTGTCATGGGCAAACGGCGAGGCAGGCGATGCCGCCAATATGCACCGAGTCGGAGGCCGCCGACAAATGCCCGGCCCCTTTTAACGGGCGGCCTGTCGCCGCAGCCGGCTGACCGGCCCGGCCGTGCGCATCCCGCCTTTCAACCCGTTCCGGCCCGTCGAATCGCCCGCTCAGCCTTGCCAGCCGGACTGTCTCTCAATGTCGTGTTTACCCGGATAGCACGACGTCGTCGCGTCCGCTCAGACTGTATTCACATTTCGAGACACTGTCTCTCATATAGAGACGAACATCATGCTCAAGACACTCAGCAGCGCACTGCAACTGATGCAGTACTTCACCGCCCAGCAAGCCGTCTGGGGCGTCCGCGAACTCGCGAAGGAAAGCGGCGTGCATCACGCGATCGTCCATCGCGTGCTCGCGACGTTCGCGGCCGAGGGTTATCTCGTGCAGGACGGTGCGGGCCGCTACGCGCTCGGCCTGCGCTGGTTCGAGATGGGCGAGATCGTGCGGCGCTCGCTGTCGCCGTCGCAGGTCGTCGAACCCGCGCTGCACCGGCTCGCGCAGCAAAGCGGCGAAACCGTGTTCCTGTCGCTGCTCGACGGTTACGAAGGGCTGTGTCTCGACATCGCGCACGGCGACCAGCAGTTGCGCTTCTCGATCGAGGAAGGCCAGCGTTTCGCGCTGCATGCGGGCGCGCACGGCAAGGCGATCCTCGCGTTCCAGCCCGATTCGATGCGCGACGAAGTCTTCGCGCGTGCGACGAAGTCCGGCCAGGCCGTCGACCGTGCGGCCATCGAGGCACGCCTCGACGTGATCCGCGAGAACGGCTGGGCCTATACGCGTGAAGAAGCCGCGACCGGCGTCGCAGGCCTCGCGGTACCGCTCACCGCAAAAGGCAGCCGCTCGGTCGCCGGGTCGCTCGCGATCTCCGGGCCGATGCAGCGCCTCGACGAATCGGCCGTGCCGCGCCTGCTCGACGCGCTGAATGACGCGCGTCGCAAGATCGAAAGCGTGCTCAGCCTGATGCGCTGAGCGCCACGGCGACCGATACCGACACACCAGAACAAGCTACCGGCATCAAGAGGAGATACCCATGAACGCCCTGCAAGACGCGCCGGCCGGCGACCCCGCCGCGCCCGCCGCCCCGTCCGGCGCCCCGCGCGTCCGTTTCGCCGAACCCGTGCTGCTGATCGTGTCGGTCGTGCTGTCCGTGCTCGGCGCGATCATCGGCATGCAGCTGATCGTGTCGCTCGGCATCTCGGCGAACACGTCGATCATCGGCGCGCTGATCGCGATCGTGTTCTCGCGCATCCCGCTCGAACTCGCGCGGCGCTTCCGCGTGCTCGAACGCCAGAACCTCGTGCAGACGGCCATTTCGTCGGCCACGTTCGGAGCGGCCAACTCGCTGATGATCCCGATCGGCGTGCCGTACGCGATGGGCATGCCCGAGCTCGCGACGCCGATGCTGATCGGCGCGCTCGCCGCGATGCTCGTCGACGGCACGATGCTGTACCTGCTGTTCGGCAGCCGGATCTTCCCCGCCACCGGCAGCTGGCCGTCGGGCGTCGCGACCGCCGAAGCGATCTGGGCCGGCGACCGCGGCGGCCGCAAGGCCGCGTTCCTCGGGATCGGCGTCGCGGTCGGCGTGGCCGGCGCATGGCTCGGCATCCCGATGTCCGCGTTCGGCGCGGCGTTTCTCGGCAACCTCGCCGCGCTCACGATGTTCGGCCTCGGCCTGCTGATCCGCGGCTACTCGGTCGCGCTGACGGGCGTCGACATCGCGAAGGCGTACATCCCGCACGGCGTGATGATCGGCGCGGGCATCGTCGCGATGCTGCAGGTGTCGACCGAGATCCGCCGCGCCCGCCGCGCACCGGTCGACGAAGCCGGCACCGGCGACGTATCGCCGCTGCGCGCGGGCCGCATCCTCGGCCTCGGCTACGTCGTCTACATGCTGATCGCGCTCGTGATCGTCGGCTGCACCGGCGGCTTCTCGGAGATGTCGACCGGCATGCTGATCGTATTCGTCCTGTATGCGGCCTTCGCGGCCTACATCCACGAGCTGATCGTCGGCATCGCCGCGATGCACTCGGGCTGGTTCCCGGCGTTCGCGGTCGCGCTGATCACGCTGACCATCGGCATCCTGATCGGCTTCCCGGCGCCCGCGCTCGCGGTGCTGGTCGGCTTCTCGGCCGCGACGGGACCCGCGTTCGCCGACATGGGCTACGACCTGAAGACCGGCTTCCTGCTGCGCGGCTCGGGCCAGGACCCGGCGCTCGAAATGGCCGGCCGCCGCCAGCAGTTCCTCGCGGCGACGCTCGGCTTCGTCGTCGCGGGCATCGTGGTCGTGCTGTTCCATCACGGCTTCTTCAGCCGCGACATGCTGCCGCCGGTCGACCGCGTCTATGCGGCGTCGATCAAGGCCGGTTCGTCCTGGGACATCGCTCGCGACCTCGCGATCTGGGCCGTGCCCGGCGCGCTGCTGCAGTGGCTCGGCGGCGCCAAGCGCCAGCTCGGCGTGCTGCTGTCGACCGGCATGCTGCTCACGTCGCCGCTCGCGGGCTTCGCGGTGCTGACCGGCCTCGCGATCCGCTTCATCCTGCTGCGCACGCGCGGTGAACGCGACATCGCCGAGATGAGCGCGTTCGCAGGCGGCGTGATCGCCGGCGATGCGCTCTTCAGCTTCACGCGTTCGCTCATCAAGCTCAAGTAATCCGTTTCACCGACAGGACTTCAGATGGACATCACTGCAATCCGCGCCGATACGCCGCTGACCGCATCGACGATCTACCTCGATACGGCCGCCGCGTCGCTGCCGCCCGAGCCCGTGCTCGACACCGTCAACGACTATCTGCGCGACACCGGCCGCGTCGGCATCTACCTGCCCGCGTTCCGCAAGGCCACCTATGCACGCGTCGATGCCGTGCGCAAGCAGCTCGCGGCGTTCCTCGGCGCACACGCGGACGAGATCGCGTTCACGAAGAATGCGACCGAGGCGATCTCGCTCGTCGCGCAGGGCCTGCGCTGGCAGCCGGGCGACGAAGTGCTCGTCGCCGATACCGAGATGCTCAGCAACCTGCTGCCGTGGAAGCGACTCGAAGCGACGCACGGCATCGTCGTGAGGATGATCGCCGCGAACGACGAGGGGCTGCTCGCACCCGACGCGTTCGCGCAGGCCATCACACCGCGCACGCGCCTGCTCACGTTCTCGCATGTGCCGAACTCGTCGGGGGCGCTGCAGGACGCCGCCGCGCTGTGCGCAGTCGCGCGTGACCACGGCGTGCTGTCGCTCGTCAACGCATCGCAAAGCGTCGGGATGGTCGAGACCGACGTGCGCACGCTCGGCTGCGACTTCCTTGCCGGCTGTGGCCGCAAGGCGCTGCGCGCGACGGAGGGCTCGGGCTTCCTGTACGTGCAGCGCGCGCGCATCGACGCACTCGAACCGGTGCTCGCCGGCTGGTGGAACGGCGCGTACGACCGTACGACCGGCGCGCTGTCGTTCGTCGCCGGCGCGAAGCGTTTCGAAGCCGGTTGCCCGATCGTACCGGCGATCCTCGGCCTCGGCGCCGCGCTCGACTATGCCCAGTGCATCGGCGTCGCGCAGATCGAGGCGCGCGTGCGCGACCTGACGGCCTACGCGGTCGACACGTTCGCGACGCTGCCCGGCTTCGAGCTGTACGGCCCGCGCGACGCGGCACGCCGCATCGGCATCGTGCCGTTCAACCTGCGCGGCATCGATCCCGCGACGATCGTCGCGGCGCTCGAGGCACAGCACTGCATCATCGAGGCCGGCAACTTCATGGCCGACGCGATCCTCGCACGCTACGGCGTGTCGACGATGGCGCGCGTGTCGCTGCATTATTTCAATACCCGCGAAGAAATCGACCGCGTCGCCGCGCTGATCCGCGCGGCGGCTCGCTGACCCCTACCTGACTACCGATACAGGAGCCACCATGAACCAACGCTTTCTGCTGATGAGCAGCTCCCGCAAGGACGCGCTCGGCTATCTCGAACACGCGACCGAACAGATCCACGCGCTGTTCCGCCATGAAGCGCGCAAGATCGTCTTCGTGCCGTATGCGGGCGTGTCGTTCAGCTTCGACACCTACGAAGGAATCGTGAAGCCGGTGTTCGACAAGCTCGGCTATGCGCTCGAATCGCTGCATCACAGCAGCGACCCGCGCAAGACGATCGAGAATGCCGACGCGATCGCGGTCGGCGGCGGCAACACGTTCGCGCTGCTCAAGCGCATGTACGACGCAAACATCGTCGATGCGATCCGCGCACGCGTGCACGCAGGCGTGCCGTACGTCGGCTGGAGTGCGGGCAGCAACGTCGCGTGCCCGACGGTCCGCACGACCAACGACATGCCGATCGTGCAGCCGCCGACGCTGCGCGCGCTCGGCCTCGTGCCGTTCCAGATCAACCCGCACTTCATCAGCGGCAAGCCGGCCGGGCACAACGGCGAGAGCCGCGAGGAACGTCTCGGCGAGTTCCTCGACATCAACGCGCCGGAACAGGTGTTCGCACTGCCCGAGGGCTCGGCGCTGCTGTCCGACGGCACGACCGGCACCGTACTCGGCGAGCGCGGCGCGCTGCATTTCGCGAGCAAGACCGACGTGCGCACGCTCGCGGAAAACGCGACGTTCCCGCTCGCGTCGATCACCGGCCCGTCCGACGTCGACCAATGGCCCGCGTTCCGGCAATAAGCGCCAGATACGTCTTTTAAAAAAACATTTCCATATCGGTTAGGAGACCTTGTCATGAAGAAGCAGCTTGCCGGACTTGCGCTGTTGGCCGGCGCGACGGGTATCGCGCATGCCCAGTCCACCGTGACGCTGTACGGCGTCATCGACGTCGCGATCGGTTATCAGACGCACACCAACCCGTCCGGCGATCGCACGATCGGCCTGCAGCAGGGCAACGAGGGCTTTCTGTCCGGCAGCCGCTTCGGGCTGAAAGGCAACGAGGCGCTCGGCAACGGCTGGAAAGCCGGCTTCACGCTGGAAAACGGCTTTCTCGCGAACAACGGCAAGCTCGACCAGCAGGGCCAGCTGTTCGGCCGGCAGGCATTCGTGAAACTCGGTCACGAACGCTGGGGCGAGCTCGCGCTCGGCCGGCAATACACGACCGGCAACACGATGCTGTACTACGTCGACCCGCTCGGCGTCGGCGCCGCGCCGACCAATTCATGGCAGGTCTACCTGGTCGGCCAGCGCTACGACAACGCGGTCAGCTATACCGGCACCTACGGGCCGATGCAGGTGATCGCCGAGTACGCGTTCGGCGGGATCGCAGGCGATACGCGCGCGCGTTCGTCGATGTCGCTCGGTGTCAAGTACGAATCGGGTCCGGTCACACTGATCGGCGATGCGCAGCAAACGCGCGACACGCAAAGCCGCCGCGCGCGGATCTACCTCGCCGGTGCAAAAGCCGCGATCGGCAGCGTGAACGTGTTCGCGAACTACCTGCACAGCGATCGCGACGCGGGCTTCGATTCGTCGAACGGCGGCACCGACACCGCGTCGATCACGAGCATGGCGTCCGGCTCGCCGACCGCCGCCGTCACGATCAACTCGGTGTTCGACTCACATCGCCGTGACGACTTCTTCACGGTCGGCGCGAACTGGCGTGCGACGCCGGTGTGGAACTTCGTCGTCGCGGGGATGCACAACCGCACGCTCGCCGACGGATTCAACGGCGCGCGCAGCACCGTGTACGGCGTCGCCGACTACAGCCTCAGCAAGCGCACCGACGTCTATGTCGCGACGTCGTACGAATGGACGCGCGGCGGCTGGTCGGGCCTGTTCGGCAACACGACGACCAACGCGGCAGCCGCGAAAGGCTCCGCACTCAACGGCCGCAACGAGCAGCTGTCCGTGCTGCTCGGCCTGCGGCACTTCTTCTGATCCACCGCGCATTCGACCGATGCGGCCCGCGGCGCGGCGCACAACCGCCGCATCGGCAACCTGAATCAAGAGGCATTCGATGGCACTGAAGCAGACCCTCGTCATTTTCGACGCGCTCGACGGCGCGACCGTCGACGGGCAGCACATCGCCGCGCTGTTCGCGCCGTATGCGGCACACGGCGTGACGGTCGAGGTCACCACGGTCAACAACGAGCCGCCGGAAGACACGGCGAAGACGACCGACTTCATCACGATCGTGATCCCCGGCTCGCGCGGCAAGACGGCCGGCGGCAACGCGCGCTCGCTCGGCATCGTCGGCCGCAACGGCGCGATCGGCGCGCGGCCCGCGAAGTTCGGGATGGTGTCGGACGCGGACGGCCCGATCGGCTCGCTCGCGGCCGCGCTGAAGCTCGCGCAGATGAAGGCTAACGGCGACGTGCTGCCCGGCGACGTGATCGTCACGACGCACCTGTCGACCGACGTGTCGATGAGCGAGAACAACGGCGTGCCGTTCATGGGCATGCCCGTTTCGTCTGCAACGATGAACTGTTACGAAGTGACGCCCGACATGGATGCGATCCTGTCGCTCGACGCGTCGAAGGGCAACCGGATCGTCAAACAGCGCGGCTTCGCGCTGTCGCCGACCGCGATGCAGGGCTACATCCTGCGGATGGCGCCCGACCTCGTATCGATCATGGAATCGACGACCGGCATGCCGGCCGTCACGTTCCCGATCTCGTTGCAAGACATCACGCCGTACGACAACGGGCTGTCGCACTTCAACAGCATCATGCAGCCGCACGTCGGCACCGACAAGCCGGTCGTCGGCGTCGCGATCACCGCACGCGCGGTCGTCGGCGGCAGCGATTCGAGCGCGAGCCACGAAGTCGATCTCGCCGAGGCCGTGCGCTTTTCGGTCGAAGTCGCGAAGCGCTTCACGGCCGGCGCATGCGAGTTCTACGACGCGAACGAATGGCAGAAGATCCGCCACGCCTATCCGGACCTGAGCGTATTCCAGGGGTACGGCAACGCCGCGTAACGCAAGCGAGCGACCTGCGGCCGGACGATCGGCCGCAGGTCGCTCTCGCCGTTACAGAAAAGACTTCAGGTTCACCGCCGGATCGGCCAGCTTCGCCGGATCGGGCACGGCCCCTGCCGCGATCAGACGGCGCGATGCGCCGATGTCACGGCCCAGGTTCGCCGCGGCCACCGCCACGATCCTGCCGTCGTCGCCCAGCCCGAACACCGTGAACGGCCCGCTCGCCGGATCGCCGCGCACGACGATCGTGCGTTCGCCGCCGAACAGCCCGAGCATCTGCAGGTTGCAGTCGTACTGATCGGACCACAGCCACGGCAGCTCGGCATAGGTTTCGTCCGCGCCGAGCAGGTTCGCGGCCGCGACGGCCGGCTGGTTTTCGGCGACCTGCCACGATTCGATCCGCACGTGGCGCCCGAGCAGCGGGTTGAAGTGCATCGTCACCTCGCCCGTCGCGAAAATCGCGGCGTCGGTCGTGCGGCAACCCGCGTCGACGCGTATCCCGTTGTCGACGTCGAGCCCGGCCGCCTGTGCCAGCTCGACGTTGGGCACCACGCCGATGCCGACCACGACGATATCGGCCGGCACATCGCCGCGATCAGTCTCGACGATCGCGCCGCCGCCCGGTGCGCGACGGATCGCGCGCGGCAGCGTCGCCATCTGGAACACCACACCGCGCCCATCGTGCAGCTGGCGTGCATACGAACCGACGACTTCCGGCAACGCACGCTGCAACACGCGCGGCGCCGGATCGATCACCGTCACGTCGCAGCCGAGCTGGCGCGCGGCAGCCGCCACCTCGAGCCCGATGAAACCGCCGCCGAGCACCGCCACGCGACGTCCCGGCGCAAGCCGCGCACGCAACGCACGTGCATCGTCGACCGTGCGGACGTAGTGCGGCGTGACGCCTTCGTCGACCGCCCCGCCGAACGTACGTACGCGCGAACCCGTCGCGAGCACGAGCCGTGCGTAGGGTAACGTCGCGCCGTCGTCGAGCCGCACGCGCTGCGCCGCACGCTCGATCGCATCGACGCGCGTGCCGAGCCGCAACTCGATGCGCTGCGCGTCGTACCACGCCGCATCGCGCACGAACGCGCGCTGCTCGCCGCCGTCCGTCAGTAGCGCATCCTTCGACAGCGCGGGCCGGTCATACGGCAGCTCGCGCTCCGCGCCGATCATCACGATGCGCGCCGCCGCATCGCGTTCGCGCAGCGCTTCGGCCGTGCGCCGCGCCGCGTGGCCGGCGCCGACGATCACGAACGGATCAGCCGACATTGACTTCCACCTGCCCGTCGACGATCCGGATCGGATAAGTCCGCACCGGCTCCGTGATCGGCGCGCATTTCGGCGCGCCGGTGCGAATGTCGATCAGCCCCTGGTGCAGCGGGCATTCGACGCAGCCGTCCTCCACATAGCCTTCGGACAGCCGCGCATGGCCGTGCGTGCAGAGGTCGTGCATCGCGAACAGTTCGTCGCCGATCCGGAACACGGCGATCGGTTTCTGGCCGGCGACGCGCGCCGCCGGTTCGTCTTCGGAGAATTCGTCGAAAGCGCCGAGCGGATGCCACTCGGCCAGCGTTGCTTCGGTCATGTCGGTTCCTTGCTTCGTCAGATCGGCGTCGCGAGCAGCGTCTGCACGCGCGACGTGTCGTAGATCACGCGCTTGGTCTTGTAGCGCAACCCGTCGGGCGTGCGCACGACCGTGTCGTAGTACTTGCCGGCCTGGTACACGTTCGACTCGCCGTTGCTGCGCGTCTGCACGACGACGTAGTTGCTCTCGGTGTCGATCTCGCCGTCGCGTTCGGCGACGATCGTCAGGCCCGACGTCATGTGCCGGTACGTGTGCTCTTCATAGATGTTCGCGTGCCGCAGCGACACCACGCGGTCGCGCAGCATGCGCTGGTTCGTGCAGTGGACGATCCCGACCGGCAGCCCGAGGTCGGCGTTCTCCTTCGGCACGATTTCGTACGTGCAGTCCTCGGTAAACATCGTCGGCCATGCTTCGAGCCGGTTGTTGTCGAGGTGCCCGATATAGCGGTTCTGGAGCATGTAAATCTCGAACCACGTCTTCATGTCTTCCGTCATTTCGCGCTCCCGCCTCAATAGCCCATCAGCTTCTGGTAGCCGACCCAGAACTTGCGGATCAGGCTTTCAGTGATCACCGTGTCCTGCTGGTCCGGATTGCCGCGCGACATCTCGATCACCGACGTCGCGTCGCCGTCTCGCACCGTGCCGCGCTGCACGAGTTCGGTCGCCTCGGTGTCCTCCATCGAGATATAGCCGGCCGGCCCGACGAGGTTCGCCTGCTTGATGCGCAGCGCGCGCAGCTCGGGCGTATCGTCCGCGTAACCGAAGAAATGGAAGATCAGTTCGAAGTTGTCGGGGCCTTTCGGCAGGATCTGGCGTGCGACCAGCGTGTTGTGGATCTGCTGGATCACGAGCTGCGGGAAGATCGGCTGGATATGGTTCGTGCAGTCCTCGTCGTATTCCGACACGAGATCGAGAATCGATTCGTCCTCCAGATGAAAGCCTTCGTCGAACGAGCGAATGTTCTGCTGCTTGTACGCGGCCGACGTATCGTCGCCCGTCTTCGTCACCGTGATGATGCTGTGCAGCCCGTGATTCGCATCCGGAATCGAGCGCGCCTTCATCCCGACGCGGAAGATGTTGAAGGTCGTATGGAACAGGTGCAGCATGCTCGCGTGATACGGGTCCTTCACGTTCTCCATGTACAGCTTCCAGTTCGACTTCGAATACTGGCGCGTGCAGCCGAGATACTCGATCGGCTTGTGGAAGATCCGGTCGATCCACGGGCGCATCTGCTCGCCGAGATAGTCGGGCAACGGCATCACGTCGTCGCTGAAGGTGGCGAACACGAGCCCGCGATAGCTGTCGACGCGCAGCTTGCGCAGCCCGTGCTGCTTCGGGTCGAAGTCGGCCGGCATCCCGGACATCCCCTTCTGGCCGCGCCGGAACGGCACGCCGAGCAGGTTGCCCGAGTTGTCGAAGCTCCACTGGTGATACACGCACGTGTGCGAGCTCGCGTTGCCGCGCGACTTGCGGCACACCTGCGCGCCGCGGTGCGCGCAACGGTTCACCCACGCGGAAAGCGTGCCGTCCTCGGTGCGCGTGACGACCACCGGCGTATCGCCGACGAACGTGCTCTTGAAGTCGCCGGCGTTCGGGATTTCCGCTTCCAGCGCGACGAAGTTCCACGTCGGGCCGCGGAAGATGCGTTCCTGTTCGCGTTCGTAGACGGCCTGCGAACTGAACACCTTGTACGGCACGCGCGAGCCGTCGTCGTGCGGAAAGCTCACGGCGGACGCGTCGTCGCGCGGGGCGAACACGACGGGCGATTCTGTCTGCTCCATGTCGGACTCCTTGTGGTTCCGTTTCATTGACAAGATGGAGTCCATTTTTGAAAGGCTAATATTCGCCGTCTATCCGGAAAGTGCGATTGCGGCGGCGCAATATCCACTTTCGGCGGATTTCTGCGCTAGCATGGCGGCACACACGACCCTGCGCACGATCGCGACCCATTCATCGGATCGAAGCGCGCGTCGCCCATACAAAGGCTGAGGCCCATGTCCCCAACGTCGTTCGAGCCGCTCGCGCTACGCGCGCACCGGCTGTTCGAATCCCGCGATCTCGACGAGACGCGCGAGCGGATCTCGCGCGTGATGCAGCCGCATGCGCTGCTGCCGAACGGCCGCACGCATGGTGCGTCGCACATGGATTTCGTCAGGCTCGGCGGGCTCGGGATCGGCACGATCGCATTCGGCGACGCGATGCGCGTGCAGGTCGACGCGGTCGATGGCTACTACCTGCTGATGTTCTGCCTGTCCGGCCACGCCGAGGTGCGCGCGATGGGGCGGCAGCTCGGCGTCGACGGCCAGACCGGCGTGCTGTGCGCGCCCGGGGAACCCTTCGACGCAGTGCTGTCCGCCGATTGCGAGCAGTTCGTGCTGCGCATCGACGCGGCAACGGTCGGCTCGCTCACGGGCGACCCGCGCGCGACGCTCGATCCTGTGCTGCACGTCAGCGACGCCGCACTCGCCGCGTGGCGCCAGCAATTGATGCTCGTTGCGCGCTCGCCCGAACTGCTCGAACGCGCGAACGCGAACCCGCGCGTCGCGTCGCAGCTCGAGCACCTGCTGATCGACCTGCTGATCGAGGGCCACCCGCCCTCGGTATTGCACGCGTCACATCGCGACCCGGCGCCGGGCTTCGTGCGGCGCGCGCAGGAGTTCGTGAACGCGCACTACGCTCAGCCGCTGCAGCTCGCCGATATCGTCCAGGCCGCCAACGTGCCGGAGCGGACGCTGCGCGACGCGTTCCTGCAGTTCCGTGGAATGAGCCCGATGCAATACCTGCGCGCGACGCGGCTCGACCATGCGCGTGAACTGTTGCGCGGCGCGATGTCCGACCGGCGGATTGCCGATGTCGCGCTCGATTGCGGGTTTACCCACCTCGGGCGATTCGCGATCGCGTATCGGGAAAAGTTCGGGGAATCGCCGTCGGAAACGCTCGACGCGAAGCGATAGCGACGCATTCGCTGGCGCAACCTGCGGCCCGCAACCTGTACGACCGGCGCGCGGCTTGCATCGCCGTGCGGGACATTGCGACACCTCCTCCGCATTGACTGGCGCCTGCCGAAACAGACCGTTAGTTGCGATATTTGAGAGCGGCGACACCCATCAGGCCGACGCCCCGATCATCTCCCGCGCAATCGCGCAGAACGCGGCAGTCGCCGCACTTTCACCGTGCAACCGGCGGCTCATGATGATCGGCGAAGTCGCGGCCGGCTCCGGCAACCGCCGATAGACCACGCCTTTTACGCGCACGCCCTCCACGCTCTCCGGCACCAGCGACACACCGACCTGCGCGGCCACGAGCCCGAGCGCCGTCTGCAGTTCGCGCACCTCGTGCACGGCCGCCGGCACCAGCGCGCCGTCGCGCAGCGCGGACAGCTGCTGATCGGCGAAGCTCGGCCGCGGCGTGCTCGGATAGACGATCAGCGTCTCGTTCGCGATATCCGCGAGCGTCAGAAGCCGTGCCGGATCGGCGAGCGGATGCCCGACCGGCAGCGCCGCGATCAGCTTTTCCTCGATCAGCGCCTCGCGCACGAGTTGGTCGTCGTCGAAGCGCAGCCGGCCGAAGCCCACGTCGATCCGCCCACCCTTCAGCGCGCCGAGCTGCTCCAGCGTGAACATTTCGATCAGCGACAGTTCCACTTCCGGCTGCGCCTCGCGAAACGCGCGGATCACGTCCGGCAGCGCGCCATACAGCGTCGACGGCACGAAGCCGATCACGATCCGCTCCGACAGCTGCGCGAGCCGCCGCGTCAGCGGACCGAGCTCGTCGGCCTGGTCGACGAGGCGCTTCGCCTGCGCGTAGAACACCCGCCCCGCATCCGTCAGTTTCAGCGGCCGCGCACCGCGCTCGAACAGCGGCAGCCCGATCTCGTCCTCGATCGCCTGGAGCTGGCGGCTCAGCGGCGGCTGCGTCATGTGCAAGCGCTCCGCGGCCCGCGTGATGTTCATTTCCTCGGCGACGGCGATGAAGTAGCGGAGCTGACGCAATTCCATTTCATGCCTCAAAGGTATGGAAGTAGTCGGAAAGAGTGTTGGACGACGCGGGGCGGGAATTCCTACCATGTGCACCAACAGGAGGAATCGCATGATAGCAACTGCCGCCACCATCGAACGCATCGAGACGCTGCTCGTCGACGTGCCGACGATCAGGCCCCACAAACTGTCGGTCGCGACGATGAATTGCCAGACCCTCGTACTGGTCCGTATTCGATGCACGGACGGTATCGAAGGCGTCGGCGAGGCGACGACCATCGGCGGCCTCGCGTACGGCGAGGAAAGCCCCGAAAGCATCAAGGTCAACATCGACACCTACTTCGCGCCGCTGCTGCAGGGCATGGACGCGACACGCCCGGGCGCCGCGATGGCGCGCGCCCGCAAGCTGTTCCAGGGCAACCGCTTCGCGAAGTGCGCGATCGAGACCGCGCTGTTCGACGCACAGGCGCAACGTCTCGGCGTACCGCTGTCCGAGCTGTTCGGCGGCCGCCGCACCGATGCGGTGGATGTCGCCTGGACGCTCGCGAGCGGTGACACGCAGCGCGACATCGCGGAAGCCGAAGCGATGCTCGACGCGCGCCGCCACCGTGCGTTCAAGCTGAAGATCGGCTCGAACGCCGTCGCGGACGACGTCGCGCACGTGGTCGCGATCAAGCGCGCGCTCGGCGAGCGCGGCGACGTGCGGGTCGACGTGAACCAGGCATGGAGCGAAACCGACGCAATCTGGGCCGGCGCGCGGCTCGCCGAAGCCGGCGTGAGCCTCGTCGAGCAGCCGATCGCCGCGACCAACCGCGCGGGGCTGAAACGCCTCACGCAGCTCGCGCAGGTGCCGATCATGGCCGACGAGGCGCTGCACGGCCCCGTCGATGCGTTCGCGCTCGCGCAGGATCGCGCGGCCGACGTGTTCGCGGTGAAGATCGCGCAATCGGGCGGCCTGCAGGGCGCGGCGAGCGTCGCATCGATCGCGGCGGCGGCCGGCATCGAACTGTACGGCGGCACCATGCTCGAGGGCGCGGCCGGCACGATGGCGTCCGCGCAACTGTTCAGCACGTTCGACTCGCTGAAATGGGGCACCGAGCTGTTCGGCCCGCTGCTGCTCACCGAGGAAATCCTCGTCGAGCCGCTGCGCTACCAGGATTTCAAGCTGCATCTGCCGGCGACGCCCGGCCTCGGCATCACCTTCGACTGGGCCCGCATCGAACGGATGCGACGCGACGCCCGCTGATCCCCACACGACTACCGAAACCGGAGACACAGATGAACAAGCAAGCCATCGACGCACTGCTGAAGACCTTCGACGACGCCGCCGAGAAGCCGGGCAATCCGCGCGTGCGCGCGATCGTCAACCGGATCGTGAAGGACATCTGCTACACGATCGAGGATTTCGACGTGCAGCCGAGCGAGTTCTGGACGGCACTGAACTACCTGAACGAAGCCGGCCGCGAATTCGGGCTGATCGCCGCGGGCCTCGGCCTCGAGCGCTTCCTCGACGTGCGGATGGACGAAGCCGAGGAACGGGCCGGCATCCAGGGCGGCACGCCGCGCACGATCGAAGGCCCACTGTATGTCGCCGGTGCGCCGGAATCGGTCGGCCATGCGCGTCTCGACGACGGCACCGATCCCGGCCAGACGCTGATCATGCGCGGCCAGGTGCTCGGCCACGACGGCGCGCCGCTCGCGAACGCGCTGGTCGAGGTGTGGCACGCGAACCATCTGGGCAACTATTCGTACTTCGACCAGTCGCAGCCCGCGTTCAACCTGCGCCGCTCGATCCGCACCGATGCCGACGGCCGCTACAGCTTCCGCAGCGTGCTGCCGGTGGGCTACAGCGTGCCGCCGGGCAGCAAGACCGAGCAACTGCTCGACCAGCTCGGCCGCCACGGCCATCGTCCGGCGCATATTCACTTCTTCGTTTCGGCCGACGGTTATCGTAAGCTGACGACGCAGATCAACATCGACGGCGATCCGCATCTGTGGGACGACTTCGCGTTCGCGACGCGCGACGGACTGATCCCGCCGGTCAAGCAGGCGGAAGGCGCGGAAGGCAAGCCGTATGGCGTCGACGGGCAGTTCGCGCTGATCGACTTCGACTTCTCGCTGCTCAAGGAAAAGCAGGACGTACCGGGCAGCGAAGTCGACCGGGCACGCGCACAGGCCTGAGCGCCCTTCCCGTTCGACGAATCGACAACTCAAGGAGTGCAGGATGCTGTTTCATGTGGAAATGACCGTTCGCCTGCCGGCGGACATGGATCCGGTCAAGGCGGCAACGCTGAAGGCGGAAGAAAAGGCGATGTGCCAGCGGCTGATGAACGAAGGCGTCTGGCGTCATCTGTGGCGGATCGCCGGGCAGTATGCGAACGTCAGCATCTTCGACGTCGAAAGCGTGCAGCAACTGCATGACCTGCTGAGCCAGTTGCCGCTGTTCCCGTACATGGAGATGGAAGTGCGGGCGCTGTGCCGGCATCCGTCGTCGGTGCGGGACGACGACCGGTAAGCTCGCGGTCGAGCACTGACGAAACGGGCGGCCAGCGATTGCATCGCAGGCCGCCCGTTTCACTTCGTCATCCGCGGCGGCGGATCATGCCGCTGCGCGGCTTACTTCTGCGCATCCATCTTGTCGGCGACTTCGTCGCCATACACCTTGGCGATACGTCGCGCGACGATCGCCTGCATCAACGTCTTGTCGAAATCGTCGGCAGTCTTCCAGCCGGTGCCGTCCTTGACGAACGTGAAATCCCCCTTCAACTGCAGCATCGACGGCGCGCCGATCGCGCCGAGCAACCGGTCGCGATAATCGATCAGCAACGGACACGACACATGGTCGCCGTCGATCTGCTTGCAATCGGCGGACGGTATAACGCCCAGCACGCTGCTCGTCAGTGTCGTCGGTTCGTCGCTGCCGGGCATCGGCTTGCCGTAGCTCGGCGAGCGCTCCGATACGCTCTTGTCGAGTTGCGCGACGCCCGTCATGAACGCCGTGCTGATGACGTCGCGCCCGAGCGGCGCGCCGAGCTTCGGATTGAGGCCCTGCGCGCTATAGCGGGCCGTCACGTATTCCGCCGGGAACGTCTGCACGACGAAATCGCTCTTGTCCTTGTCGTCGTGCCGGACCACATAGCCGAGCGTCGTGTGCTCGTCGGCGACAGTCAGGTCCGCCAGGCAGCCGCGCGCCTGGTTGGTTTCGTCATAGCCGACTTCGCGGTGGTTGCTGATGCGCGGAAAAGGCGTGCTGCCCTTGTCGAGCATCTGCATCGGGTTCTTGCGCATCATGTCCATGCGCGCGTCGAACATCAGCGAATTCAGCGTCTTGACCGTGCTTGACGCACTGCACGCGGGCGCCGATGCGGGCCACAACAGGTAAGCGCCAACGGCCAGCGCGGCAGCCAGGCCGCCGAAGCCGATCAGCATCTGCTTCTTCTTTTGCTCGCGCTGGATCGATGCGACCGTTTCGTTCAGGCGCTGCTCGAACCGGGGCGGATCGATCTCCTCCAGCATCTGCATCAGGATGAGTTTCGCGCGGACGTCCATGGCGTGGCCGTCCAGCAGCGCCTGCGTCGCTTTCGCCTCGGCGTCCGACGTCGTGTAGCCCTCGGCGATCAGCCAGTCGAGCAGTGTGCGGGCGGAATCGGTATCGGGAAGCTCGGCCGGGGCGTCCTTCAGACGCTGCGTGACGCGCCCCGCGTGTTCCTCGGTGAGATAGCCGCCTGCTTCGAGTGCCATCAGCAGGCTGGCGCGATCGTCGTGTTCGGCCGGCTCCGTTTGGCCCGTTGGTTCGAAAGGCATGATTGTTGTTCTCCGTCGAGACCGATTCGCCGTACAGGCCGTGCCGGCCCATTGTGCAGACGAATCGCGTCGATCTCCGGAAACTACTTGATTCGGCCGCACGTGTCGACATGCCCGCGCGACCCGCGATCAATACTCATGCGCCAGATGCGCCGCAAACCCGACCTTCCCCGGCGCGATCCCGTCCTTCAGCGTCAGCGCCGGGATCGTGTAATCACCTGCGTTCTGCCGACGGAACGGAATCGGCTGCTCGGTCCACAGATCGTCGAGACGCCGGCCAAGCGCCGCACGCGTTTCCTCGAAGCGCGCGTCGTTCATCTTGCCCGTGCGGTAGATCACGAACGGCGGCAGCACGTCGAACCCCGGGTAATACAGCACGCCGTGCTGGATCGGGAACAGTATGTCGTCGATCGGCCCGTTGATGCCGCGCGGGCTGTAGTGCGATTCCCACCCGCCCGTCGTGACGATCACCATCGCCCGCTTGCCGGCAAACGAGCCTTCACCGTAGCGATCGCCCCAGTGCGTATCGGAATGCTCGCCGACGCCATACGCAAACCCGTACGCATACACCCGCTCGACCCAGCCCTTCATGATCGCCGGCATCGAGAACCACCACAGCGGAAACTGCAGGATCACCGCATCGGCCCACTTCAGCTTGTCCTGCTCGCGCGCGATGTCTTCGCTTTGCGTGCCCGTTGCGAACGCATGCTTCGAGTCCAGCGACGGATCGAATCGCGCGTCGGGCGCGCGACCGGTCACGTCGTTCGCGTCGAACGCCGCCTTCCAGTTCATCGCATACAGGTCCGTCACCTGCACGCTGTGGCCCGCCGCTTCGAGATGCTCGACGGCAAAGTCGCGCAGCGCGCCGTTCAGCGAACGCGGTTCGGGATGGGCATAAACGATCAGCACATTCATGTTCGTCACTCCGTTGATTGAATGACTGCAGGATGCCGCCGCCGAAGGTATATTTGAAATGAATTCCTGATATTCCAGGTATAGCCATGAACAATCTCAGACGACTCGACCTGAACCTGCTCGTCACGCTGGACGTGCTGCTCGCCGAGCACAACGTCACGCGCGCGGCCGAGAAGCTGAACATGTCGCAGCCGTCGGTCAGCGTGCAGTTGCAGAAACTGCGCGACGTGTTCGGCGATCCGCTGCTGCTGCCGGGGCCGCGCGGAATGCGGCCGACCGCGCGTGCGGAAGCGCTGCGCGAGCCGTTGCGGGACGCGCTGGAAGCCGTCGAACGCGCGGTGGTTCCGGCCACCCCGTTCGATCCGGCGACCGCGACGAACACGTGGCGCGTGGCCGCGACCGACTACGGCGAATCGACGATCGTGCTGCCCGCGCTGCACATGCTGCGCTCGGCCGCGCCCGGCACGCGGCTGGCCGTCGTCGAGCTCGTGCCGCCGCGCATCGAGCAGGATGCCGAACGGAACGGCATCGACCTGGCGTTCCACACGACGGAAGGGTCGCCAGCGGGCATGCGGCGCCTGCCGCTGTTCGTCGAACGTTACGTGCTCATCGGCCGCGCCGGACATCCGAAGCTGAAGCGGCGCCCGACGCTCGCGCAGTTCGGCACGCTCGAACACGTGATCGTGTCGCCCGACGGCGGCGGCTTCTTCGGCGTGACGGACGAAGCGCTCGCGAAAGTCGGCGCGGCGCGGCGCGTCGTGCTGTCGGTGCCGCATTTCCTGTTCGTGATGTCGGCTGTCGCGAGCACCGATCTCGTCGCGATGCTGCCCGAGCGGCTGGTGCGCGACGTGCCCGCGCTGCGCGTGGTGGACGCACCGGTCGAGGTGCCCGGCTATGAAATGTCGATGCTGTGGCATGAACGCGTGCATCGCGATCCGGCGCATCGGTGGCTGCGGGAGACCATCGCAGCAGCGGTCTGAAACGGCCCGGTTGCCGGACGGCTGCCATCTGCTGTCATCGGGGGCTTGAAAGTGCGCCAATCACTGTATATATTTACAGTGTTTCTGCGTCATTTGACCCGAATTCCGTCCCCGAGACGGTCTTTAGTGAGGCGACCATGTTCCAGTCATCCGCATTCGATCCCGAGCAACCCGGCTTCAACCCCGTCCACTTCGAGCGCGCCGCGCGGCAGGCGGTCGTCGATCTTCAGCGTGTCGTCGGCGGCCCCGCGCAGCGGGCGCTCGGCTTGCGGCGCCGCAGCCATCCGGCCGCCGTCCGCACGATGAGCTGGCAGGCGCTGCTGAATGTCGAGGAGCTGGCGTTCTCGAACTCCGGCTTCCTGAACCGCAACGATCCGATGGTCGTCGACGCCTTCATCCGGCTGCGCGACAGCCGGATGGTCGCCGCGGACGTCGAGGAATCCGTCGACTGGAAGCGCGACGACGACGATTTGCCCGCCGTCTATCTGATCGTCAAGGCGATGCTGGAAGCGGAAGAGCGCGAGACGCAACGCGTCGAGATGGAGTGACGGCGGCGCCTCGCGCGCCGTACCGCTACAGCCGCGCCGCGAGGCGCGCGCCCTGATCGATCGCGCGCTTCGCGTCGAGTTCGGCGGCCAGTTCGGCACCGCCGATCAGGTGCACCGAACGCCCGGCCGCCTGCAGCGGCGCGAGCAGCGCGCGCTGCGGTTCCTGCCCCGTGCAGAGCACGATCGTGTCGGCTTCGATCAGCTCGTGATCGGTGCGCTGCTCGCCGTACGACACGTGCAGCCCGCGCGCGTCGATCAGCTCGTAGTTCACGCCGCCGATCATCTTCACCTGCTTCATCTTCAGCGTCGCGCGGTGAATCCAGCCGGTCGTCTTGCCGAGCCCCTTGCCGAGCGGTGCAGCCTTGCGCTGCAGCAGCGTCACCTCGCGCGCCGGGGCCGACACCTGTGCACGCGTCACGCCGCCGCGCGTCGCGGCCGGGTCGGTCACGCCCCACTCGGCCTTCCACTCTTCGAGATCGAGCGCCGGCGATTCGCCGTCCTGCACCAGATATTCGGCGACATCGAAGCCGATCCCGCCCGCGCCGACCACCGCGACGCGCCGGCCGACCGGCCGCTTGCCCGCAAGCACGTCGATATAGCTGAGCACGTTCGGCCCGTCCTGCCCCGGAATCTTCGGGTCGCGCGGCGCGACGCCCGTTGCGAGCACGATCTCGTCGTAGCCGCCCGCGATCAGGTCGCTCGCATCGACGCGGCGGTTCAGGTGCAGGTTCACGCCGGTCAGCTCGACCTGGCGGCCGAAGTAGCTCAGCGCTTCTTGAAACTCTTCCTTGCCCGGCACCTGCTTGGCCATGTTGAACTGGCCGCCGATCTCCGACGCACCGTCGAACAGGTCGACGTGGTGGCCGCGCTGCGCGAGCACGGTCGAGCAGGCGAGCCCGGCCGGCCCCGCACCGACCACCGCGATACGCTTCGGCTGCTGCGCGGGCGTGTATTTCAGCTCCGTCTCGTGGCACGCGCGCGGATTCAGCAGGCACGACGCGACCTTGTTCTTGAACGCGTGATCGAGACACGCCTGGTTGCAGCCGATACAGGTGTTGATTTCATCGGCGCGGCCTTGCGCGGCCTTGACGACGAATTCGGCATCGGCGAGCAGCGGGCGCGCCATCGACACCATGTCCGCGCAGCCGTCCGCGAGGATCTGCTCGGCCACTTCCGGCCGGTTGATCCGGTTGGTCGTCACGAGCGGAATGCCGACCTCGCCCTTCATCTTCTTCGTCACCCACGCGAACGCGCCGCGCGGCACCGATGTCGCGATCGTCGGCACACGCGCCTCGTGCCAGCCGATCCCCGTGTTGATGATCGTCGCACCCGCGCGCTCGACGGCTTTCGCGAGCTGCACGGTTTCGCTCCAGTCACTACCGTCGGGAATCAGGTCGAGCATCGACAGCCGGTAGATCAGGATGAAATCGCGGCCGACCGCTTCGCGCGTGCGCTCGATGATCTCGATCGGCAGGCGGATGCGGTTCTCGTACGATCCGCCCCACTGGTCGGTGCGCTTGTTCGTATGCATCGAGATGAACTGGTTGATCAGGTAGCCCTCGGAGCCCATGATCTCGACGCCGTCGTAACCGGCTTCGCGCGCGAGCTTCGCGCACCGCACGAACGCGCGAATCTGCCGCTCGACGCCGCGCGCGCTCAACTCATGCGGCGCGAACGGCGAGATCGGCGACTTGATCTTCGACGGCGCGACCGCGAACGGGTGGTACCCGTAGCGGCCCGTATGCAGGATCTGCAGCGCGATCTTGCCGTCTTCCGCATGCACGGCGTCGGTGATCTCGCGATGCCGCCGCGCGGCGGCCGACGTCATCAGCGTGCCGCCGAACGGCTTGGTCCAGCCGGCCACGTTCGGCGCGAAGCCGCCCGTGACGATCAGGCCGACACCGCCGCGCGCGCGTTCGGCAAAATATTCGGCAAGCCGCGGCAGCGTCTTGCGGCTGTCTTCGAGGCCCGTATGCATCGAGCCCATCAGCACGCGGTTCTTCAGCGTCGTGAAACCCAGGTCGAGCGGCGCGAGCAGGTGGGGAAAGGTGGTTTTCATGATGGTCGAGCCCATAAGCGATGCCTGCCATCGTAGGCGCGCGCCGCCTTGAGCGTGAGGGGGCAAACAGCCATAATGCTTGTCATTTCCGGCCAAAACGACATGACTTCGCCACTCGCCAAGGACCGCCTCGGGCTGCGCCGGCCGACGATTCCGGTTGCCTATACGCGCCTGCTGCTGCAGGCGCTGGCCGCCCGCGGCGTCGACCTGGCCGCCGTGCGTGCCGGCACCGGCCTGCGCGACGCGGTACTGGCCGAACCGGACGCGCGCGTCGCGCCGTCGCAATGGGGGCGGCTCGTACTCAATGCGATCGAGATCGGCGGCGATCCTGGCATCGGGCTCGCGTTCGGGCTGCTGCTGAAGCCGACCGTGCACGGCTTTCTCGGCTATGCGACGCTGACCGCGCGGGACATCCGCGACGCGCTGTCCGTCACGCAACGCTACTTCCGGATGCGCAATCGCCAGTACCGGCTGACCTATGCGGAAGACGAACGCGGCGCGACGCTCGGACTGCACGGCGTGCAGGCCAGCCCCGTGCTGCAGCATCACGTGATGTTCGAGTTCGTGCTGACGGGGCTCGCGCAGAACATCTCGCAATGGTCCGGGCGCGCGTCGCCGCCGATCGAGCTGCGGTTCGCGTGGCCGGAGCCTGCGTATTTCGCACGCTATCGCGACGAGTTGCCGCCGGTGGAATTCGGCTGCGCGGCCAACGCGCTGTGGATCGCGCGCGACGTGCTCGACTGGCCGCTGCCGCTCGCCGATGAAGTCGCGCACCGGCAGGCACTCGTGCAGGTCGAGCGCGAGTATGCGCAGGTGCGTCAGGAGGAAGGTGATCTCGTCGAACGTGTGCGCGCGGAGCTGGCGCGCGCTGCAGGCGATTACCCCGGGCCGGACACGCTCGCCGATGCGCTGCTCGTGTCGACCCGCACGCTGCGGCGCCGGCTCGAAGAAGCCGGGGCGAGCTATCGGCAGTTGCTCGACGAAGCACGGTTTCGCGACGCGAAGCAGTTGCTCGCCGCGTCGGATCTCGACCTGAAGACGATCGCCGAGCGGCTGCAATTCACCGACCCGGCGAATTTCACGCGCGCATTCCGGCGCTGGGCCGGGCAGACGCCGAGTGCTTACCGTGAGGCAGCCGGCGGGTTGGGGGAACCGGCGTCGGGGCCTGCGTCACCGAGGTAGATCCGCGCGCCACCATCGCTCTCGCCCGCCTCGATCCGCACATCGCCCGACGCGGCGACGATCGCGTCGTACACGGCGTCGCTCACGCACACCACCGGCACCGCGATCGCATACAGCTCGGCGGCCACGATCGCGCCGATCGAGATGATCAGGTCGCGCTCCTTCAGCACGATTCCGACCGGCCCCGTGCCGTTGCGCACGGCTTCCGCGAGCACGCTGCTGCTCGAACTCGAGCCCTTCGCGTGCGGCATCACCATCACCTTGCCGGCGAGGCTCGCGCCGGCCTGCGGATGCCCGCGATCGACGATCCTGCCCGCGCCCGAGTCGTAACCGCCCCAGAAGCTGAGCGGCTTGTCGAGCACGAAGGGCCGCGCGCACGCGCTGCCCGGCACGAGCGTGTCGCCCGTCAATCCCTTGCCCGTCGCTTCAGTCATCGAATCGCACCTTTCCTTCGTACGCCGAGCGCACGCATTCGCGCATGCTGCCGTACGCGACCGTCACGCCGATGTTCGCGGGCGCATACGACGCCCATTTCCCCGAGTTGGTCATCACCAGCCCCGACAACTGCTTCATCACCGGCGTGATGTACGTGCAGGTGTCGACGACGATCTGGATGCCGCGCGCCGCGAACTTGCCGGCGAGGCCGGTTTCCTCCAGTTCCCACAGGATGAAGCGGCTCGTGTTCACGTAGAAATCGCACGCCGGCTTGCCGTCGAACGCGTCGAGCAGCGTATCGAGCGTGTGGAATTCGGCCAGCGAGAAGTGCGGCGTGCCGAGCGCCACCGCGACGAGCGCGTCGCCGGCCGCACCGTGGTTCAGCGTGCGGCGAATCTCGTCGAGATCGGCCATCGCGACGTCGACCCTGCGTTGCGCCGCTTGCCCGTGCAGCGCGGCGTCGAGCGTCGGCGCCTCGGGTGTGATGCCCACCGCATGAAACAGCGCGACGGCGCCACTCGACGCGGCCGCCGCGCCGAGCGCCTTGAGTTCGTCTTCGGTGGTGTCCGCCGGCAACCCGACGATCGCCGGCACGACCGCGCCCGCGATCTTGCCGATCAGCAGACCGAGCGCGGCGAAATAAATGTCGCGCGACGCCAGGCCGCTGAAATCCGGCGCATTGAACACGATCCGCGCGGCGCGGTTCGCTTCGACATGCAGGCCCGCATACGGCGCGCGCCCGGTGATCGCGGCGGCCAGGTCGAGAAAATCGCCATACCGGCTGGTGCGCGCGCCGAGCACCGAGTTCGCGAACACGATCGCATTCGATTCGGCCCATGCGATCTGCTCGCCTTTCGCGGGACGGTTCTTCAGTTGATACGGCGCGCACGTGAAGCTCGATTCGCAGCCGAGTTGCAGATGCGCGTCCATCAGGCGCTGCGCATCGCGCTGGATCGTGCGGTCGCCGTGATACAGCTCGGGATGGATCAGGTCGAGCGACCCGACGTTCAAGGTGGTCGGCACCGCGACCTTTGCGCCGGTGTCGACGAAATACTCGACGAAGTCGAGGCTCGTCTGGCCGTGATAAAGGCAGCCGTCGATATGGGCAGACGTAATGTCGATCAGGTGCGGCGCGGACATCACCTGCGCCGTACGCGCGACGATCCGCATCGCGCGCGCGACGCCATCGCCGAAATCCCCGCGCAACATCGCGTCGTCGCGGTCACTCAACTGCAGCATCGGTTGCTCCTCGTGACTCGTATCCGGCAGTGCGCCGGCCCGTGAAATCCGTCAGAGGACTCTACAACTGGAAATAAAAACTGTCCAGATCGGCATCGATCCGGACAGATTCAATACCAATTTCCACCATGAAAGGCCACCGAAGCGATCGATGGCTCGAATTCCGCTCCAGTTCGCCTAACGTTCCGCCGTCAGGCTGAACAGCTCGCCGCGCAACGCCTTCGCGCGCTCGCTGCCGAACTGTGTCTCGAATTCGTCCTGCGCTGCCTGCCACGCGATCTTTGCTTGCGCGAACGTGCGCTCGCCGAGCTTCGTCAGGTGCAGCGCATGTGCGCGCGCATCGTGCTCGGACGCGGCCGTCGCGACGAAACCGTCGCGCTGCAACGGCTTCAGCGCGCGCAGCAGCGTCGTGCGATCCATCACGAGCGTGTCGGCGAGTTCGCTCATCAACAGGCCGGGCCGATGCGTCAGGTTCGCCATGATCGAGAACTGCGCGGGCGTGACGCCGACCGGGGCCAGATGGCGTTCGTACAGTTGCGTGACGAAGCGCGCCGCCTGACGCAGCGCGAGGCAGTTGCACGCTTGGGCAATCGAGATGTCGTTCATGTTCGTCAATTTATATGTGCATATGCATAAAGTCAATGTACACTCCGCCGTAACCAGGCCGGCGGCCGGCCATCGCATCAAGGAGACGGACATGGACTACATCGACAAGCTGCGGATTTTCCGGTCGGTGGTGGAGATGCGCAGCTTCACGCGCGCCGCCGACATGCACGGCCTCGCGCGGCCGGTCGTGTCGCGCGCCGTCGCGGATCTGGAAGCGCGCTTCGGCAGCCGGCTGCTGCACCGGACCACGCGCCAGGTGTCGCTGACCGAAACGGCCGAGCGCATCTACGAGCGCTGCGCGGCCGTGCTCGACGAACTCGACGCGCTCGAAGTCGAAGCGCAGACGCAGACGCGCGAACCCGAGGGCCTGCTGCGCCTCGTCGCGCACACGACGGCCGCGCTGAACCGGCTCGTGCCGCTGATCGCCGGCTTCAAGAGCGCGCATCCGAAGGTGCGCCTCGACGTCACGCTGACCGAGCGCCCGGTCGATCTTGTCGGCGAAGGCTACGACATCGGCATCGTGGTGCCGTACATGCTGACGAGCGAATCGACCGTCGTGCGACTGGTCGAGCGCATTCCGGTCGTGATCGTCGCGACGCCCACCTATCTGCGCGAACATTCACGCCCCGAGACGCCGGCCGATCTCGCCGAGCATCCGTTCGTGCCGCTGTCGCCGTCGTTGCGCCGGCCCGCGCTGTCGTTTCGCGTCGACGGCGACCTGCTGACCGTGCCGTTCCGCTTCGACATCTCGTCGAACAGCCCCGTCTTCAACCGCGAAATGGTGATGCACGACTTCGGCATCGGCGTCGTCCCGAAAACGCTCGTGCAGGCCGAACTCGCGTCGGGCGCGCTCGTGCAACTGCTGGCGGACGCCGACCTCGTCGACGCGTTCGTCGAGATCAAGCTCGCGTACGCGAACCGCGTGCTGCTGCCCGCGAAGGTCAAGGCGTTCATCGACTACACGGCCGCCTATTGCGACCGCGAAGGCTGGATCGTCCCGGCGGCCGCCTGATGGCGATTGGTACAGCCACGACACCAATCTGATCCTGCCCCGCCCATCGCTTCGCGACGCCCTGCGCCCTAACATGTGCACATGCACAAGATCACCCTCACCGACGACGATTGCTTTGCGGTCCGGCAAGCCGCCCGCCGGATCTCGCAGTTCTACGAGCGCTATCTGTCGCAGGCCGGTGTGACGCCGTCGCAGTACAGCATTCTCGCGCTGCTTCGCGACCGGCCGGGCCTGACGATGGCGACGTTGTCGAGTGTGCTGGTGATCGAGCGCACGGCGCTGCTGCGCGCGCTCAAGCCGCTCGTCGGCGCCGCGCTGGTGACGGGCATGATCGAGCCGCCGTACCGCCGCCAGACCTTCACGCTGACTGCCGACGGCGAAACGAAGGTCGCCGACGCGCACGTGCACTGGCTCGCCGCGCAGGAAGCGTTCGAGCGGCGCTTCGGGCCGACGCGGGCGGCCCGCCTGAGAGACGAATTGTTCCGGATCACGCACAACCTGCAGGAACGCTAGCCCCTTCCCCGATCGACGCAATGCCGTCGATCGCTTTGATTAGTGCATATACATAGGTGAAACGATGGAAACGACCCAAGCCGCTGCCGCCACGCGCGAAGCAGCCACAACCGAGCGGCTCGCGAAGCAGCGCAGCGTGCCGTGGATGCGCATCGCGGTAGGCGTCACCGTCGTCGTCGTGGCCGCGGCCGTGCTCGACTGGCTGTTCGTGCTGCGTTTCCAGGAGAGCACCGACGACGCGTATGTCGGCGGCGACGTGACCGTGCTTGCGCCGAAGGTCAACGGCTTCGTCGACAGGATTCTCGTGACCGACAACCAGCGCGTGAAGGCCGGCGACGTGCTCGTGCAGCTCGATGCGCGCGACTACGACGCGAAGCTCGCACAGGCGAGCGCCGAAGTCGACAGCGCGCGCTCCGCCGTGACCGAACTCGAAGCGAAGCAGCAACTGCAATTCGCGGTAATCGGCCAGCACGCGGCGGACAAGAACGCATCGGCGGCCGAGCTCACGCGCGCCGCCTCGGACCGCGTGCGCTACCGAGAACTCGTGAAATCCGACGCCGTGTCGAACCAGATCGTCGAGCGCGCGGACGCCGATTACTCGAAAGCCGGCGCGGCCGTCGAACGCAGCGACGCCGCGCTGCTCGCAGCGAAGCGACAACTCGACGTGCTCGGTGCGCAGCTCGCCGATGCACAAGCCCGCGTGAATACCGCGCTGGCCGCGCAGCGCGTCGCCGCGCTCAACGTCGAATACACGACGATCCGCTCGCCGGTCGACGGCTACGTCGGCAACCGCACGGGCCGCGTCGGCATGCTCGCGAACGTCGGCGTGCCGCTGCTGACGGTCGTGCCGGCTTCCGGGCTGTGGATCGACGCGAACTTCAAGGAAGACCAGTTGCGCAAGATGCGCGCGGGCGATCGCGTCGACGTCGCGCTCGATGCATCGAGCACGCGGCTGCACGGCCGCGTCGACAGCGTCGCGCCCGCGACCGGCGCGACCTTCAGCGTGCTGCCGCCCGAGAACGCGACCGGCAACTTCACGAAGATCGTCCAGCGCGTGCCCGTGCGCGTGCACCTCGATCCGCAGCCGGGCGTCGAACACGTGCTGCGCCCCGGCCTGTCCGCGGTCGTGACCGTGCATACCGATCACGCGAACTGAGCGGGAGCACACGATGACCACCGCGTTTTCCGGCGACCCCGCGTCGCAACCGACAAAGCAGCGCGTATTCGCGTTCGCGCTGATGTGCGTCGGCTTCTTCATGGCGACGCTCGACATCCAGATCGTCGCGTCGTCGCTGCGCGACATCGGCGGCGGGCTTTCCGCCAGCCAGGACGAACTGTCGTGGGTGCAGACGGCCTACCTGATCGCCGAGATCATCGTGATCCCGATGTCGGGCTGGCTGTCCAAGGTGATGTCGACGCGCTGGCTGTTCGTCGCATCGGCCGTCGGCTTCACGATCACCAGCATGCTGTGCGGGCTCGCGTGGGACATCAACTCGATGATCCTGTTTCGCGGGCTGCAGGGCGCGCTCGGCGCCGCGATGATCCCCACCGTGTTCACCACCGCGTTCGTGCTGTTCCCCGGCAAGCAGCGGCTGATCGCGTCGACGACCATCGGCGCGCTCGCGTCGCTCGCACCGGCGATCGGCCCCGTGATCGGCGGCTGGATCACCGACCAGTGGTCGTGGCACTGGCTGTTCTACCTGAACCTCGTGCCGGGCATCGCGGTGGCCGCGCTCGTGCCGCGCTACGTGCATATCGACGAGCCCGACCTCAGCCTCATCAAGCGCGGCGACTATCTCGGCATCGTGCTGATGTCGGGCTTCCTCGGCTGCCTCGAATACGTGCTCGAAGAAGGCCCGCGCAAGAACTGGTTCGGCGACGATGCGATCGTCATCTGCGCGTGGATTTCCGGCATCTGCGGCTTCCTGTTCCTCGTGCATGCGCTCACCGCGAAAGATCCGATCGTCGACCTGCGCGCGCTCGCCGTGCGCAACTTCGGGATCGGCAGCCTGCTGTCGTTCGTGACCGGCATCGGGATCTTCGTGACCGTGTTCCTGACGCCGCTGTTTCTCGCGCAGGTGCGTGCTTTCAGCTCGCTGCAGATCGGTATCGCGCTGCTGTCGGTCGGTGCGTTCCAGTTGCTCGCGCTGTGTGCGTATGCGTTCGCGGCGCGCTACTTCAGCATGCGTGCGCTGCTGGTGTTCGGGCTGATCTGTTTCGGCCTCGGCTGCTACCTGTACACGCCGATCACGCACGACTGGGGCTGGAAGGAACTGCTGCTGCCGCAGGCGCTGCGCGGCATCGGTCAGCAATTCAGCGTACCGCCGATCGTGACGATGGCGCTCGGCTCGCTGCCGCAATCGCGGCTGAAATCGGCGAGCGGGTTGTTCAACCTGATGCGCAACCTCGGCGGCGCGATCGGTATCGCGGTGAGCGCGACGATGCTCAACGACCGGCTGAATTTTCACTATCTACGGCTGAACGAGCACGTGAGCGCCGGCGAACCGCAGATCGCGTCGCTGCTCGATCGTCAGGCGGCCTACTGGGGCTCGGTGGCAGGCAATACGCTGAATACCGCGCAGGCCGGGCTCGCGAACCTGCATCGGCTGATTTATCGCGAAGCGCTGACGCTCACGTATGCCGATGCGTACTACGCGCTGTCGCTGTGCTTCGTCGTCGCGCTGCTTGCCGTCGTGTTTTCCAAACCCATTACGTTGAACGCGCCGCCGCCGGACGCGCACTGAGATCTTCATCATGAAAAAGCTACTTCTCGCGCTGGCTGTCAGTGCATTCGCCGCCGGGTGCGCGGTGCAGCCCGCGCAGCATCCGGCGCTGCCCGAATCCGTTCAGACGCTCGCGCCCACTGCCTGGGATACGGACGTGCCGCGCGCGGGCATCGACGCCGCCGCATGGTGGGCACAATTCCACGATCCTGTGCTCGACCAGCTGATCGCCACCGTGCTCGACGGCAACCTCGATCTGCAGGCGGCCGCCGAACGCGTGAAACAGGCGCAGGCGCTGACCGTGCAGAAGCGTGCGGTGCTGCTGCCCGAACTCGACGCGACCGCGCATGCGGCCGACGCGCGGCAGAACACGCCGCCGCCGCTCGGGTATGTGCGACAGGCTGGCGCGGGGCTTGCGCTGAGCTGGTCGCCCGATGTGTTCGGCGGTGAACGGCTCGATTTGCTTGCCGCGCAGGCGGAACTCGTCGGGCAGAAACATGCGGAAGATGCGATGCGGCTCGCGCTTGCTGCCGATGCGGCATCCGCGTATGTCGATCTGCGCTGGGCGCAGCAGGAGTTGAAGATCCTGCAGGACAACGCGAAGATCCGGCAGCACGCGCTCGAACTCACGCGCAAGCGGCAGGCGTTCGGGTTGTCGACGGAACTCGACGTTACCCGTGCGCAGAACCAGCTCGATGCGCTCGAAGCGCGGATTCCGCCGACCCAGGCGCAGATCTCGCATCAGCTCAATCTGATCGCCGTGTATTCGGGGCGCACGCCGGAATCGGTCGATCGGCTCGTGTTGGCGCAGGCCGGGGAGATTCCGGCGCCGCCGGTTGGCGCGCCGGGAACGCTGCCTTCGCAAGCGTTGTTGCGGCGGCCCGATGTGCTGACGGCTTATGCGCAGGTCGAGCGGCGCGCGGCGCAAGTGGGCGTGGCGAAAGCCGAGCGGTATCCGAAGTTTTCGTTGAACCTGACGGACGGGATTCTGGCGGCTTCGTATCTCGGGTTGCCGACGTTGACCGATAACCTGTTCAGCGCGGCGTTGAGTGCGACGAGCCCGATCTTCAACGCGGGGCGGATTACCGCCGATATCTCGCAGAGCGAAAGCCGGATGCGCGAGTCGGAACTCGGGTTACGGCAGACGATGCTGCAAGCGTTGCGCGAAGTCGAGGATGCGCGCGCGAATCTCGTCAGTTCCGACGAGGCGACGCGGAAGCTGGGTAGCGCGCTCTCTGCATCGGACAAGGCGCTTGGATTGGCGAATCAGCTCTACAAGGGTGGCGCGACGGATTTTCTGGATGTGCTGTCGGCGCAGGAGGTTTATCTGCGGGATTCGGATTCGCTCAATCAGCTCAAGCGGGAGCATGCGCTCGCGGCGGTGGCGTTGTATCGGTCGCTTGGGGGCGGGTGGAGCAGGAATGACGCGGCCGGTGGGCCGGAGGTGGAGGCTGTGGCGAAGAACTAGGCGCAGTCACGATACGGTGCCGGCTTCAACACTTGCCGGCGCCCCGCCCCGCACTTCAGCCGCACGATCCGAGACATTGGACCGATGACAAGGCGATCAAGTAGACCGCCAACCACGCGATTCCCAGCCCCGCGATCACGGTGACGATACGCGTGACGAGCATGTGCCAGAACCGGACCGCAACGAACACGCCTGCCGCCAGCAGGAGCACCATGAGGATCGGCCCGATCACATTCATCGCGAATTACAGCGGCGGCCGCTTCAGCTTCACCCAGCGCTGCACCGACGCCCGCTCCCACTGCGCGTGCGCATAGTCGGCGAGGCGCTGCGGCACCGGATCGTCATTCAGCACCAGACGGTTCAGCATCACCGCCAGATCGACATCCGCAATGCTCCACTCGCCGAACAGGTTCACCGCACCGGGCGCGAGCAGCTTGTCGGCAACCGCGAACAGCTTCTGCGCGGCGGCCTGCGCGAGACTCGACATCGGCTCGCTCGACGGGCCGTAGAACAGCACTTCGGTCGACCGTTCCGTGCGGATCGGCATCAGGTCGCTGCGCAGCCACGCCTGCACCTGCCGCGCCCGCGCACGCTGGCGCGGCTCGGCCGGATAGAGCCGTGTGCCCGGGAAGGTCTCGTCGAGATACTCGGTAATCGCCGACGATTCCGACAGCGCGAAATCGTCGTGCACGAGCGTCGGCACGCGTTGCGTCAGCGACGTCGCCGCATAGTCCGGCGCGAAATGCGCGCGGTTGCCGAGATCGACGGTCACCAGTTCGTAAGGGAGTGCCTTTTCCTCGAGCGCGACGAAGACCGACATCGCGTAAGGGCTCGTGTATTGCGCATCCGCGTAGAGACGGAGATTACCGGTTTGCACTGCAGGCTCCTTGGGGGTGCGGAGATCGGCGACTGCCGGTTGGCGCGCCGACGGGCTCCGGATGGTCAATGCGGTGTGTTCGACAGATTAGCAGCGGCGGGAACCGCATTGTTTGCTGTTTTGTGTGTGCTGCCGCCGCGTGGTCATGCGGTGGCGGGCCAGCGGTATCCGATCACTTCGTTCAACGGATACGCGAGTTCGCGGACTTCTTCCAGCTGGTTGCCACCGAAGAGGTACACCTGTTCGGCGTCGTGACGCAGGTAGAAACCGACGTGCCCTTTCCAGCTCGTCGGGTCGTCACGCGTCAGGATCGCGATGCAGCCGTAGACCGGGCGGTCCAGCGGGCGGCCCCATTCGAGCCATGAGCGTGCCAGTGCGGAGCCCGTGCCGTGGAATCCGGCGTGTTTCATGCACCAGTTGACGAAGGACGAACACCAGGAAATTTTGTCGTCATAACCGACCAGGTTCGTCTGATTGTTGTATTCGACGATGCGCGGGTTGATGCTGCCGGGCGGATGGCGACGGATGCCGAGTTCGGCCAGTGCGACGGGCATCCACGGCGGATGGGCGGCCTCCGGGTTGCGCTCAGGATTGGATAGGGTCACGTCGTTCTCGGGCGAGTGTGATGTGTGCACAATCTTCGCACGAATGCGGAGGTTGGCCGCATCGTTCGGCCATCCGGTCGGATGGGTAGAGAATCGACCGCACGCGAGGTTCGGGCGCGCGATGTTGCGCGCCCCCGGGTGACTCACATGCGCTAGGTGCCCGGCACCACGGTGTTTTTAACCGCGCGTATCGACCCAGTTGCGGGCCCAGCGGGCCGAGTGCCGCAGTGCCTGCGCTTCACTCGCGAAGTAATCGAGCGAAAAGAACCGGTAGCGGCCTTCGGCGGACGCGTTATCGATGCGTTCGAGCTGCAGGTTGGCTGAAAAACTGCCGTCGGGCAAACGATGCGCCGAGGGTTGGACGGCATAGCCGTTGTACTGATGATTTTGCATGTTTTGAATTTTTAATTTTAATAATGTTCGACTGCGCGCTTGCCATGCGAAATGTGCACGGATGCGCCGACTCAAAGCCATTGCGAGCTGAATCTGAAGCAGTCGGAAAGCGAAAATAAGGCGCTGTGGCCGGAGGGGGGAATGAAGTGCAACGAGGCGTGTGGCGCTTGGTTAGCTGCTGAATGAACAGACGCAGCCAGGATCAATCGCGCCAACTGTAGGAGACAAAGCTCCGTGAGGATGTCGCTGCGACCCGGCGCCCATCGTGGGAGGCCGGGCCCTTCAAACTTTACAGCGGCTTGATGTTGGCCGCTTGCAGACCCTTCGGGCCTTGCTTCGTCTCGAAGCTCACTTTCTGGTTTTCAGCCAGCGTCTTGAAGCCGTCGGCACGAATTTCCGAGAAATGAGCGAACAGGTCGTCGCCGCCGTTGTCCGGCGTGATGAAGCCAAAGCCTTTGCTGTCGTTGAACCACTTGACGATACCGGTATCCATGAAGATTCCTTGAGAAAAAAATATGAAGATTTGCCCTGTTGGAGAGCGCCTGAAGTTTCAAGGAGGGAGAGGACAACGAATACCGCTGAGGACAGCGAGCAATTGATGAACAGCAATCGGACTTCTTGGACTTCGGCGCATACACTAACCGCCGGGCTGGTGTGCGTCAACAGCTAACTTGTAACTGTTTTACCTCGCGATCCGTTTTTCGGACGAATCGATACGGCCCCAACAGGCAGCGCGCATTGCCTGGCCGGGCACGCGTGCGCACGAGTACGCCAATCGGCCAGGCCCTTCCCGCCTTGTGATTTCCGTTCGATCCGCCCGTATCATGTCGGCAGCCCCCGCCCCGATTTCCCGCCCGCCATGCGCATCACGCCGCTTCCGCCCCTGCAGTGCCTCGTCGCGTTCGAAGCCGCCGTGCGGCACGCGAGCTTCACGAAAGCCGCCGCCGAACTGCACCTGACCCAAAGCGCGATCAGCCGCCAGATCCAGCAACTCGAGGAATTCCTCGGCCGCTCGCTGTTCGTGCGCGAGCATCGCTCGCTGCGGCTGACGATCGCCGGCGAGCAATACGCGGCGCAGGTCCACCATCTGCTCACGCAATGCGCGGAAGCCACGCACGACGTGATGAAACCGTACGGCGATCTCGAACTGACGATCGCGTGCTCGTCCGGCGTCGCGGTGCTGTGGCTGACGCCGCGGCTGCCGGACTTTCGCGCCGCGTATCCGAACATCAAGCTGCGCCTGATCGTGCGCGACGGCCTTGCGTCGATGTCGCCGGCGGAATTCGACGTCGGCGTCTACTACGTGCGCCAGCAGGCACCGGCCGAATACACCGTGCGCAAGCTCTTCGACGAGGAAGTGTTTCCCGTCTGCGCGCCGGGCTATCTGGCCGGCCGCACGCTGAACGCGGCCGACCTCGCGAACGAAACGCTGCTGCGCCTCGAAGACGGCCAGCGCCAGTGGATGTCGTGGCCCGAATGGTTCGACATGAACGACGTCGACCGGCAGAAGCAGCAGCCGCAGGACATCATGATCAACTCGTATCCCCAGATCGTGCAGATGACGATTCTCGGCCAGGGCGTGTCGCTCGGCTGGCGCTACATGATCGACGCGTGCATCGAAGCCGGGCTGCTCGTGCGCGTGACGGATGCGTCCGCGAGCCACGGCGGCGGCTATTACGTGATCTCGCCCAACGACCGCGCGCAGAACCAGGCAGCCCGCCTGTTCACGCGCTGGCTGTTCGAACAGGCGGAGAAACAGACCGCGCCCTGAATGCCCTGAGTGCGATGCATGCGTGTAGCGCATGCGTGCATGCGAATCTTTCGTTTCAGAAAAAAATCCGGCTGTCCGTAGCATGGGATTCACGCGGGGCAGCCGTCCTGTGTTCTGACAAAGGAAGAGACCATGCAAGGAACGCTTTCCCCGCGCGCCGCGCCTGCCGTCGATGCGGCCGTGCAGCAACGCCGCCGCGCCATCGTCGCGACCGTGATCGGCAACGGCCTCGAATGGTTCGACTTCACCGTCTACAGCTTCTTCGCGGTGATCATCGCGAAGCTGTTCTTTCCGACCGGCAACGAACTGACCTCCGTGCTGCTCACCGTCGCGACGTTCGGCGTCGGCTTCTTCATGCGGCCGGTGGGCGGCATCGTGCTCGGCGTCTATGCCGACAAGGTCGGACGCAAGGCCGCGCTGTCGCTCACTATCCTGCTGATGGCGGCCGGCACCGCGCTCATCGGGATCGCGCCAACCTACGAACAGGCCGGCATCGCCGCGCCGCTCCTGATCGTCGTCGCGCGGCTGCTGCAAGGCTTCTCGGCCGGCGGCGAGATGGGCGGCGCCACCGCGTTCCTCACCGAATACGCGCCGCCGGAGAAGCGCGCGTATTACTCCAGCTGGATCCAGTCGAGCATCGGTTTCGCGGTGCTGCTCGGCGCGGCGACCGGCACGTTCGTCACCACGTCGCTCGATACGCAAGCGCTGCATAGCTGGGGCTGGCGGCTGCCGTTCCTGCTCGGGATCATCGTCGGGCCGGTCGGTTACTTCATCCGCAGCCATATCGACGAGACGCCCGCGTTCAGCGCCGTCGAATCGCAGGCGAAGGAAAGCTCGCCGCTGAAGGAGGTGCTGTCGACCTACCCGCGCGAAACGTTCGCGAGTTTCTCGATGGTCATTCTGTGGACCGTCTGCACATACGTGCTGCTGTTCTACATGCCGACGTATTCCGTGCGCACGCTGCATCTGCCGCAATCGACCGGTTTCGCGGCCGGCATGGTCGGCGGGCTGATGATCATGTGCTGCTCGCCGATCGTCGGCCGGCTCGCCGACGTGTGGGGACGGCGCGTGTTCCTGTCCGGCTCCGCGCTCGCGATCCTCGTGCTGGCGTGGCCGATGTTCGCGTGGATCAACCATGCACCCGGGTTCGCGTCGCTGATCGTATTCCAGGCCGTGTTCGGCGTGCTGATTGCGACTTACACGGGGCCGATCCTCGCGGCATTCGCGGAGCTGTTTCCGACCAAGGTGCTGTCGACCGGGCTTTCGGTTGCGTACAACTTCGCGGTGACGACCTTCGGCGGGTTCGCGCCGTTTCTGATTACGTGGCTCATCGCCCGCACGGGCAGCAACATGGCGCCTGCTTTCTACGTGATTCTCGCGGCGGCAGTCAGTTTCGTTGGGACGCGCTTCGTGAAGGATGCGAAGCGTGCGGCCTCCATGACTCGATAAGGAAATTTCTCCATGACCATTACCGTGCTTCAAGGCGGCAACGTGCTCGACCTCGAACGAGGCGTGTTGCTCGAACATCATCATGTCGTGATCGAAGGCGAACGGATCGTCGAAGTCACCGATCGGCCGGTGGATTTTCCGAATGCGCAGGTGATCGATGTACGCGGCAAGACCGTGATGCCGGGGTTCATCGATTGCCATGTGCATGTGCTGGCTTCGAATGCGAACCTTGGTGCGAATGCAACGCAGCCGAATATTCTCGCGGCGATTCGGTCGCTGCCGATTCTCAATGCGATGTTGTCGCGTGGGTTTACCAGCGTGCGGGATGCGGGGGGCGCGGATTGGAGTTTGATGCAAGCGGTCGAGACGGGGCTGGTTTCAGGGCCGAGGATTTTTCCGTCGGGGAAAGCGTTGTCGCAAACCGGCGGGCATGGGGATTTTCGGCCTCGGGGGGATTTGCTGGAACCCTGTTCTTGTTGCTTTCGGACGGGGGCGATTGCGCGGGTCGTTGACGGTGTCGAAGGTGTGCGGCTCGCCGTGCGTGAGGAAATTCAGAAAGGCGCGACGCAGATCAAGATCATGGCTTCAGGTGGGGTCGCTTCGCCGACTGATCCGATTGCGAACACGCAGTATTCGGAGGATGAGATTCGTGCGATCGTCGATGAGGCCGAGGCTGCGAATACTTATGTGATGGCGCATGCGTATACAGGGCGGGCGATTGCGCGGGCCGTGCGTTGCGGTGTGCGGACAATCGAGCACGGGAATCTCGTGGATGAAGCGGCCGCGAAGATCATGCATGAGCATGGGGCGTTTGTGGTGCCAACGCTGGTGACTTATGACGCGCTGGCCAAACATGGCGCGGAGTTCGGGATGCCTGCGGACTCCGTCGCGAAGGTGGCTTCCGTGCAGCAGAAAGGTCGCGAGTCGCTTGAGATCTATGCGAAGGCCGGCGTGAAGATGGGGTTCGGGTCGGATCTGCTCGGCGAGATGCATGCGTTTCAGTCGGGTGAGTTCCGGATTCGGGCGGAAGTGCTCGGGAATCTGGAAGCGCTCAGGTCAGCGACGACGGTGGCGGCGGAGATTGTGAATATGGAGGGGCTGCTTGGGGTGGTTGCGGTAGGAGCGATCGCTGATCTCGTCGTGCTGGATGGCAATCCGCTCGAGGATATCGGGGTGGTGGCCGATGAAGGCGCTCGGGTCGAGTATGTATTGCAGCGGGGAGCGATTGTGAAACGGCGCGACAGCGGGCGTTGATGTGGAGGCATGCGGCTATTTCGGCGGGCGCGGTGCGGCCTCGCGGGCCTTGCGGTCGTGACAGTTGTTGAAGGTGGCAGTGGGTGTGAATCGCGGCGTTCGCGGCAATGGCCAGGGCGGTGTCGCCCCGGCGGTCGGTCGCGTTCGGGAACGCGGGGGTGTCAGGATTTCCGTGTTCAAGGCGGGTTGAGTAACTACACGGAAGGTCGAACGAATCGATCTGCGTAAAGGATAGCGAACTGGTTCATGGCCGTCTTCCAGTCATGAGCGGCACTGCCCCAATTCGCCGTGATGTTGCGCAGGGCCAGCCAGATGAGTTTGGTGGCTGCCTCGTCGGTCGGGAAGTGGCCACGGGTCTTGATGATCTTGCGCAGTTGCGAGTTGATATTTTCAATCGCGTTCGTCGTGTAGATGATCTTGCGCACGCCCGGAGGAAACGCGAAGAACGGGATGACGCGATCCCAGGCGTTGCGCCACGCGCCACTGACGGTCGGGAATTTCTGGCCCCAGAGACCCGCTGCAAATGCATCGAGTTCAGCCTGAGCGGCTTCTGCACTGGGGGCTGCGTAGATCGGTTTGATCGCCGCAGCCAACCCGCGGCGGTCTTTCCAACTGGCGTAATCGAGGCTATTGCGGATCAGGTGGACGATGCAGGTTTGCAGCGTCGTCGCCGGAAATACTGCCGCCAGGGCCTCGGGCATGCCCTTCAGACCGTCGGTCACGGCGATCAGGATGTCGTGAACGCCGCGCGTCTTCAGATCGTTGAACACCCTCATCCAGAACTTGGCGCCCTCGGTGTTCTCGATCCACAGACCCAGGATCTCCCGGGTGCCGTCGGGTAGCACGCCCAGCGCCAGATACACCGCCTTGTTGCGCACGACGGCGTCTTCGCGAATCTTGACCCGCAGCGCGTCGAAGAACACCACCGGATACATCGGCTCAAGCGGTCGGGCCTGCCAGGCCGTCACCTCGGCCATGACTTCATCGGTCACGGAGCTGATGAAGTCCGGCGAAACCTCGGTGCCGTATTGCTCCAGCAGGAAACCTTGAATCTCGCGCACGGTCATGCCCCGGGCATACATGGCGACGATCTTGTCGTCGAAGCCAGTAAAGCGCCGTTCGTGCTTGGGAATCAGGATGGGTTCGAAGCTGCCGTCGCGGTCGCGAGGCACCTCGATGCGAATCGGACCGTCTTCGGTCAGGACCGTCTTGGCACCTTTGCCGTTGCGCTGATTCGTGGCATTGGTCGGCTTGGCTGCACCGGCAGGGTAGCCGAGATGATGGCTCATCTCGCCGCCCAACGCCCGTTCGATCAGCGCCTTCTTGAGTGCCAGTGTCGCGGCATTGATGGCTTCAGCGGTCATCGGACCGTTGCCGAACTGCTCAAGCAGCTCGGCCGGAATCGCCGGCAGAGCCGCCGGCTAGGCTTGCGGTTTGCGAGGCATACACTCTCCTTGAGAGCATGTTATGCCTTAAACACGAAATTCCTGACAGGCCCGGAAACGCTCGCATTCCACTCGCTAGAGCCGCATCAAGCGGCCCTTGCAGGTGTTATAGCGGCGACGGTTCCCAATCAGGACGTGGTACGGCTGCTCTCGCAGCGCCAACTGGCTGTAGTCCGGCGTGATCGTGATCGTCCGGGTGACGTCGTTGACGTTGAGGTACACGCGATCGCCCGGCTTGAAGCCGAAGATCTTGAAATTGATATCGATCGCCTTCATCCACGGCAGGTACGGCCAGCCACGCTTGGGAAGCGTCCCCTCCCAGAATCAACCATTAAAGGCCAAATGTGTCAGTCGCCTCGAACGCCGAGTAGGTTAACGTGATCGGGAAAATATTAACGTAGCCTAGTGCGCTCGCCGGAATAAGTGCCTCACCTTTTGACTGGATGACCAATTTCTGATTGAGCAAGAACTCCCTCTGCAAACATGCGGAGCACTTGACCAATCCGATACCCATAGGTCCGAATCAGAGCTGGCCGACCGACTTTCTTTCTGAAAATCCGACATTAATTCCACCACGCGATTAAACGCGGCGACCCAACTAGACGAAGAGTTCATCGATACGCTGAATTTGGCTTCTCGCCTTTTCCTTATCATTGTCACTCATAGATTTTGCCCGACCAACGTAAGATTCAATATACGATCGCGTATTATCGATAAGTCTTTTGTGAACCTCACTTACCCGACAAATCGGATACTCAGATGTGAAATCAATCCCAACCAATCCCACCGCCGACATACACGTCACGAATGCCCAATTAGCTGTCGCGACATCGTAATCAATTATTAACCCAACATCCTTGATTGAAACATCTTTTCTCGATCGATTCGCCTGCACCAGTGCATATGTTAGCAAATTATATATAAATGGAGAGCGCGCAAGAAATCTATCAACCACAGCATCGGACAGTTCATGCGCACCAGTTAATTTCCGATTAAGCTCATCTTTTCCAACCTTCTCTTTTGACGCAGCTTTCGCTGCGTCGACTACATTCATTTCAAGCTGATCCAATCGCGTAGGAATTGCTCCAAGCGTGGCCTGCAAGCTTTGACTTTGGTTGCGAATCGACTCAAGAGTGACATGTAAACCTGAAATCGAAGTGGCAACTTCCCGCGTCACACGCTCGACTGCTTCAGCATTCCGCTCAGCTGCTTCAGTTGCCGTAGTTGTATGTGTCACAAATTGCGATATCTGATCGCGGCTTTTTCCAACCTCATCAGCCACGGTCGATATATTTCCAAGACTCTTCGACAGCCCATCATTCGCGATGAATGAATAGAAAATCGCCACCAGGCCAAGCATCAACGACGTCATCGTTGCAGCGTTGCTTAGATAAGTCGTGAAGTCTTTTTGTGCTGTCCAACGGTCAGTTGCGATCACAATAATTGCGATGCTCAGCATGACCACGCAATAGAAAAAGTGAATTTTGAGGGTTTTTTCTTGATCGTTCATTTAGGATCTCCCGGCCGTACCGGCGGCTGACTGTCAGCCTACCTGAGGCGCTGGTTTATTGATTTTGTTTGCCTACTCCAGACCAACGAATTCTACCCGAAGGGTTCCCAGCATCTGAACCAAACACTTGCAGGCATCAGATATCTACAAAAACCATCACTTCTGGCGGCTCTTCTTGCCCGCTTCAGCGCTGCAGTCCAGAATCTGCGCACCCGTGTCGATGGACTATTGCTGACCCGCCTATTCGCTATGCCAGCCTCTTGCCACCTCCAACGAACCACCGTTCCTGATGAAGAGCAGTAGGTTGACATGGGACGTTGATACCGAAAGACCCGTGCGCGCATCCCATGTCCCGCGAGCCAGCGTCTTAGTCCGCAATGTATTTTTCTGCATGAATACATTCAACGGGTCGTCCGCGTAATCGCCGAACGGTCCCGGACGTCGAAAGTCAGCAGACGTATACAACGCAAGTGCCGCATGTTGGTAGGGGCCGGGTTCAAGCTTCAGCGCCGAGCGACCCATGTCGATTACACGCGACTCGAGTGTAGAAATAAGTCTCCTGGCGACACCCTGCCCCGACCTCGTGGGCTGACGTACATGCGCCTCAATTCGCCGAATTCAGGATAGAGGACAATCGCACTACACCCGATTGCCACACCCTCACTGTCCCGAGCAACAGCAGACAGCACATTGGATCGCTTCAACGATGCAGATCCAGCGCGTGCCGACTCTCCGGCGGGTACAGGGTGTCTTGGTAGGCATCCAGATCGATGATGAGTGCGGTCACGCCGGGCTGATCAGGCGACTCACAAGTAATGTCCATGGCTGAAGAGCGCGAGGCAAAAAGAATTTGAAGCAACTGGTGGCGAAAAAAACGATCAGCATCTACGCCGATCTGACTTTCAGCCGCCGATTGTCAGCGGTGATTCCGGAATTGTCTAACGATACTACGCCCGGACGATAATACCCTATTGAAGAACATCGTCATCCATTATTGCTTGAGTCTCGACAACGATCTGCGGATAGGCCATCTGTACCGGCAAAACAATCCCGCCGCCTCTCGTCAATCACTCACCCCACAAGCGGCATTCCCCAGCACCTTCACCTCCAGCCAGAGGGCATAAACCCTCCCCCCTTACTTGACGGAAACGGCCAACGTATTCGGCGCCTCCGGCATCCCAGAGCAGCAACGCCTTCACCACCGCATCAGCCGGCTTCCGCTTCACCAGCAACTCTGCAAACCGACACGTCGCAGCATCATCATCGAACACATCCGTATAAAAAGTCTCGTTAACAAAGATAACGGCAACATCATCGGTCGACTTGAGCCCCACATCCGCCCTCTTCGCCCAAACCTTCAAAAGCGGAACCGTCGCAACAAGCAGACTCACCTCCACGTCACCGGGAACAACGCCTTGCACGTTACTCCCCGCCGTCGCAGAAAACCCTTTCACCTTGACCGTCCCGACGAGTTTAACCAGCCTCGCATTCACCTCAGCAGCATATTTCTTGTTCAGCTCCGTCTGATCTTTCATCCTGGCCGCGCCAACCTCGGCAGCAACCTTCTCCCGATAAGCCAGATAAGAATTTGTCGGAGCCCCGACAACCTCCGCCGCCACCGCAGCAATGACGGTGACAAGCACCGCCGTCTCCGCCCCAACCCTTCATTCTGGAATTGCGTTTCATTTCTATCATTTCCGCCAAATCCCGCGTCAACATGCAAAAACGGCTGCCATGAACCCACGGCAGCCGTCCCTCAGAACCGCCCAACCCCAGACCGCAAATCACCCCTTACTCATCCACCTTAAAAGCCGACACCAGCTTGGTCAATTCCGCCGCCTGTTGCTTCAAACTCGCCGCCGCCGCTGCGCTTTCCTCGACCAAAGCCGCATTCTGCTGCGTCATCTGATCCAGCGACTGCACTGCATCCCCAATCTGATCGATCCCGGCACTCTGCTCCAGGCTCGCCTCGGCAATCTCGCTCATCATCGCGCTCACACCCTGCACCTGCGAGACAACATCACTCATCACCTTCCCCGCCTCACTCACCAGCCGCGACCCGGTATTCACCGTCCCTGCGCTGTGCTCAATCAACGCCTTGATCTCCTTCGCCGCCTGCGCACTACGCTGCGCCAGATTCCGCACTTCCGAAGCAACAACAGCAAACCCCCGCCCCTGCTCCCCCGCCCGCGCCGCCTCCACCGCAGCATTCAGCGCCAGAATATTCGTCTGAAACGAAATACTGTCGATCATCACGATGATCTCGGAGATTCGCTGCGACGCGTCGCTGATCTGCTCCATCGTCGTCACGACCTCGCCCACCACCTGCCCGCCGCGCGCCGCGGTATCCGACGCGCCATTAATCATCTTCGCGGCCGTCGTCGCCGTTTCGGTGTTATTGCGCACCACGGCCGTGATCTCTTCCATCGACGAAGCCGTCCGCTCCAGGTTGCTCGACTGCCCTTCGGTCCGCTCGCTCAGATCCGCATTCCCCGACGCAATCTGCGCCGAACCCGTAGCAATCGACGCCGAAGCCGCGCGAATCCGGTGAACCAGCGTCGACAGCGACGACACGAACCGGTTGAACGCATCCGACAACTGCCCGATCTCGTCCTGGCTCTCGACCGTCATCCGGCGCGTCAAATCACCCTGGCCGCTGGCGATCTCCGACAGCAGCGTCGCCGCGCGGCGGATCGGCGCAGCAATCGCGCGCCCCACAAACCAAATCACGAGCAGCGCGACCCCAAGGCCCACCACCGCCGCAACCAGCGCCGCGCTGCGAATAGCACGCGTCACCGGCCCGAGCAATTCAGCCTGCGGCACTTCGACGACAACATAAGCATTCAGCTCCGGAATGAACGACGTCGCGATAAAGCGCGCGCCGCCGTCGCCTTCGTAGCTCAGGTACGCGTACGGCTTACCTGCGAGCAGCGTAGACGACGCATCGCCCGGCAACCCCGGCTGATCCTTCAGGAAATGCTTGCCGTCGATCAGCGACGTATCGCGATGCATCATGAACGCGCCGTCGGGACGCACGAGATACGCGAACCCGGTCTGGCCGATCCGGTACGCCGAAATACCCTTCGCGAGCGCATCCACGGACAGGCTCATGCTCGCCGCGCCGATCGGCACGCCGTCGAGTTCCACGCGGCTGTTGATGAACATCATGTAGCCGCCGACGGTCACCTCGCGGTCCATGTTCACGTCGAACGCCTTGCCGGACGACAGGAAACTCGTCAGCCACTGATCCTTGTCGGTGACTTTCCGCTGCAGGCCGGCTTCGTTGTAGTAGTTGCCGCTCTTCACCGACACCCACTGCACGGACGCGGCCTTCTGCTCGTCCTTCACGTTCTTCGCCAACTGGATCCAGTTGCGCGTGCCGGCATCGGGTTCGCCGTCGGCTTCCCATTGCAGCAGGAACGCATCGCGCGCGAGAATCCGCGATGCGGCGATCGGCCCGGCCATCTGGCGCTGCACGTCGGCGCGGATGCCGTTCACGGCGGTCGGCAGTTCTTCGCGGACGACGCGATCGCGCACCGCGTTGCCGATCAGGCGGACGCTGAGCCCGCTCGAAATCGCGACGAACACGAGCAGGCAACTCGTCATGCTGAGAATCAGCTTGTTCTGAATGGAAAGCTTGCGCCAGAAATGCATGGGGAACCCTCGATAACCGCTCGGTCTGAGCCAGTTTGGGTTATCGGCATGCACGCGCGGAACCGCATCGCTGATTTCAGATACCAATCATGCGAAATTCGTTATGTTGGTGACAGGCGGGCATATACGGCCACCTATATCTGCTGGAACAACAGAAATACAACGCCAGTCAGTAAGCAACGAAAATCGTCACCCGCCGATTCCTCGCTCTTGAAGCCGCATCATCACCCGCCACAAGCGGCTGCGTATCTGCCCGCCCGATCGCCGCCAGGCGATGCGGCGCCACACCGCGCTCGGTCAGATAGCGCACGACACTCCCCGCACGCGCCGACGACAGCTCCCAGTTCGATTCGTATTTAGCGTTCGCGATCGGCACGCTGTCCGTGTGGCCTTCGACGAGGATGTCGCCGGTCGCATGATCGCTCAGCGCCTGCGCAATCTGGTTCAGCACCGGCGACGAATCCAGCAGCAAGCGTGCATCGCCGACATTGAACAGGATCTTCGCGTCGATGCCAATCTCGACGCCGTGCGGCGCCTTCACCAGCGAAATCCGTCCGTTCGACTTCAACGAATCGAGCAGTGCAAGCCACGGCGGCGCATGGTCGGGCGTGGCGGCATCGGCAGCACTCGCACCACCAGCCTGCCGCGCAAGCGTCTGGTATCGCGCATCGAGCGCGTTGTATTTCGCGAGCTGCAGCACATACAGCGCGAGAAACAGCACCATCAGCGTCGTGATGAGATCCGCGTACGAAATCAGCCAGCGCCCGGACTGCGCGCCTTCGAGTTCGTCATCGTCGCGATCGGCAGCGGATGCGCCGTCAGTTCGAGCTGTCATGCGGTCGAGAATCCCGGTTCGTCATACGGCGCTGGCGCCTGAACAAGCACACGCCCATCAAGCAAGCGATTCGGCTGCACGCCCGCGCACATCGCCGGTCAGGCGCGTTTCGATCGTATGCGGCGATTCCTTGCGCGAAATCGCGAGCAGGCCGTCGAGATACAGCTTGCGGAACCGCATCTCACTATCGATCTGCGCGCGCAGCTTCCCATACAGCGGCAGGAACACGAGGTTCGCAAACGCGAGGCCGTACAGCGTCGCGACGAATGCCACCGCGATGCCCGGCCCGAGCTGTGCGGGTTCGAGAATATGGCTCGTCACCTGCACGAGCCCGAGCACCGAACCGAGAATGCCGAACGTCGGCGCGTAGCCGCCGGCCTGCTGCCACACGCGCACGGCCGCCAGCCGGCTGCGCTCGTACGCGTCGAGTTCGCGCTGCAACGCATCCTCGAGCACGGCGGTCGACACGCCGTTCGCCAGCAGTTCGAGCCCGCGGCGCGCGAACGGATGAATCCCGCTCACGTCCATCGATTCGAACGCGAGCAGCCCGTCGACTTTCGCGCGATCGCCCCATTCGAGCAGGTCGGACAGGTTCTTGCGATCGACCTCGCGCGCCCGGACGAACGCGAGCCGCAACTGCTTCACCGCGTCGAAGAAACGCGCCCACGTGTTCTGGATCATCACCGCGCCGAGCGTGCCGCCGAGCACGATCACGAGCGCCTCGAACTGGAACAGCATCGAGAAATGTCCGCCTTCGAGCGCGAAACCGAACACGATCGCCGCGCCGCCGAGCACCACACCGGCCAGGGTCAACAGATCCATATGCCTCTCCGTTTCACGCATCCGACGACGACGTCGACGCCACCGGCGCCACGCCCGCCGCAGGCGCCTTTGCCGCGCGCACGGCATCGAGCACGCGCTGCTCGATCTCCTCGACCTCGATCGGATCGAGCTTGATCTCGCGGCGCATCACCCACGACACCTCGTTGCGCCGCGCCTCGGTCATCACGGAAAACAGCTTGTCGGCCACCGCGCGATCGTCGAGGTTCGCGATCAGCTTCGCGAGATCGTACGTATCGAACGCGCTGATCACGTCGAACAGCGTGCGCTGGTCGACCCACACGAGATCCTCCAGCGCGCGCACCTCGCCGCCGCGACGCGCGTTGCGTCGCGAGAAGTACGCCACGCCCTTCTGCTCGACGTAACTGAGCACCTTCGATTTGCGGAACGCGAAGACTTCGTCGGCGATCTCGCCGTTCGACAGCTTGTTGAGCAGCAGCGTCTTGTCGACGCCGATCAGCGATTCCAGATCGGCCAGCTCGATGAGTTCGAGTTCGCTGTTGATCGACAGGTCGAGATCGTGATCGGCTACCTGCTGCGCGCGATCGATCACGCGTGCGGCGTCGAACGTGACGACCTGGCGCGCATCCGACGAAGCCGCGTAGTCGATTGAGCCACCCGCGGCATCGGCCTGCGCGGCTTCGATCGAGACGAGATTGAGCTTCTCCATGCGTCGCAGCATCGCGAGCACGTGCGGGCGCGAGTGGCCGGCAATCGCGCGGCATTTGCGGATCACTTCGGCGAGCGGCACCGAGGTTTCGGCCGCATGGGCCTGCATCGGCCGGCGCGCCCACGAGTCGCTCGCTTCGCGTGCATCGGCGTTCGCCATCAGCGCCAGCAGGTGCGCATACGACAGCACGCCCGGCATGAAGTCCGCATGTGTATAGGTGGCAAGCTGGTCGTCCTTGCGCTTCACGCGGCGGATCATCGTCCGCACGATATGGCGCAGCAGCGCGGACACGCGCTCGATTTCGTCATCGAGCATGCCGGCCGGCACGACAGTGAGCTGACAGAACGACAGCGCCTTCGCGGTATGCGCACGTGGCTCAGCCGCGAGCAACGCCGATTCGCCGAAGAACTCGCCGCGGCCGAGCGTCGCGACGATGACGCGCTTGTCGTCGCATCGCGTGGACAGCTCGACCTTGCCGTCGGTAATCAGAAAGATGACGGGCTCGCCGGCGAAGCCCTCGGAATAAATGATTTCCCCGGGCGCCGCCGTACGCGTCCACGATTGCTGACGATTCAAGTCGATTCCCCTGCTGCGCTGGTTATTGCGGACTGCGCGTCGCACGTCGAAAGCGTGCGATCACGAGTCATCCCCGTGACTCGTTTACGTCAGCGGGCTCAACATCCTTTAGGGAATTCATCCTCGTTTCGAACCGAAATCAAGGTAAAACGTTTGCGAGTTGCGCGAGCGCATCGAACGTTCGTTTCGCCCCTTGCGCATGTAGTGAAATTGAAAGTGTGCGGCGATCGCGTGCGTCAGAACTCCATGTCGAGTTCGTCGATGTCTTCATGCTCGGCTTTCGCCGCTTCGATCCACTCCGCGACGAACGGATGCGCAAGCACGCGCATGCAGTATTCGGCGACGTCCGGTTCGAGCTTCACGTCGTAAGTCAGGAAGCGCGTGACGACCGGCGCGTACATCGCATCGGCAATGCCGATCTCCGCACCGAACAACCAGGGCCCGCCGTAAGCGGCCAGGCACTCGCGCCAGATCGTGACGATCCGCTGGATGTCGTGCTGCGCGCGCGACCAGATCCGGAAGCCGGGGAAATGCGCGCGCAGGTTCATCGGCAGCGCGGATCGCAATGCGCTGAAACCGGAATGCATCTCGCCGCAGATCGACCGGCAATGCGCGCGCGCATGCCGGTCGTCGGGCAGCAGCCGCGCCTCGGGCCGGATCTCGTTCAGGTATTCGGCGATCGCGAGCGTGTCCCACACCGTGCTGCCGTCGTGCGTCAGGCACGGCACGAGGATCGACGGCGACAGCAGCAGCAATTCCGCGCGCGACGTGGCATCGATCGGCACGCTGACCGTCTCGAACGCAAGCCCGCTCAGCTTCGCGAGCAGCCAGCCGCGCATCGACCACGACGAGTAATTGCGGCTGCTGATGGTCAGCGTCGTCTGTCCGGTGGATTCCATGTCGCTCCCCTGCTGGTTGCCGTTCGTGCCCCTGCACCGAAAACGGACGCATCACGCCGTTATCCGCACCACGCCTGTGCGGCCCATTCGCCGAACTGGCGCAGCACCGCACTGTGGCGCGGCACGCATCACACGCGAGACCGGCGCGGCAGCGCATCGCCTTCGCCCACCCGTCGTCACGTGCCGCCTGCGCCGCCGCGTTCCCGAACCGCGTGCAACGCGCGTGCCAGCCGCACGCTGGCACACGGCTTGCCTCGTTCCCTACAACGCGGCGCAACGAGCGACGGTCATGAACCTGCTTGCCTATCCGTTTTATCAATGGTCTGCCGAATGCCTGCGCCCGGCGCGTGCATGGGCGGCCGCCACGCGCGCGACGATGTCGCTGTGGCCACCCGCGACGTCGACGCCGACCGGCCGCATGCTCGACGCGCTGTGCGAACTGCTCGAATGCTGCGCGTTCTCGCATCGGCGCCCGCCATTCGGGATCGAATCGATCGTGGTCGACGGCGACACGGTGCCGATCGTCGAGGAAGCGGCGGCCGTCACGCCGTTCGCGACGCTGCTGCATTTCCGCAAGGCGCGGCCGGTCGCGCGCCAGCCGCGCGTGCTGATCGTCGCGCCGATGTCCGGGCACTTCGCGACGCTGCTGCGCGGCACGGTGCACACGATGCTGGCCGATCACGACGTGTACATCACCGACTGGCACAACCCGCGCGACATTCCGCTGACGGCCGGGCGCTTCGGCTTCGACGAATACGTCGAACACGTGATCGACTTCATCCGCCAGATCGGCCCGGACGCGCACGTGCTCGCGATCTGCCAGCCGACCGTCGCCGCACTCGCGGCAGTGGCGCTGATGGCGGCCGGCGGCGATCCGGCGCAGCCCGCGAGCCTGACGCTGATGGCCGGCCCGATCGATTGCCGCGTGAATCCGACGAAGGTCAACGCGCTCGCGACGAGCCAGCCGATCGAATGGTTCGCGCGCAACCTGATCAGCGTCGTGCCGGCGGGCTTCGTCGGCGCGCAGCGGTGCGTGTATCCGGGCTTCGTGCAGGTCGGCGCGTTCATGTCGATGAACCCGGACCGGCATGCGGCGTCGTTCGCCGATCTGTATTACGAGCGCGCGAAAGGCGACCCCGCGAAAGCGGACACGCTACGGCACTTCTACGACGAATATTTCGCGACGGCCGACCTCACCGCGGAGTTCTACCTGGAAACGGTCGAGAAGGTGTTCCAGCAATACGCGCTCGCGCGCGGCGAGCTGACGGTCGGCGACAGGCTCGTCGAACCGGCGGCGATTCATCGCACCGCGCTGTTGACGATCGAAGGCGAAAAAGACGATATCTGCGCGGTGGGCCAGACGGTGGCCGCGCAGGAACTGTGTTCGGGGTTACCGCCGTATCTGAAGACGCACCATGTACAGACGGGTGCGGGGCACTACGGCGTGTTCAACGGCAGCCGGTGGGAAACGCAGATCTACCCGATCGTGCGGGCGACGATCCATGACAACGAGCCGTACGATCGCACCGCGGCCGCGGACGGCGACACGAGCGGCACCCACTACGTCACACTGCGTGCCCTGCTCGATGCGCGCACAACCGGGAGCGATGCGACGACGGAAATACGATCCAATCACGCGTACTGAACGCGGGTGACGACACAAATGAATCGCCCCGCCGGACAGGCGGGGCGATTCAGGTGTTGCAGCATTCGGATGACGCGCGAGCGCATGCACTCGCGCGCCGGCCCTGCGCGTTACGAGCAGGCCTTGCCGTGCGACGCGTGGTAGCCCTTCGCCTTCGCGTCGGCTTCCGACATGTAGCTGCCGTGCTTCGTCTTGCCGTAGTACTTGTCGGTCGAGCAGTGATAGACCTTCGTGCTGTCGTTCGCCCACACCTTGCCTGCACCGCCGCCCGGCGCGGCTGCCGTCGTCGCGGCGGCGCTCTTCGCGGGAGCGGCGCCCGATGCCGGCGCAGCGGAAGCCGCCATGGCCGGTGCCGCGGCCGGTGCGCTCGCCGCGGCGGCGGCCGATGCGCCGTACCACGTCTTCACGCCCTTGTGGCCTGCACATGCGCCCTTCTTCGACGCGCCCGAGTAGAACGAGCCGTCCTTGCACAGACCGGTCGTGCCGGCCGGCGCGCTGGCCGGAACCTGCGCGAACGCACCGATCGACACACCCATGCCGGCGACCAGCGCGGCGATCAACATCGTCTTTTTCATAGTCCTCTCCTGATTTGCCTGAATGATGAAAGCGTCCGGGGCGTCCCCGGGAAAACCCACGGTTACCGCACCCAGCGGCACACGCGATGGTGGTGATGATCGAAATGGCACACGCGGTGCGAATGCGCTTCGGCCAGTGCCGGTACGAGCACGGCGCAAGCCAGTGCAGTTGCCGTCAGGATCTTCGCGATGCGGTTCATGGTGGAACTCTCCCGGATAGGTCAGCCGGTGATCCGGCTGGTACCTCCTTAACGCCGGTCGTCGACAGGCCGTGCACCGGGCATGCGTGCAATTGACGATCTTTGACATCGCATCGCCAATCGGCGGTCGAAGCTGACGAATATCTTTCTTTTCTTTCCGGATCTTCAGCTTCCCGATCCTTCGGCATTCGAAGGAACACGTTGAAGCGAAGGAAGCAGGTCGCGGGTGTCGATGAATCAACAAAAAACCGCCCGAAGGCGGTTTGTCGAAAGCGTATGCAGGCGCGCGAAGGCTACGCGCCCGCGTCGCCCCATGGTGTCGGCGGCGGCACCGCGCACGGCCCGTCGACGTCGATCGACTTGAAATCGGCGGGCCCGACGATCTCCAGGTACTCCATGTCCGGCGAGTAGTCGAACAGGTAGTGGACGATTCCCGGCGCCTGATGCACGCAGTCGCCGGCGGCCACCAGCGTCTCCTGTTCGCCGTACATGAAGCGCGCCCAGCCCTTCAGCATGATCACGATATGGAACTCGGCCTCGTGACGGTGCCAGCCGGTGCCCGCCACCGGTGCATGATTTGCCCTGACGAGTTGCGCGACGACCTTGCCGTTCGTCGCGGCCGCGATACCGAGATCGCGATACAGGAAGAAGTCGCGCAGGCCTTCGCCGCGATATGCGGTGTCCTGCGGCCGGACGTGGGAAAAGGCGGTGGTGGTCGGTGTGCTCATCGTCGTGCTCCTTCATCGAAAGGATCACGCGTGACAAGCATTTAGCGTTCCACCCTGCACCACCACCCGCGTGCTTACTTCAACCGCCCCGACAGGAACTGCCCGAGCCGTTCGCTCTTCGGATTCACGAGAATCTCCTGCGGATTCCCTTCCTCCTCGATCTTCCCCTGATGCAGGAAGATCACGTGATTCGACACGTTGCGCGCGAAGCCCATCTCGTGCGTGACGACGACCATCGTGCGGCCTTCCTCGGCGAGCTTCTGCATCACCTTCAGCACTTCGCCCACCAGTTCCGGATCGAGCGCCGACGTCGGCTCGTCGAACAACATCACTTCGGGCTCCATCGCGAGCGCGCGTGCGATCGCCACACGCTGCTGCTGGCCGCCCGACAGATGCGACGGATACATGCCTTCGACGCGCGGCGCGAGGCCGACCTTCTCCAGATACTTGCGCGCCCGTGCGATCGCTTCATCCTTGCCGATCCCGAGCACGGCCATCGGCGCCTCGATCACGTTCTCGAGCACCGTCATGTGCGCCCACAGGTTGAAGTGCTGGAACACCATCGACAGCTTCGTGCGCATCCGCTGCAGCTGCTTCTGGTCGGCCACGCGCAGCGAGCCGTTGCGGTCGCGCGTGGTCTGGATCGGCTCGCTGCCGATCGTGATCTGCCCCGAGCACGGCTGCTCGAGGAAGTTGATGCAGCGCAGGAACGTGCTCTTGCCTGAGCCGCTCGAGCCGATGATGCTGATCACGTCGCCGGCCTTCGCCTTCATCGACACGCCCTTCAACACCTCGTTGTCGCCGAACTTCTTGTGCAGGTTGTCAACGGTAAGCTTGTACATGCTGGGTCCTTCCTTGCGAATCTTGCGAATGCGTTAATGGCCGCGCGGCGAGAGGTACGCGAGCCAGCGCGTCTCGAGCTTGCGGAACGCCCAGATGAGCGTGAACACGACGACGGCGTACAGCACGGCGGCAATGCCGTAGGCCTGGAACGACATGTACGTCGCCGAATTGACGTCGCGCGTGACCTTCAGGATGTCGGGCACGGTCGCGGTGAACGCTAGCGTCGTCGCGTGCAGCATCAGGATCACTTCGTTGCTGTAGCTCGGCAGCGAGCGGCGCAGCGCGGAAGGCAGGATGATGCGCGTATAGAGCTTGTAGCGCGACATCCCGTAGGCCATGCCGGCCTCGATCTCGCCGGCCGACGTCGCCTTGATCGCGCCCGCGAAGATCTCCGTGGCATACGCGCATTCGTTCAGCACGAACGCGAGCAACGTGCAGTTCATCGCGTTGCGGAAGAACGTGTCGAGCAGCACGTGGTTGTGCACGACCTGCAGGCTGTAGATGCCCGTGTAGCACATCAGCAGCTGCACGTAGAGCGGCGTGCCGCGGAACACGTACGTATAGAGCCACACGGGGCCCGAGATCCAGCGGTTCGACGACGCACGCGCGATCGCGAGCGGCACGGCGAGCGCGAAACCGAGCGCGATCGACACGACCAGCAGCCACAGCGTGATCGCGAGGCCGCTGAAGCGGTAGCCGTCGGTATAGAGATAGCTTTGCCAGTACTGGCTGACGAGTTCGATCACAGTGCGAGCCTCCGGACACCGACGGAATAACGCTTCTCGAGGTGATGCAGCACGAGGTTGGATACCGTCGTGATCGCGAGGTAGATCGCGCCTGCAGCCAGCGTGAAGAAGAAGAAATCGAGCGTGCTCTTGCCGGCGTCCTGCGACGCCTTGACGACGTCGGCCAGGCCGATGATCGACACCAGCGCAGTCGCCTTGACGAGCACCTGCCAGTTGTTGCCGATGCCCGGCAGCGCGAAGCGCATCATCTGCGGGAACAGGATGCGGCGGAACACGCGCCAGCCGCTCATCCCGTACGCGAAGCCCGCTTCGAGCTGGCCGCGCGGCACCGAGAGGAACGCACCGCGGAACGTCTCGGTGAAGTACGCGCCGTAGATGAAGCCGAGCGTGATGACGCCGGCCACGAACGGGTCGATGTCGATCTGGTCCCAGCCGAGCATGTCGGTGAAGTTGTTCAGCAGGATCTGGATCCCGTAGAACAGCAGCAGCATCAGCACGAGATCCGGCACCGCGCGGATCAGCGTCGTGTAGAAGGTGCCGATCGACTTGAGCACGCGGTTCGTCGACAGCTTCGCGCTCGCACCGACGAGGCCCAGAATGAGCGACGCGGCGAGCGACAGCACCGCGAGCTTCACGGTCTCGACCGTGCCGGCCCACAGCAGCGGGCCAAATCCTTGGAAGATCATATGAGGGATCCAGAACGAGGTGGCTGGATTGTCAATAGCCATTAGCCGCGCATCAAACGATATCTGCGCACTACCTGATGCAGGCTGCTCATCAAGTCGGACGCATCACGCGAAGCGGGTTGCACCCACGACAGACGCGGCGCGCGCCCAGCCGGTGCGCGCCGCATGGAGGGTCAGCCGCCGTAGACGTCGAACGCGAAGTACTTCTTCTCGAGCTTCTTGTACGTGCCGTCCTTGATGATGTCGGCGATCGCGTGATCGATCTTCGCCTTCAGGTCGCCATCGTCCTTGCGCAGGCCGATGCCCGCGCCGTTGCCGAGCGTCTTCGGATCGTCGATGTCCTTGCCGGCGAATTCGAAGTTCGCGCCGCGCGGCGTCTTCAGGAAGCCGATATCGGCCTGCACCGCGTCCTGCAGCGCCGCGTCGAGGCGGCCGGACATCAGGTCCTGGTACACGCCGTCCTGGTTCTGGTAAGGCACGACCTGCACGCCCTTCGGCGCCCAGTAGGCCTTCGCGTAGGTTTCCTGGATGGTGCCCTGCTCGACGCCCACCGACTTGCCCTTCAGCGATTCGGCCGTCGGCTGCAGGTTCGCGCCCTTCTTCGCAACGAGGCGCGTCGGCGTGTTGAACAGCTTGTCGGAGAACGCGATCTGCTCGGCGCGCGCCGGCGTCATCGACATCGACGACAGCACGCCGTCGAACTTCTTCGCCTTCAGCGCCGGGATCATCCCGTCGAAGTCGTTCTCGATCCACACGCATTTCGCCTTCAGGCGGGCGCAGATCTCGTTGCCGAGATCGACGTCGAAGCCGACGACCTTGCCGCTTGCGTCCTTCGATTCGAACGGCGGGTAGCTGGCGTCGACGCCGAACCGGATCGTCGACCAATCCTTGGCGTGGGCACCGACCGCGATGCAGGCAAGGGCAATACTGAGCGCGAGTTTCTTCATGGCGTTCCTGTCAGAGGCGAACTGGGCCGGGTTCCGGTCGGATTGCCCGCCGTGAACCCTTCCAACCCGGGAATCGCTCTTTTTCGGCGACACCCCAAGTTGTACATACAACTTTGCCTTTTCCCGGATAGGGCCAGCAATCCGTGTTTATCTCTAATTGTCGGTGGATTCTTGCCGTGAGCTGCGATTTTCCTTAATTTTCAATTAATTATCGATTACATGATGCTGAATTCCGGCTTTCTCGCGGCGTAAGGCGGCAGCCGGATGGGGTGTGGCGCCTGTCTATACTTCCCGCGGCAAGCCGACCGTTTCCAGACCGACCAGCCGGTAGCCGAACTGCAACTCCGTCACCAGATGCCTCGGCCGCGCGGGCACCGGTTCGAGCTTCTGCCGCAGGTTCGTCATGTACACGCGTACGTAGTGCGCGCGATCGGCGTCATGAATGCCCCACACCTCGGCCAGCAACTGCCGCGCGGCGACCACGCCGCCGCGCGCGCGGATCAGCGCGGCGAGCAGCCGGAATTCGAGGCGCGTCAGATGGACGGGCTCGCCGCCGCGGGCCACTTCGTGCCGGCCGAGATCGACGGTCACGTCGCCGAACCGCACGATCGACGACGATTGCCCGTCGGCCGTCACGAATGCCGCGCGCCGCAACTGCGCCCGCGCCCGCGCGAGCAGTTCGGGCACGCCGAACGGCTTGGGCAGGTAATCGTCGGCGCCCGCATCGAGCGCCGCGACCTTCTCCACCTCCTGCTGCCGCGCGGACAGCACGATCACCGGCACCGTCGACCACTCGCGCAACTCGCGGATGAAGGTCTTGCCATCGTCGTCCGGCAGCCCGAGATCGACGATCACGAGATCGGGCTTGCTGCTCGACGCATACATCCGCGCCTCGCGGGCCGTCGACGCCTCGCAGGTGTCGAGCCCCTCCTGTTCCAGCGCCATCCGCACGAAGCGGCGGATATCCGCTTCGTCCTCGACGATGAGTACGCGTGATCTGATCATGTCCGGCTCTCGTGTTCGATGTCGGGCGGCGCGCCCAGTGGCAGACGAATCTCGAACCGCGCGCCGTGCGGATCGAGCGGCACCGCGCGGATCGAGCCGCCGTGCGCGTTGACGATGCTGCGACACAGCGCGAGCCCGAGCCCGACGCCGCTGATCGACGATTCCTTGCGTTCGCGCTCGAACGGCTCGAACAGCGGCTCGGTGTTGCGCGCGATGAACCCGGGCCCGTCGTCCTCGACGAACACGTACAGCGTTTCGCCGAACACGCGCGCGCGGACCGACACGGCCGCCTCCGCGCCCGCGTATTTCGCGGCGTTGTCGAGCAGGTTCATCAGCACGCGCTCGATCAGCAGTGCGTCGACGTCGATCAGCGGCAGGTCGGCCGGCAGGTCGGCGCTCACGTCGCGGCCGGCCAGCACGCCGGCAGAATGCGCGAGCGCGCTGCCGACGATCTCGTCGAGCATGTGCCACTCGCGGTTGAGCCGCACGCCTTCGCTTTGCATCCGTGCGAGATCGAGCAGGTTCACGACGAGCCCGTGCAGCGCCTCGGCCTGGTTGCGGATGCCGTGCGCGAGCGCGGCCGGCTGCCCGCTCGCGAGCCGCTCGGGCCGTTCCAGCGTTTCGGCGAGCCCGCGGATCGCGGTGAGCGGCGTCTTCAGGTCGTGCGACACGGCGGCCAGCAGCGCATTGCGCAACCGTTCGCCTTCGATCCGGACCAGCGTGTGCTGCGCGACGCCGACGTAGTGCACGCGTTCGAGCGCCATCGCGATCGACGAGCACAGCGCGTCGATCAGGCGGCGATCGTCGGGATCGGTCGGCACCGGCTGCGCATCGCCGAACAGCACGAGCACGCCACGCACGCGCATCGGCGCCTTCAGCGGCAGGTACTGCGCGGCCGCGCGCTCGAACGGCGGCATTCCGCAACCGGCCGCGCGGGCATGCTCGTAGACCCAGCGTGCAGTCGGCACGTCGACGAATCGTGCGTGCCGCGCCGGCATCAGGTGATCGTCCGCATCGGGCAGCACGAGCGCGACGCGCACGCCGAGCAGCGGCGCGATCGTCCCGGTGCAGATCAATGCGATCTGGTCGGTCTCGATCGCGGCCGACAGATCGTGCGCGACACGCGCGAGTGCGGCCGAGCGCTTCTCGTTCGCACGCGCGGCGCGCGCCTCCGCGCGCAGGCGTGCCGCGAGCTGGCCGATCGCGAGCGCGACGGCGAGCATCAGCGCGAACGTGAACACGTACTGCGTATCGGACACCGCGAACGACAGCCTCGGCTCGACGAAGAAGAAGTCGAAGCAGCCGACGCAGACGAACGCGGCCCACGCGCCGGCCAGCCGGCCGAGCCGCAGCGCGATCAGCACGACGGTCATCAGGAACAGCATCACGACGTTCGACAGGTCGAATACGCGCAGCAGCGCGCTCGCCGCGAGCGTCGCCAGCGCGCAGACGAGCGTGGCCAGCAGCAGCGGCACCGCGTACCGCGACACCCACAGGTGCGTGCGCGGGCGCGCTTCGCTCACGGCCAGCGCGGGCCGCGTATCGGGCCCGGCGCCCGCGATGCGGTCGGCCATCGCCGCACAGGCTCGCAGCATGCCGCGCCAGCGCTCGCCGCCCGCGGCGGGTTCCGGCGGCACCCTCGTCCGCCGATTCGCTTCGTTCACGTTCACATTCACATCCATGATCGCTTCCGGCAATTGAAACGCCGAACGGCCCCGCGCACGCCGCGAAGGCGTGAACGGGGCCGCGACGGCGCGTTCGGTCAGATAAACGGCGTCAACAGCATGTCGATCAGCTTGATGCCGATGAACGGTGCGACGATCCCGCCCACCCCGTAGATCAGCAGGTTGCGCCCCAGCAGCTTCTCGGCCGGCTCCGCGCGATACTTCACGCCCTTCAGCGCGAGCGGAATCAGCGCGACGATGATCAGCGCGTTGAAGATCACCGCCGACAGGATCGCCGACGTCGGGCTGTGCAGCCCCATCACGTTCAGCGCACCGAGCGCCGGATACGTCGCGACGAACGCGGCCGGGATGATCGCGAAATACTTCGCGAGATCGTTCGCGACGCTGAAGGTGGTCAGCGCGCCGCGCGTCATGATCATCTGCTTGCCGACCTCGACCACCTGCATCAGCTTCGTCGGGTTGCTGTCGAGGTCGACCATGTTGGCCGCCTCCTTCGCCGCCTGCGTGCCGCTGTGCATCGCGACGGCCACGTCGGCCTGCGCGAGCGCCGGCGCGTCGTTGGTGCCGTCGCCCGTCATCGCGACGAGATGACCCTTCGCCTGGTGCTCGCGGATCAGCCGCAGCTTGTCTTCGGGCGTCGCTTCGGCGAGGTAGTCGTCGACACCGGCTTCCGCCGCGATCGCGGCCGCGGTGAGCCGGTTGTCGCCGGTGATCATCACCGTCTTCACGCCAACCTTGCGCAACTCGGCGAAGCGCGCGGCGATCCCGTGCTTGACGATGTCCTTCAGCTCGATCGCGCCGAGCACCGTCGACCCATCGGCGACGACGAGCGGCGTACCGCCACGCCGCGCGATGTCGTTGACGGCCGTTTCGACCGCCTGGGGAAACACGCCGCCGAGCGCATCGACATGCGCGCGGATCGCGGACGCCGCGCCCTTGCGCACCTTGCGCTCGCCGATGTCGAGGCCGCTCATCCGCGTGCGTGCGCTGAACGGCACCGTGATGCTGCCGTCGGCCGCCGCCACGTCCAGCGCGAAACGCTGTTTCGCGAGCGTGACGATCGAGCGCCCTTCTGGCGTTTCGTCCGCGCGCGACGACAGTTGCGCGGCCTCGGCCAGCGCGCGCTCGTCCACGCCGGGGGCCGGACGGAACTGCACGGCCTCGCGGTTGCCGAGCGTGATCGTGCCGGTCTTGTCGAGCAGCAGCACGTCGACATCGCCGGCCGCCTCGATCGCGCGGCCCGACGTCGCGAGCACGTTCGCGCGCATCATGCGGCTCATCCCCGCGATGCCGATCGCCGACAGCAGCGCGCCGATCGTCGTCGGGATCAGGCACACGAGCAGCGCGATCAGCACGGTCAGGCTGACGGCCGAGCCCGACGCGTTCAGCAGCACGCTGAACTGCGAGAACGGCAGCAGCGTCACGCAGACGAGCAGGAAGATGATCGTCAGCGCGACGAGCAGGATCGTCAGCGCCACCTCGTTCGGCGTCTTGCCGCGCTTCGCGCCTTCGACCATCGCAATCATCCGGTCGAGAAACGCTTCGCCTGGTTGCGCGGTGATCTTCACGATGATCCAGTCGGACAGCACGCGCGTGCCGCCCGTCACCGACGAGAAATCGCCGCCCGACTCGCGGATCACCGGCGCGGATTCGCCGGTGATTGCCGACTCGTCGACCGACGCGACGCCGTCGATGACTTCGCCGTCGGCCGGAATCGTGTCGCCGGCCTCGACGAGCACGATGCTGCCGGCCGCGAGTTCGTCGCTCGGCACGCGATGGCTGGTGCTACCAGCTTGCTTCGGCTCGTCGAGCACCTTCGCGTACACGCGCTTGCGCGCCGCCCGCAACGCATCGGCCTGCGCCTTGCCGCGCCCTTCGGCCAGCGCTTCGGCCGCGTTCGCGAACAGCACGGTGAACCACAGCCAGCACGCGACCGCGAAGATGAAGCCGGCCGGCGCGTCGGCGGTGCCGGTCAGCGCCTGCAGCCACAGCACGGTCGTGACGATGCTGCCGAGATAGACGACGAACATCACCGGATTCTTCAACTGCACCCGCGGCGCGAGCTTGCGGAACGCCTCGCGCAGCACGGCCGTCCAGCGCATCGGCGGCACGGCGCCGACCGGCATCGCCGCCGGATTGATCGGGGTTTCGATATGGGACATGAGTGACTCCGTGGTTCCTGCCATTACTTCACGCCGGCCGCATGGCCGAACGAGCGGTCGAGCGCGAGGTTCAGGTCGAGCACGCGCACGCGCGGCTCGCCAAGCACGCCGAGTTGGCGCGGCGAGGCAATGCGATCGACGAGCGTTGCCACCTGTGCGGCATCGACACCGCGTGCACGGGCGACGCGTGCCGCCTGCAACCGCGCGTTCGCGACCGAGATTTCTGGATCGAGCCCCGACGCCGATGCGGTAACGGCGTCCACCGGCACCGGCGTGCCGTCGGCGAGCGCGTTGTCCTGCCGGTACGCGCGCACCCGCTGCGCGATGTCGGCGAGCAGCTTCTTGCTGGTCGCACCCTGGTTGCTGGCGCCGCTGCCGGCCGCGTTGTACGGCTGGTCGACCGTCTTCGACGGATCGGCCGGATCGGTGCCCGTCGTCGCACTCGGGCGCCCGTGGAAATAGCCGGCGCGCGTGAATTGCTGCCCGATCACCGCCGCGCCGACCGTCGTGCCATTGCGCTGCACGAGGCCGCCGCGCGCCTGCGCCGGGAACAGCACGTTCGCGACGCCCGTGGTGAGCAGCGGATATACGAGGCCGGTGACGAGCATGAACAGCACCGACGATGCGATCACGGGCCGCACGAGGCCGCGCGTCGCCGCGCCGAACGAAGAACCGGGTGCCGGCGCGGCGGCGGCCGCTGCCTGGCGATTGCCTTGCATCATGATGTTTCCCTCAGAACAGTTGGCCGCCCGACATCAGCAGGTGCTCCACGACCGGGCCGAGCGCGAGCGCGGGCAGGAACGTGAGACCGCCGACCACCAGGATCACGAAAACCAGCAGGCCGGTGAACAGGCCCGTCGACGTCGACAGCGTGCCCGCGCTTTCCGGCACGCCCTTCTTCGCGGCGAGGCTGCCCGCGACCGCGAGCATCGGCAGCAGCGTCAGGTAGCGGCCGATCAGCATCGCGAAGCCGATCGTCGTGTTGAAGAACGGCGTGTTCGCGTTCAGGCCCGCGAACGCGGAGCCGTTGTTGGCCGTGCCCGACGTGTACGCGTACAGCACTTCGCTGAAGCCGTGCGGGCCGAGGTTCGCGAGGCTGTCCATCGTCGAGTGCAGCATCGCGGCCAGCGCGGTGAAGCCGAGGATGCTGAACGGATGCGCGAGCACCGCGAGCATGACGAGCTTCATCTCGCGCGCCTCGATCTTCTTGCCGAGGAATTCCGGCGTGCGGCCGATCATCATCCCGACGAGGAACACCGTGAGGATCGCGAACGTGAACAGGTTGATCAGCCCGACGCCGTCGCCGCCGAACACGTTGTTCAGCATCATCTGCGCGATCGGCACGAGCCCGCCGAGCGGCGTCAGCGAGTCATGCATCGCATCGACCGAACCGGTGGTCGCAGCCGTCGTGACGGTGGCGAACAGGCTCGTCTGCGCGATGCCGAAGCGCATTTCCTTGCCTTCCATGTTGCCGCCCGGCTGCGCGGCGCTCATCTGCTGGTCGACGCCGAGCCCGGTCAACAGCGGATTGCCGTGCTGCTCGGCCGAATAGATCACGGCGAGGAAGCCGACGAACATCACGACGAACGCGCCGAGGAGCACCCAGCCCTGGCGGCGCCGGCCGATCATCGTGCCGAGCGTATAGGTCAGCGCGGACGGGATCAGCAGCATCGACAGCATGTGCAGCGTGTTGGTGAGCGGTGTCGGGTTCTCGAACGGATGCGCGGCATTCATGCTGAAGAAGCCGCCGCCGTTCGTGCCGATGTGCTTGATCGATTCGAGGCTGGCAACCGGCCCCATCACGATCTGCTGGCGTGCGCCTTCGAGCGTGGTCGCCCACGCGTCGGCGGCGAGCGTCTGCGGCATGCCCTGCCACACGTACACGAGCGCCATCACGAAGCTGAGCGGCAGCAGCACGCGATAGGTCACGCGCGTGAAGTCGACCCAGTAGTTGCCGATGTCGGCCGCGCTCTTGCGGCTCAGCCCGCGGATGAAGCCGCCCGCGGCCGCGACGCCGGTCGCGGCGCTGACGACCATCAGGAACGTGATGACGGCCATCTGCGAGAAGTTCGACAGGCTGCTCTCGCCCGCGTACGCCTGCCAGTTCGTGTTCGTGATGAACGACGCGGCCGTGTTGAACGCAAGGTCGGGGCTTTGCGACGCGCGCTGCAGCGCATCGAACGGCAGCGCGTCCTGGATACGCAGCAGCAGGTAGCCGAGCAGCATCATCCCGGCGTTACTGAGCAGCAGCACCATGCCGTAGCGCTGCCACGACATCGCTTCGTCGGGGTTCACGCCGAGCAGCGCATAGGTCCGGCGTTCGACCCACGCATGGCGCGGGCTCGTGAAGGCGTGCGCAAGCCATTTCCCGACGATGGGCACCAGCGCCAGCATGATCGCGAGAACGATCGCGAATTGAATGAGATTGTTGAACATGTCGACGCTCGCTCAGATCCGGTCGAGGCCAGTGATGAAACCGGCCGTCAAGGCAAAGAACGCGAGCGTGAAGAAAATGAAAAGAAGATCGCTCATGACATTCACCGATATTTTCGAATTCCTGTTGAATCGCGCCGATCAATACCGCTCGGGCTTGATCAACGCATGAAACAGATAGATAAAGAGCGCGAGCGATAGCGCGCCGGTGATCCACAACATGGCTTTCCCCTTTTGTTCGTATGCGCGGCAACGCCGCGCGACCGTCGGCGTAGCGGGCCGTGCCCTGTCGGCACAAACCCCGGTGACGTCCCCATGCTCATCTGGCGAATGGGATGCGACAGTGTAGAAATCCGCGTATCAAAGCGGTGTTCAATTTCCTTGCATGGAATAAAAAAGCTGTAAAGACGAAAACCGGTGCGCACTGCATTTTTATGCGTTCTTTTCAGGGCCGGGGCGAGTCTATACACCGTATCGCGACCGCGATTCTTAAAATGGGCACCATGTCCAGAACGCGCTTTTCGCGGTGCGAAGCACGATGCGACCAGGGGAAGAAAGCATGAAACCGACCAGAACCGAATCCGCTGCTTCACACGATCTGCCGCGCGTGCGTTCGCGGCGTCGCTCCCCCGCGGACGACCTCGTGCTGCTGTCGATCCGAGTCGAATCGGACAACCTTGCGGCCGTGCGACGCCGGCTGCATCAGGCCGTCGGCGCCGCGCTGAATTTCTACACGGCCGCGATCGACAGGCGCACCGGGCGCGCATGCATCGAACTCGAAGTCGCGCGCTCGCAGGCATCGCCTGCGATCCTGTCGATCCTCCGTCTGCTGCCGGCCGCCGAATTCGGCACGATCCGCCTGTTGCAGCACTAGCCGGCATTCGCCGCCGCCGTGCGTGACCCGCGTCACGCGCGCCTCCCTTTCATCGGTTCGAACGCGCGGATCCGCACGGATACGCGCGACGAATCGCCGTTCCCGTCGCGACGGGCCTTTCCAGGAAGCACACGCAATGAAAAAAGCAGTCGTCGGTACCCTCTCCCTCGCCTTCTTCGGCGCCGCCGCGCATGCGCAAAGCAGCGTCACGCTCTACGGGATGCTGGATGCCGGTATCGCCTATACGAACAACCAGTCAGGCAAAAGCGCATGGCAGCAAGGCAGCGGCCTGCTGTCGAATACCGTCTTCGGCCTGAGCGGCAACGACGATCTCGGCGGCGGCCTGCACGCGCTGTTCCGCCTCGAGAACGGCTTCAACCTGAACAACGGCACGCAGTCCTACAAGAACACGATGTTCGGCCGCCGCGCGTACGTCGGCCTGCAAAGCGACCGGTACGGCGCGCTGACCCTCGGCCGCCAGTACGATGCCGTGGTCGACTACCTCGGCCCGCTCGCGATGGCGAACAACGGCGACGGCAACAACCTCGCGTCGCATCCGTTCGACAACGACAACCTCGACGATTCGTTCTACATCGACAACGCGGTGAAATACACGAGCCCGACGCTCGCCGGCTGGCAGTTCGGCGGCCTGTACGGGTTCAGCAACGCGGCGGGCGGCTTCGCGAACAACCGCGCGTACAGCGCGGGCGTGTCGTATGCGAACGGGCCGGTCAGCCTCGGCGGCGCGTACCTGCAGCTCAATCGCGGCGGGCTGACGGCCGGCGGTGCGCTGTCGACGAACGACGGCGCGAACTTCCCGGCGGTGCGCCAGCGTGTCATGGGCGCCGGCGGCAGCTACGCGTTCGACCGGCTGACGGTCGGCGCGCTGTGGACGCATTCGATGTTCGACGAAACGGCTGCGTCGTCGCTGCCCGGCGCGCTGAATGCGCTGCGCTTCGACAACTACGAGGTCAACGCGCGCTATGCGCTGACGCCGGCCGTCTCGCTCGCGGGCGCCTATACGTTCACCGACGGCCACTACGACGACGCAACCGGCAGCCACCGGCCGAAATGGCACCAGGTGACGCTGATGGCCGATTACGCGCTGAGCAAGCGCACCGACGTGTATGCGGAAACCGTGTACCAGCACCAGTTCGGCGTGCCGTCCGGCGCGACGCTCGGGTTCGCGAACGTGACGGGGCTCGCGGCTTCGTCGACGAACACGCAGGTCGTCGCGACGATCGGCATCCGGCATCGGTTCTGACCACGCGCCGGCGGTCGTTGGCCGGCCGCTCTGTGCAATCCCGCATGGACGCGCGCCGGCCGAACAGGGATCATTCGGGGAATCCGGGCCCGCTCGCCCGCGAAACCGGTACACTCGGCGCCGGGCACGCGCCGGATCGGCATTCGGCAGCGGGCGCCGCCGACTCTGGAATCGCGATCCCATGACCACACCGATCTATCAGGAAATCAAGGACTTCATCCTCGCACGCATTCATGCCGGCGAGTGGGCGGAAGGCGACCAGGTGCCCTCGGAGAACGAACTCGCGCGCGAATTCAACGTCGCACGGATGACCGTGAACCGCGCGCTGCGCGAACTGACGGCCGAACAGGTGCTCACGCGCACGCGCGGTTCGGGCACGTATGTCGCATCGCCGAAGTACGAATCGACACTCGTCGCGATCCGCAGCATCTCGGATGAAGTCGCCGCGCGCGGCCATGGATATCGCGCGCAGGTGCTGCAGGTCGGCGCGGCCGTCGCCGATGCGAAGCTCGCCGATGAACTGCAGCTCGATACGGGCAGTCCGATCTTCCATTCGCGCGTGCTGCATTTCGAGAACGACACGCCCGTGCAGCTCGAGGAACGCTGGGTCAATCCGGCGTGCGCGCCGGAATATGCGTTGCAGGACTTCACGACGACCACGCCGAACCTGTACCTGACGCGCGTCGCGCCGCTGCAGCGCGTCGAATACCGGATCGAGGCCGCCATGCCCGACGCCGAAACGCGCCGCCACCTGACGATGGACGACCGCGAGCCGTGCCTGTTGCTGCATCGGCGCACGTGGTCGCAGGGGTTGGTCGCGTCGGTCGCCAATCTGTGGCACCCGGGCAGCCGTTACCGGTTCACCGGGCATTTCTGATCCCGCGGCGCGGGTTCACCGCGCTGCGGCGCGCCCCCATCGCTCGATCGCACTGACGGCGAGCGTCAAACCGTCCTCTTGCGCGATGCGCGTACCGAGTTCCGTGGCACGCGCCTGGGTCTCGCCGCGATCGGCAAACGCGATGGCCCGCGCCAGCGCCGCCGCATCCATGCGCCGCCCCGCCACTGGCGCATCGGCCGCACCGAGTCGCTGCAACCGGTTCGCCCAGAAGAACTGATCGCCCGCAAACGGCACGACGACCGACGGAATCCCGGCCCGCGCAGCCGAATGCGTGGTGCCCGACCCGCCGTGATGAATCGCCATCGATACGCGCGGGAACAGCCAGTCGTGCGGCGTGTCGCCGATCACGCGGACGTGAGCCGGCAGCATCGACGCGTCGATACCGCTCCAGCCCGGATAGAACAATGCGCGCCGGCCGGCAAGCGCATGGGTCAGCGCGCAGACCATGGCAGCCCGGTCGAAGCCGGCCATGCTGCCGAATCCGATGTACACGGGCCGATCGCCCGATTCGAGAAACGCCGCAAGATCCGGCGGCGGCGCCCATCCACGCGCATCGATCCGCCACTGGCCGCATGCCTGCACATTCGACGGCCAGTCGGTCGGGCCGGACAGCAGCGCCGGCGACACACCGTACAGCATCGGATGATCGGTCCACACGTGCTTGCGTGGCGGCAACCCGCACACATCGGCGCGCGCCGCGTTCGTCGACTTCCTGAACGCCTGCCACAACAGCGCATTCACGAACCGATGGCTTGCGCGATTCAGCCAGCACGGCAACTTCCCCGGTGGCAGGAACGGGGACGCGAATTCGGCAGTCGGCGTGATCGGGATCATGCCGGCGCCGATCGCCGGCACACCGCGATACTCGGCGACCGACAGCCCGACGAACGACGCAAGCCCCGACACGAGGATCGCGTCGCAACCGTCCGACGCGTCCGCGACTTCGTGCATCCACGCGGCCGTGTTCGCATTCGCGATTGCCGCGAGCGCCTTCGACGTGTCGTTGAAACCGCCGCGCCCGCGCACCGCATCGGCCAGCGCACCATCCGGCGCGATCGCGCGGCGGATATCGCCGGACAACGGCGCCGACGGCACGCCGAGCATGGCGGCCGACCCGAGCGTCGCCGCGTCGGCCAGCAACCGGACGTCATGGCCAGCATCGATCAGCGCACGGCCGAGCGCCGCGAGCGGGCGCGTGTCGCCTTCGGTGCCGTAGGTGGCGATGACGAGCTTCATGCGTAACTCCTCGTGCCCGATGGAAACGGGTGGATTCACAAAAATGCACGTCGTATACTAATGCAACTTGTGCACTTTCAGTCAATCCCCCGCCATGCCGATTCCGACCGACGATCCGGGCCGCCGCGCACGCAAACGCATCCAGATGCTCGCGCATCTCGCCACCACCGGCGCGCGCCTGTTCGATGCGCACGGCTACGATGCCGTCACGATGGAGCAGATTGCGGCCGAGGCCGACGTCGCGAAACGCACGCTGTACAACCACTTTCCGACGAAGGAAGCCGTGCTCGCGCACTGGCTCGAAGGCGAACTCGCTCGCGATCTCGCGCATCTGCAGCGCGACGTCGCACGGCGCAGGACCTTCGCATCGCGCATCGGCTGCGTGCTCGACGCGTCGGCCGCGTGGTGCGAAGCGCATCCCGCATACCTGCTTGCGTACCTGCGGCACCGACTTCTGAGCATCGGAGCGGTTGAACCGGATATTGGGGGAGAGAACGGCAGCGATATCGCGCTGGTGTGGCGGCAACTGATCGTCGCCGGGCAGCAGGCCGGCGAACTGAACGGCACGCTACAAGCCGATCAGCTCGCCACCTGGTTCCACCACCTGTATCTGGCGGCGATGCTGCGCTGGCTGACCGTGCCGGGGTTGTCGCTGAAACGGGAGTTTCAGTCGATTGCGAAGCTGTTTGTCGAAGGCGCTGAAGCGAAAAACTGAGCAACGCCCGCCTTCGCATCGCGCATTCACACGCGCTTGCGCTTACAAGCGCCCAAGTACGACCGCGAGCAACGAGCGCCCGAAACGGGCGACCGCTGCACCGCATGCGACCCATGCGCGCCTCATTTTTTCCGCGACGCGCTCGCCGCCGGCGCACCGTGTTGCGCGACGGCGTCACCGCCCGACGGCCATTGCGTCTCGTCGAGCAGCCGGTCGAACAACCTGGCGCGCTCATCGGCCGACAGCGGGCACAGCCCGAACATCGCCGATAGCGCGAGCCCCCACGCGGCCTTCCATCGCAGCAGCGCGAGATCGGGATCGCCGGATTCGGCCGCCATGCGCTTCACGTTCGCGGCATCGGTCTCGCGCACCGTCTGCAGCGGCGCGGGATCCTCGACGAGCGCCGCCATGATCGCGAGCGCCGCCGACGGCTGCTGGTTGATCACTTCGCGCATCGTCGCGATCTGCGCGGACAGTGTCGGCTGCGCTTCGCGCGGATCGCGCGCGGCCAGATAGTCGCGCTGGAAGCGCTGGTAGGTGTCCTGCTGATGTTCCATCAGCGCGTTCAGCACATCGCCTTTCGTGCGGAACTGATGCATCAGCCCGCCCTTGCTGATCCCGCTTTCGCGCGAAATCGCATCGAACGTGAGCTTGCCCGGACCGTCGCGCTCGAGGATTGCGAGCGCCGCCTGGATCGCGGCAGTGCGCGTTCGCTCGGAACGCGTCGGGTTATCCATGTACTGTCCCCGGAATGGAGTGGTGCCATGCGACCGCGCCGTACCGATGCGATCGGATGAAGGAAGTGCGCGGAGTCTATCACAAACAAACCGCCTGGTCGGTTTACATCCAGAAATGGCGGTGCTACGATCGGCTCCCGCATCGACCCCGGCCGGATGACGGGCGCCTCACGCAACGCATGGTGCGACGCAAGGGCCGCCTGTGGCCTGGCTTTCCGGCCGATAACCGCTGCTGGATGGCCCATCCGTCACCGATCGTCATGCGGCTATTGCGCTTTAAAAACAAACCGTCTGGTTGGTTTTTTTCATGAACCCGAGTGGCGATGCCGCTCTGTTGCCCCACCCTTCGCACCGGCTCCACCGGCGCGAATCCCGACCCGGAGAGTCAGATGAACCGAACGATCAAGCCCAGCCACCTGCTCAACGCCGCGCTTTGCGCCGCACTCGTCGCACTCGCCGGATGCGCCGGTGTCCAGCCCGCCCGCTACAGCGGCATCGAATCGTCGCCGTACCTGCGCAGCGATCCGCAAGACAAGTCGGGCCGCGTGCCCTACCGCTACGCGCTGCCGGCGGACTGGCACGCGTACCGGAAGCTGATCCTCGACCCGGTCGCCGTCTATCGCGGCACCGATCATCAGTTCGGCGACCTGACCGACCAGGACAAGTCGACGCTCGCCGCGTACATGGGCGACACGTTCGCGAAGAAGCTCGGCAAGCGCTTCGAGCTGACGAGCACGCCGGGCCCCGACACGCTGCGCGTGAAGCTGACGCTGACGGGCGCCGTCACGACGACGACGTTTGCCGGCGCATTCGCGCATTTCGATCTCGCGGGCAACGTCTACAACGGCGTGCAAGCGATCCGCGGCCGCGAAGGTGCGTTCACGGGTTCGGTCATCTACGCGGTGGAGATCCGCGACGCCTCGACGAACCGGCTGATCAACGCCTACGTGACGAAGCAGTATCCGAACGCGATGAACATCGGCGCGAGTTTCGGCGCGCTCAGCGCGGCGAAGACCGGCATCGACAAGGGTGCCGATGCGCTCGTCGCGCAATTCGACTGAAGCCTGCCGGCGTACGTCGGCACGTGTTACGCAGATGCGTGCCGGGTGGCCGCGGGCGGCAATCTTCTGGATCGTTCCGCTCGCGGCCGCTGCGTGCTGTCTCGCATGGGGCGTATCGTTGCTCGGCAGTCGCGGGCCGACGGTCACGATCGCATTCGCGACCGCCGACGGACTGGAAGCCGGCCGGTCGACGCTGAGGCTGCGCAACGTCGAAATCGGCCGCGTCACGCGTGTTCACGCATTGCACGGGCAACCGGGCGTGCTGATCGACGTGCGGCTGGACACCAGCGCACGCGCGCTGGCAGTGGCGGACACGCGTTTCTGGATCGTGCGGCCGCGCATCGGGCCCGGTGGCCTCTCGGGTCTCGATGCGGCGCTGTCCGGTTCGTACATCGCGGCCGCGCTCGGCAGTTCGCACGAACCGCGCGCGCATTTCACCGGGCTCGATGCGCCGCCGCCCATGACCGGGGACGGCGGCCGGCACTACACGTTGCGCGCCACATCGCTCGGCTCGGTCGCGATCGGCTCGCCGGTCTACCACCGGCGCGCACGCGTCGGCCAGGTCACCGGCTTTGCGCTCGATGAGGACGGACGCGGCGTGTCGATCGACGTGTTCATCGCCGCGCCGTTCGATCGCTATGTCGACGTCGATGCACGCTGGTGGCAGGCCGGCGGCCTCGGCCTGCGACTCGACGCCGGCGGCATGCAACTCGACACGCCGTCGATTGCCGCGCTGCTCGCCGGCGCGCTGGCATTCGCATCGCCGCCCGGGCACGCATCGATCACGGCTGCGCCGGACGGCACGCGCTTTCGCGTGGCCGACAACGAGATCGACGCGATGCGCACGCCGAACGCGCCGGCCGCGCCGGTGGTGATGCGTTTCGACCGCTCGCTGCGCGGCCTTGCGGTCGGTGCGCCGGTGGATTTTCGCGGGATCGAACTCGGCAACGTGACGGCAGTCGGCACCGAATACGACGCAACACGCGGCGACGTCACGATGCGCGTGACGATGGCGCTCTACCCCGATCGTCTCGGGCAACGCTACCGCGCCGTGCTCGGCAACGGCGACACCAATGCAGGCAGGGCGCTGCTGCACACGCTCGTCGCACGCGGTTTGCGCGGCCAGTTGCGCATCGGCAATCCGATTGCGAACCGCTCGTATGTCGCGCTCGACATGTTCCCGCACGCGCCGCCCGCGTCGGTCGACACGAATCGCGAGCCAATTGCACTCCCGACCGTGCCCGGCACGCTCGACGTACTGCGCGACCAGATTGCCGACATCGTCGGTACCGTTTCCCGATTGCCGCTCGACAGAATGGGCGCACACCTGAACGCCGCGCTCGTGAACACCGATGCGCTGTTCGCACAACTCGATACCGAACTGGCGCCGCAAACGCACGATGCGCTGGGCGCTGCACGTCAGGCATTCACGACAGCGCAGGCCATGCTTCGGCAAGAGGGTGCGAACACATCGAATGTCCGCTGCACGCTGACGCAGTTCGCGCGCACATCGAGCACGCTGCGCGCGCTGGCGGACGATCTGGAGCAGCATCCGGAATGGTTGCTGCCGAACGGTTCAGGCGCCACGCGGCGGGATGATGCACCGCATCCGGCCAGTACGGCGCGGTAGATGCGTCGCGCGCAGCACACACATTTTTACGACGAACGCACGCGCCGCAAGCCAAATTTCCCGCGCGGCAGTATGCTGGTGTCGTACGGCTGCGCACTGTGCATCGGGTAATCCCTTCGTTCGCACGTGATCGCGCCGCCGTCGCGACTGCAATCACGCGTTGCAAGGAGGGTTGTGATGGCTACCACGCATCAGCACTTCCACCTCGAACTACGGCACGCTACCGCGCCGACCTACTTCATCAGTTACCTGTTCCCCGCCTTGCTGTTCGTCTACGAACTGCTGCGCGTCGGCCAGTGGATCCGCGATCACGGGATGCAATTCGCCGCGTTCAAGCAGATGGGTTACGAGTACCTGCTGATGCTGCTGTTCGTCGGGCTGCAGATCGTCGTCGAGGCGATCTTCCTGCTCGGCGCCGCGATGCGCCGCGACAATCGCGACTTCGAGCACCGGCTGCCGAACGTGATCCTCGGCATCGGCTGCTCGATCGCGCTGCTCGCGATCGATCTCGCGATCCAGCTGTCGTTCTGACGGCCGGCGGGCGCGGCCCGCCGGTTGCCGGGCGGCCAGGCGCTCAGGCGCCCGCGTCGCGCAGGAACGTCGCGATGGCGGCCAGCACGTCGTCCGTCCGCTCGCGGTGAGGCATGTGCCCGCATCGTGCCAGCAGCAGGAACGACGACGGCCCCGCGACACGCGCGGCGATCCGCTTCGGATGCACGTCGGACCCGTATTCGTCGTCGTCGCCGTGAATCGCGAGCGTCGCGCATTGCACGCGCGGCAAGTCTTCGTCGAGATTCCAGCCGCGAAACGCCGGTGACAGCCACGTATCGACCCATGAGCGCAGCACCCAGTCGGCCTTGTCGCCGTGATAGCGCGCGAGCCGGTCGAGCTGACCCGGTTCGTCGAACTGCTGCCCCGCCGCGCGAATGCCGTCCAGCGTGCGATCCTCGACGTACGCCTGCGCGGCGACCGTCACGAGCGCGCGGCAGCGATCGGGATGCGCGGCGGCGCAACCCACCGCCATCCCGCCGCCGACGCTGTGCCCGAATGCGACGAACGCATCGACGCGCAGTTGCTCGAGCACCGCGGCGAACGCGTGATCGGCCTCGTCGCGCACGAACGTCGTGCCGAGCGTTCCCGGATGACGATCCGAGCGGCCGAAGCCGAGGCGATCGTATGCGATCACGTCACGCTGCGTGGCACGCGCGAGTTGCTCGGGAAAGTCACGCCACAGGTCGACGCAACCGAGCGAATCGTGCAGCAGCACGATGGGCGCTGCCACATCCTGCGCCGGGCCCGCGCGCCAGCGTTTCGCAAAGAGACGCCCTTGCGGCGTCTCGACGGTAGTCTCCTCGGTCACGATATCGGTCATGTGTCTGTCGTCTGCGTGAAAGCGGCCGCACACCGGCGGCCGCATCGAATCCGGACATGGTGGCCTGCCGGCGCGCGCAGCGTCAAGCAAGCCCCTACCGCCCGCGCGCTCATTCGGGCTGCGGCGGCAGGTACTCCATCTGCGCTTCGTCGTAGAGCCGGTAGATCAGCGCCTGCATCGCGCGAATGTCCTCCGATTCGTCGAGCATCCGCATGCTCATGATGATCGGCGACACGAGGTTCGGATCGTCGAGCGGCTTGTAACTGATGTCGTCGCGCTTCAGCCCGTACACGCTGTGCGGCACGACCGATACGCCCTCGCCCATCGCGACGAGGCCGAGCGCGATCTGCAGTTCGCGCGTCTCGTAGATCTTGCGCGGCTGCAACGCGCGATCGTGGAAGGCCGCGAGCACCTGGTCCGCATAGCTCGGGCGCGGCGCCTTCGGGAAGATGATCAGCGTATCGTTCACGAGATCGTGCAGCGACAGCACGGGCTTCGCGCTGTCGAGCACGTGGCCGACCGGCAGCGCGACGATCATCCGTTCCTCGCGCAGCACGACGCGCCGCACGCTCGGATCCTCGTGGCGGATGCGCCCGAACCCGACGTCGATGCGCCCTTCCTTCAGCGCCTTGATCTGGTCCATCGTCGACATCTCGTGCAGGCTCAGCTCGACGGCCGGATACTCGCTGCGAAAGCGCCGGATGATCTTCGGCAGCATCCCGTACAGCGTCGAGCCGACGAAACCGACCGACATGCTGCGCTCGATCTTGCCGACCCGCTTCGTCATCGATTCGAGTTCGGTCGTCTGCGCGAGCAGTTGCACCGCGTGCGAGTAGAAGAAGCGTCCCGCGTCGGTCAGTTTCAGCGGCCGCGCGTTGCGCTCGAACAGCGGCACGCCGAGCGCTTCCTCGAGCTGCTGGATCTGCCGGCTCAGCGGCGGCTGCGCGATATGCAGCCGTTCCGCCGCCCGCGTGAAATTCCGCTCTTCGGCCACCGCGACGAAGTAGCGGAGGTGTCTCAACTCCATTTTGATGTCTCCCGGACAGCGTTCCGGCGCAATCCACAGCCGGATGATGTCGTCACGATACCGCAGGCGGCGCCAGCCGCCACGCGCCGCCCAAAGCAAAACGGGAAGCCCGCGAGCTTCCCGTTGCTTCATCGACGCCGTGTGGCGATGACGTCACGACCGCGCGTCACACCTCGGTCGCATAGAGCGCATCGCGCTGCTCGTGGCTCAGCGAGTCGAGCGGCACGTCCGGCAGCTGGTAGCAGATCATCGTGCCGTACAGCTCGGCGAGGCAGTTGCTGCCGGCGTCCAGCGCGTAGCCGTCCTCGCCGTCCGGCGCGGGCGGGTACACTTCGCGCCACGCGTTGATCGCGGCTTCGATTCGCACGATGGAAACGGGTCCGGCCTTCCGCTCGGCGGGTGATGCGCTCATGGATTCCTCTGGGTTGCGCGCTCCGCGGGCCCTGCCGGCCCGGATGGAACGATGAAAACGCCGGGCATCGCGCCGGCCGCCGCGCGCCGCGCACGCCGGATGCCGATCCGCGCTGCGCCTGTCGCGCCGGCCGGGCCGTGGCCCGGTAGGGTCGGGCAATATAACCGGCTTTGACCCCGTGCAGGCAAAAGCCGGGCAAAAAAAACGGGAAGCACGCGGCTTCCCGTTTCATCGTGCGTCGCGCGGCCGCTTGCCGCGCCCGCGTCAGCCCGCGGTTTCGCGGTTCGCCACCGGCTGCCCCTGCGCACCACGGCTCGCGGCGATCCACGGCGCGATCTCCATGTCTTCGTAGCGCACGAAGCGGCTCTTCTTCAGGAACCGGTAGCCGAGCCACACGACAAGGAACAGCGGAATGCCGACATAGGTCGCGGTGACGCCGGCCCAGTCGATCCGGTTCGCGAGGAACGCCTGGTAATCCTGGCCGAGCGCGATCACGAGACACAGCACGAACGCGAACAGCGGGCCGAACGGGAACCACTTCGACTGGTACGGCAGCTGGTCGAGCGCAAAACCCTGCTTCACGTAGCCCTTGCGGAAGCGGTAGTGGCTCACCGCGATGCCGAGCCACGCGATGAAGCCCGTCATCCCCGACGTGTTCAGCAGCCACAGGTACACGGTCTTGTCGCCATACAGCGACGTGAAGAAGCACAGCGCGCCGACGGCGGTGGTCGCGTACAGCGCGTTGCGCGGCACGCCGCCCGCCGACAGCTTCGCGAAGATCTTCGGCGCGCGGCCTTCGGTCGCGAGGGTGTAGAGCATCCGCGTCGACGCGTACATGCCCGAGTTGCCGGCCGACAGTACGGCCGTCAGGATCACCGCGTTCATCACGCCGGCCGCGAACGCGAGGCCCGCGTGGCGGAACACGAGCGTAAACGGGCTCACGCCGATGTCGGTCACGTCCGTCTTCAGGAGGTTCGGGTCGGTGTACGGAATCAGCACGCCGATCACGAAGATCGCGAACACGTAGAACAGCAGGATCCGCCAGAACACCTGGCGCACCGCGCGCGGAATCGTCGTGCGCGGGTTTTCCGATTCGCCGGCCGCGACGCCGATCAGCTCGGTGCCCTGGAACGAGAAGCCCGCGATCATCGCGACGCCCATCAGCGCCGGCAGGCCGCCCGCGAACGGTGCGTCGCCAATCGTCAGGTTGCCCCAGCCGTTGCTCGGCGCGCCCTTCAGAATGCCGAAGATCATCAGCAGGCCGACGCCGATGAACGCGACCACGGTGACGACCTTGATCAGCGCGAACCAGTATTCGGCTTCGCCAAAACCGCGCACGGTGAGCGCGTTGAGCAGGAACATCACGCCGAGGAAGGCCGCGCTCCACCACACGCCCGGCACGTCGGGAAACCAGTAGTGCATCACGAGCTGCGCGGCGACGAGTTCCACCGCGATCGTCACGGCCCAGTTGTACCAGTAGTTCCAGCCGAGCGCGAAGCCGAAGCCTTCGTCCACGTATTTCGCGCCGTAGGTCGCGAACGAACCCGACACCGGCATGAACGCGGCCATTTCGCCGAGGCTCGTCATCAGGAAGTAGACCATCAGGCCGATCAGCATATACGCGACCATCGCGCCGCCGGGGCCGGCCTGCGAGATCGACGCGCCGGACGCGACGAACAGGCCCGTGCCGATCGAGCCGCCGATGGCGATCATCGTCAGGTGGCGCGCCTTCAGCGCGCGATGAAGCTTGGGTGGGTTCGCGGACGAACCGGGTTGGTCGGAATTCGGAATTGCTGACATAAACGAGACGAACGTTGAGCGGGCCGGCATCCGTAGCCGGCGCATGCGGAATCGGAGCGCGGTGCGCGTCCTGCGATGCATTCGATGCGGCCCCGATACGCGTTGCGCGGTGGGCGCCTGCGGCGAAGCGCGGATTCTACCTGATTCGCCAAGGGGACAGCTCGGGTCGGCGCGCCCGCCATCGCGGGGAGATTTCGCAGAATCAAGGAGTTGGCTGCGTCGACGCGGCCACCATCGCATGTCGGCACAAAAACCATACGTTATTCGGGGTTATTCGGTTTTCCGTTCCAGTCTGAATGCAGGCAACCCTGTCGCGATCCGCCAAATACCGCGCGGATATGCAAAATCGACCGGCCCTCTCGCTATTAATCAGACAAAAACGACCGGAACTGATAATTGATTCAAATCAAATCGCCCTCGTGCGATGCGGTAATGATGCGTAACAGTTTCGAATCACCGTTTCCGCATGCATGTTTTGCATGCGCACGCGAAAATCAGAAATTCGCGAGATAATGTCGATTAATTCGAAATAATCAGCGCGCGGAATCGCCAGCCACGCGAATATCCGCCGCCCCGCCACTCCCGAGGATGAAGTCACTCCCGCTGCCCGCCACGCTGCGCCGCCATACCGCGTCGATCGTGGCACGCATTCTGTCGCCCCGCGGCGTGCTCGTTGCGGGCATCCTGCTGCTGATGTTCAGTTGGGGACTTTCCACGTCGCTATTAATCGAGGCACGGCGCGACGCGTATGACCATGCGGTCGAAAATGCACGCAACCTGATGCTGCTGATCGAACGCGATATCGCGCGCAATATCGAGCTCTACGATTTGTCGCTGCAAAACGTCGTCGACGGCGTCACCGATCCCGAACTGATGACATTGCCGCCGCGCCAGCGCCACCGGCTGCTGTTCGACCGCGCCGCGACCGGCGAGTATCTCGGCTCGATTTTCGTGATGGACCCGCACGGCAATATCGTGATCGATTCGAGTGCGTCGCCTCCCCGGCAAGGCAATTTCGCCGACCGCGACTATTTCGCCGTGCATCGCGACCGGCTCGCGCAGGCCCTCTACATCAGCCGGCCCTACGCTTCCCGGCTGCGCGGCGGCGCACTGACGATCGCGCTCAGCCGCCGGATCACCCTTTCCGACGGCAGTTTCGGCGGCATCGTCGTCGGTACGCTCAGCGTCGACTACTTCCGCGCGCTGCTCGACGGCCTCGCGGTCGGCCGGCACGGCAGCGCGGCGATCGTCGAGGACAACGGCACGCTTGTGTCGCGCCTGCCGTACGACACGCGTGTGGTCGGCCTCGACCTGCGCGACTCGCCGCTGTTCATCGAGTCGCAGCGCAGCCGCAACGGCGAGCTGACCGGTACCGGCGCGATCGACGGCGTCCGGCGCATCTATGTCTACAAGCATCTCGCCGGCCTGCCGCTGGTGGTCGACGTCGCGCCGGCCGAGATCGACATCTACGCGTCGTGGCACCACCGCGCGGTCTGGACCGTCGTGCTGATGTGCCTGTTCACCGGATTCATCGCGTGGGGATCGCTCGCGCTGTCGCGCGAACTAAAGCGGCGGCAGGTCGCCGAGTCGAAGCTGTACCGGCTCGCCCACACCGATTCGCTGACGGGCCTCGACAACCGCGGCACGTTCGACACGGTGCTCGCGAAAGAGACGCAGCGCGCGGCGCGCAGCGGCCGGCCGCTGTCCGTGCTGTTCGTCGACGTCGATCACTTCAAGGCATTCAACGACTTCTACGGCCACCCGGCGGGCGACGACGTGCTGCGCCGCGTCGCGCAATCCGCCTCGGGCTGCCTGCGCCGCAACAGCGACCATGTCGCGCGCTACGGCGGCGAGGAATTCGTCGTCACGCTGCCCGATACCGACGCGCGAGGCGCGGCCACGGTCGCCGAAGGCATCCGGCACGCGATCGCGGAGCTCGGCATCGAGCACGTGAAGAGCCCGTACGGGTGCGTCACGGCCAGTATCGGTACGGCAACCACCGCCGACGGCCGGATGAACGCCGCGACGCTACTCAGGCGCGCCGACGAAGCGCTGTACCGCGCGAAGTCAGGCGGCCGCAACCGCGTGCTGGAAGCGCCGCCGACCACGGCCGACGCGTGACGCGTCGCGACCGGGCGCGGCGCCCGCGCCGTGGACAGCCCGCGCGTGTTCGGTTAGCGTGACGTCTGCTGCGCAAGCGGCGCGGCGCCAGCCCGCGCACGCCGCCGTGCGCGTTCCGGCCACCCCCGCTCCGTCATGACCACCCCGCTCCCTACCCGGCTGCCGCCCCTGCTGCGCAATGCGCTCCGCCCGCTGCTCGACCCGTACCGCCGCTACCGGCACGCGAAGCTGATCCATGCGGCGCGCGTCGCGCTCGCGATTCTCGTGTCGATCGCGCTGTCCACCGGCCTGCACGTGCCGCACGGCGAGTGGTCGACGATCACCGTGCTGATCGTCGTCGGCGGGCTGCAGCATCACGGCAACATCCGCAAGAAGGCGGCCGAGCGCGCGCTCGGCACGTCGATCGGCGCGCTCGCGGGGCTCGGGCTGATCGTGCTGTATTCCGTGTCGCATGCGCCCGTCGCGATCTACCTGCTGATGGCCGTCGCGTGCGGCTTCTGCGCGTATCACGCGATCGGCAAGGCCGGCTACATCGCGCTGCTGTCGGCGATCACGATGGTGATCGTCGCCGGGCACGGCGACAACGAGATCGTCGACGGCCTGTGGCGCGCGGTGAACGTGCTGACCGGCATCGCGATCGCGCTGGCGTTCTCGTTCGCGCTGCCGCTCTATGCGACCTACTCGTGGCGCTACAAGCTCGCCGACGCGCTGCGTGCGTGCGCGGCCGTGCACGCACGGCTCGCGGGCGACCGCCAGGTCAGCGACGACGCGCACCTGAAGGAAATGGCCGCGCTGAGCGCACTGCTCGTGCAGTTGCGTTCGCTGATGCCGTCGGTGTCGAAGGAATGCGAGACGTCGATGACGCAGCTCGAGGCGATCCAGCGCAGCCTGCGCCTGTGCATCGGCTATCTGGAGATCCTGTCGAGCGCGGTGCCGGCCCGCGACGACGTGACGGCCCGCGAATACGTGCGCGTCGAAATGAAGCCCGTGAACCGGCGTATCCGCGACACACTGGTCGGCGCAAGCCGCGCGCTCAAGTTCGGCACGCCGAGCCGGCTCGCGCCGCGCCGTCGCCCGGCCGAGCCGCCGCACGACGCGCCGCCGCCGCAGCTGTCCGGCTACGTGTCGATCACGGCCAAGCTGGCCGGCGAAGTCGATCAGTTGCGCGAGAAGCTGCTGGATACCGCACAGGCGTGGAATATCTGAGGGGCTGACGGGTTCCGGGTTTCGAGCGCCAGTCTTTCATATTCCTTTCTTTGCGATCGACCGGCACCCTGGCGGCTGTTGCCGTGCCTTTCGGCCGATCCGGCCCCGCGAGTTCGGCCGCAACCGCACTCGCCCGAGCCCGTTTCGGCCGCGATTTCGCGCCTTTCGGCACCACGTTCTCCGCCTGGTTAACCGCCCGCCAGGCCCGCCCGACGGGCCGGACGACGATTTCGCGCGAAAATCAGCCCTTGCCCCAACTTCCCGGACAGCCGATACTCGCATATTCCGCGAAATACGATCCCACCGGCTTCAATCCACGGTTATTCCTATGAGCACGATTCTCGAAAGCCTCCCGACCGGCCAGAAGGTCGGTATCGCCTTCTCCGGCGGCCTGGACACCAGCGCAGCGCTGCACTGGATGAAACTCAAGGGCGCCGTCCCGTACGCATACACGGCGAACCTCGGCCAGCCCGACGAAGACGATTACGACGCGATCCCGAAACGCGCGATCGAATACGGCGCAGCCGGCGCCCGCCTGATCGACTGCCGTGCGCAGCTCGTCGCCGAAGGCATCGCGGCGCTGCAAAGCGGCGCGTTCCACATCACGACGGCCGGCGTCACGTACTTCAACACGACGCCGATCGGCCGCGCCGTGACGGGCACGATGCTCGTCGCCGCGATGAAGGAAGACGGCGTCAACATCTGGGGCGACGGCAGCACGTACAAGGGCAACGACATCGAGCGCTTCTACCGCTACGGCCTGCTCGTGAACCCGGATCTGAAGATCTACAAGCCGTGGCTCGACCAGACGTTCATCGACGAGCTCGGCGGCCGCGCCGAAATGTCCGAATTCATGAACCAGGCGGGCTTCGCGTACAAGATGTCGGCCGAGAAGGCCTATTCGACCGACTCGAACCTGCTCGGCGCGACGCACGAAGCGAAGGATCTCGAAAGCCTCGAAAGCGGCATCAAGATCGTGAACCCGATCATGGGTGTCGCGTTCTGGCGCGACGACGTGAAGATCGCCGCGGAAGAAGTGACGGTGCGCTTCGAAGCCGGCCAGCCGGTCGCGCTGAACGGCGTCGAGTTCACCGATCCGGTCGAGCTGCTGCTGGAAGCGAACCGCATCGGCGGCCGCCACGGCCTCGGCATGAGCGACCAGATCGAAAACCGGATCATCGAGGCGAAGAGCCGCGGCATCTACGAAGCCCCGGGCCTCGCGCTGCTGTACATCGCGTACGAACGTCTCGTCACCGGCATCCACAACGAAGACACGATCGAGCAGTACCGCGAGAACGGCCGCCGCCTCGGCCGCCTGCTGTACCAGGGCCGCTGGTTCGACCCGCAGGCGATCATGCTGCGTGAAACGGCCCAGCGCTGGGTCGCGCGCGCGATCACCGGCGAAGTGAAGATCGAACTGCGCCGCGGCAACGACTACTCGATCCTGAGCACGAAGTCGCCGAACCTCACGTACCAGCCGGAACGCCTGTCGATGGAGAAGGTTGCATCGACGTTCTCGCCGCGCGACCGGATCGGCCAGTTGACGATGCGCAACCTCGACATCACCGATACGCGCGACAAGCTGCGCGTGTACTCGCAAGTCGGGCTGCTGACGCCGGGCGAAAACACGGCGCTGCCGCAGATCAAGGGCGACGACAAGTAAGTCGTTTCGCTCGACGCCGTGCCGCATCGCTGCATGCGGCACGGTCGGGCAGGCTGCATGTGCGGCACATCATCGCGCACGCAGCCTGCCGCTCCCTCTCCCTGCCTTTCCGCTTTCCCTGCATATTCATATCACGTCGCGTGGCACACCCACGGCGATGCATCGCCGCGCCCGTCATGGCAAGCTGCGAGTCGTTCGATTCTCCGCCTCGGCTCATGACCACCCTTACCGTTATCCACCTGAACGGCCCGATCAACAGCGGCAAGACGACGATCGGCCTCGCACTCGCGCGCGTGCTGCCCAACGCGCGCTTCATCGACGGCGACGATCACGATGCCCCTGACGATGCGCCGTTCGACGTGCAGTGGGCGATCGCGCTCGAACGCCTCGTCACGCAGATCGCGACCGCGCGCGAACGCCATCTGGTGATCGCCTATCCGATCGGCGAAGCGGAACACGAACGGCTGCGCGCGGCCTGCGACGGGCGTGACGCGCGGTTGTTCGTCGTCACGCTTGCGCCGCCCGAGGCGATTGCCGCGTCGAATCGCGGCTCGCGCGCATTGACGGACTGGGAGCGCAACCGGATCGCCGAGATGTACCGCGAAGGCTATGCGTCGCGGCCGTTCAGCCAAATGGTGCTGGATACGTCGGGCGCGACGCCCGATGCCTGTGCGGCGCGCATCGCGCAGCACGTTGCTGCGGCGGCGTTGTAACGCCCGCGCCGGCACGCCCGCCTCGGTACCGAAACGCGGATTACGCGCGCTGCGGCTCGGCGGCAACCGGCTTCATCTTTTGACGAAGGAAAACGTTTACTCTTCCAAGGCTTCTTGCTAGCATCGTCCCCGATCGGCTGACCAAACCACCCGGAAAGCCGATTGCAAGCTGCAAGAATTTCAGCATTCCCCGCTTTAAACGTCCAGTTTCCCCAGTCGTGCCCGCGCCTTACCTGCTTTCTGTATTTTGGAGTGCTTTCTACCGGCTGCCGACCGCCTTCGCGGCGATCTCATGCCAAAAAAGGAAAACGTTATCCACAACGTGGCGCCCAGCCACGGACCATCAGAGAGAGAGAGAGACATCATGAAGAACCGGATCATCCCGTGCGTCGCCGCTGTCCTGTCCGTTGCGTTCCTGTCCGCCTGCGGCGGTGACGACCCGGCCAGCCCGGCCGCCGCCGCGCGCCAGCAGGCCACCGTCATGGCGCTCAGCCCGTCGAATCCGCCCGGCTCGAACTTCAACCTTGCGCCGTTCACGCTGCAGTTGCCGACCGGCTCGTCCGGCAACGTCACCACCGTGAGCGGCTCGTCGCTCGCGGGCGGCTACGTGAACCCGACGTATTTCTACACGGACGGCAGCGATGGCTCAATGGTGATGATGGACCCGACGCAGGGCTGGACGACGTCCGGCTCGCTGCATCCGCGCACGGAACTACGCGAGAACGCGATCTGGCCGACGTCCGGCACCAACCGGCTGAATGCGACGGTTGCCGTCACGCAAGTGCCCGATCACACGACGATCGGCCAGATCTTCCAGGGCACCGGCCCGAGCAAACCGCTGTGCGAGTTGCAGTTCACGTCCGGCGGCGTCGTGCAGCTGCTGCTCGAAAGCACCAACCAGGGCGGCAAGTCGACGACCACGCCGATCACGACGGTCGGCGTCGGCAAGACGTTCAGCTATGCGCTGAGCCTGAGCGGCACGACGATCACCGTCACCGCGAACGGCACGACCAAGACTTTCACGATGGATTCGAGCTTCGACGGCGAGAGCTTCTACTTCAAGGCGGGCGACTACGACCAGACGGCCGTGTCCGGCACGCCGCTCACGACGCCCGGCACCGTCGTGAAGTTCTATGCGCTGACGCTCACGCACAGCTGAAGAGGCTCGCGCGTCACGACGCACGAAGCCGGGCGGGCATGCAACGCGCACCCGCCCGGTTTTTCCGCGCGCATGCCCCGCTTACGAGTGATGCCGCACGCCCGGCACGACCGCTTCCCGCGCGCTCTTGCGGCTCAGCATCAGCGTGACGATCGCCGACACCGCGAGCGTGCCAGCCACCACGTACAGCCCCGCCGCATACCCGCCCGTCGCGTGCTTCAGCCAGCCGATCGCGAACGGCCCGACGAACCCGCCGAGATTGCCGATCGAGTTGATCATCGCGATGCCCGCCGCCGCACCGGCCCCCGACAGGAACGCGCTCGGCATCGCCCACAGCGGCGCCTTCGCGGCGCTGATCCCGATGTTGACGACGACCAGCGCGAGCACGGTCAGCAGCGCGGTGCTCGCCTGCCCCGCGAACACGAAGCCGATGCACGCGAGCACGCACGGAATCACGACGTGCCACGTGCGCTCGCCGGTGCGATCCGAATGCCGCGCCCACACGATCATCGCGACGACGGCGGCGATGCTGGGGATGCCGGTCAGCAAGCCCGTCTGCAACGCGGTGAAGCCGAACTGCCTGACCATCAGCGGCGCCCACAGCCCGAGCGTGTACAACCCCGCCGACGTGCCGAAGTAGATCAGCGCGAGCGCCAGCACGCGCGGATCGCGCAGCGCCTGCCACGCGCCGGCCGTGTGCCCGGCGTGCGTATGCCGCGCGTCGGCTTCGGCCTTCAGCTTCGCGATCAGCCAGTCGCGCTCGTCGGCGCGCAGCCATGCGGCCTTCGACGGCGAATCGGTCAGGCACTTCAGCACCACGAAGCCGAGCACGACCGCCGGCAGCGCTTCGACGATGTACAGCATCTGCCAGTCGGCGAGCCCGAACATCGGCGGCATCTGCATGATCGCGCCCGACAGCGGCGAACCGATCGCGGTCGAGATCGGCGCGGCCGCCATGAACCATGCGGCGGCCACCGCGCGCTGCTTCGCGGGGAACCACAGGCTCAGGTACAGGATGATGCCGGGGAAGAAACCGGCTTCGGCCATGCCGAGCAGGAAGCGCAGCACGTAGAAGCTCGTCGGCCCGGCCGCGAATGCGGACACGGCCGACACGATCCCCCACGTGATCATCACGCGTGCGATCCAGATGCGCGCACCGACACGATGGAGGATCAGGTTGGACGGCACTTCGAACAGAAAGTAGCCGATGAAGAACAGGCCGCCGCCGAACCCGAACGCGGTCGGCGACAGGCCGATCGCCTTGTTCATCGTCATCGCGGCGAAGCCGACGTTGACGCGATCGAGAAAGCTGACGAAGTAAAGCAGCATCACGAACGGAATGATGCGCCACATCAGTTTCCGCGCGACGCGGGTTTCCAGATCCGCTTGCATGTGTCTCCTCCTTCGAGGTCGAGCCGTGCTCTGTCTGTGAATGTTCGGCGGCGCCGGGATGAAGCGGGCGACGGCCGGCGCCCGGCTCGCGTCGGATGCGCGAGTCCCGGGCAGGAAAATCCGGGGCGATAAGCGGACGGCGCGCGCCTGCTACTTGCGCAGGCGCGCCGCCAGCCCGTTCGTCAGGCCGCGACCGCCGCGTGCGCGACGCGCTCGCACACGGCCGCCGTCACCTGCGCGGTCGTCGCACTGCCGCCGAGATCGCGCGTATGCAGCGACGGGTCGGCCGTCACGGCCTCGATCGCCTGCATCACGCGCGCGGCGGCGTCCGTTTCGCCGAGATGTTCGAGCAGCATCACGACCGACCAGAACGTGCCGACCGGATTCGCGAGCCCCTTGCCCATGATGTCGAACGCGGAACCGTGGATCGGCTCGAACATCGACGGGTAGCGACGCTCGGGATCGATGTTGCCGGTCGGCGCGATGCCGAGGCTGCCAGCCAGCGCGGCGGCGAGATCGCTGAGGATGTCCGCGTGCAGGTTGGTCGCGACGATCGTGTCGAGCGACGCCGGCCGGTTGACCATGCGCGCGGTCGCTGCATCGACTAGCTCCTTGTCCCACGTCACGTCGGGGAATTCCTGCGCGATCTGCTTCGCGATCTCGTCCCACATCACCATCGCGTGCCGCTGCGCGTTGCTCTTCGTGATCACGGTCAGCAGCTTGCGGGGGCGCGACTGCGCGAGCCGGAACGCGAAGCGCATGATGCGCTCGACGCCGGCGCGCGTGAGAATCGACACGTCGGTCGCGGCCTCGATCGGATGGCCCTGGTGCACGCGGCCGCCGACGCCCGCGTATTCGCCTTCGGAGTTCTCGCGGACGATCACCCAGTTCAGGTCGTCCGGCCCGCAGCGCTTCAGCGGCGCGTCGATGCCCGGCAGGATGCGCGTCGGGCGCACGTTCGCGTACTGGTCGAAGCCCTGGCAGATCTTCAGGCGCAGCCCCCACAGCGTCACGTGGTCGGGCACGTCGGGATCGCCCGCCGAGCCGAACAGGATCGCGTCCTTGCCGCGCAGCGCGTCGAGACCGTCGGCCGGCATCATCGCGCCGTGCTCGCGGTAGTAATCGGCGCCCCAGTCGAAATCCTCGAACTCGAAGGCAAAGCGGTCGCTGCCGCGGGCCAGCGCTTCCAGCACCTGCTTGCCGGCCGGCACCACTTCCTTGCCGATGCCGTCGCCGGGAATCGTTGCGATACGGTAGGTCTTCATGCGGACATCCTCGATTGATCGTGAGTGTGAACGCACTTTACCGAACCAGAAGTGCAGAAACCGGGGCTATACTCAAAGCATCTTTAACTTCAATTCACAAATCCCGTCATGGCGGATACCGTCCAGCCGGCCGATCTCGGCTTCTTCTCGACGCTGGCCGCGTCGGGCAGCCTGAGCGCGGCCGCGCGCGAACTCGGGCTGACCGCGGCGGCCGTCAGCAAGCGGCTCACGCAGATGGAGCGGCGCGCGGGCGTGACGCTCGTCAACCGCACGACGCGGCGGATGATGCTGACACCCGAAGGCGACGTGTATCTCGACTACGCGCGCCGGATCCTCGACCAGATGGGCGAACTCGGCGAACTGCTCGGCAGCGCGAAGCAGCGGCCGAAAGGGCTGCTGCGCGTGAACGCGACGCTCGGGTTCGGGCGCAGCCACATCGGCCCCGCGATCTCGCGCTTCGTCGCGCGCTACCCGGAAGTGTCGGTGCAGTTGCAGCTGTCGGTGATGCCGCCGCCGCTCACCGACGATGCATTCGACGTGTGCATCCGCTTCGGCGAGCCGCCCGACACGCGCGTCGTCGCGCGGCGGCTCGCGCCGAACCGCCGGCTGCTGTGCGCGGCGCCCGCCTATCTCGCGCGGCACGGCACGCCCGGCACGCCGCACGACCTCGCGCGGCACAACTGCATCGGCATCCGGCAAGGCGACGAAGGGTACGGCGTCTGGCGCCTGACGAGCGGCCGCGGCGCGGCGCGCCACACGGAAGCCGTGCGGATCAACGGCAACCTGACGACGAACGACGGCGAGATCGCGGTGAAGTGGGCGCTCGACGGACACGGGATCCTGATGCGCGCGGAGTGGGACCTGCGCGACTATCTCGCCGACGGGCGGCTGGTCGTCGTGCTGCCCGATCACGAGACGCCGAGCGCCGATATCTACGCGGTGTATGCGCAGCGTCACCAGATGTCCACGCGGATTCGCGCGTTCGTCGATTTCCTGGCGGAAGAGCTGGGGCGGTTGAAGGCGGCGTAGGCGGCGCCATATCGAAGAAGCTATTATTTTGGCGAAAATCCCACTGAATCACCAAAATAATTACATCAGTGCGCAACCGACTTGCCATGATTGTCCGGACCCGACGCTAATTGCGCAGATCTTCTGCGCATCGTCGTTACCACCCGCGAACAGGAGCGCATGGCTGGGGCGTTCCACCTCGCGGACGCCTGAATTCACATCAGGCTGCGTCATGCCGTCACGCCAGTTCGGCCAGCCTGCTATCGCGATCGCAGGTGGCGATTGCCTCCGGCACCGGCCGCCACCCTGCCGCCCCCGCCGCCGCCATCCCTTCGTGTTCGTGCGCGGCCTGCGCGAAACGCTCCGCGATCCAGTCGACGAATGCACGCACGCCGGGCGACACATGCGGGCGCTTCACATAGACCGCCGACACGGCAGCCGCCTCGGGCCGCCAGCGCGGCAGCACTTCCCGCAACCGCCCCGCATCGATCAGCGGCTGCGCGGCGATGCGCGTCGGCTGGATCAGCCCGAGGCCATGCACGCCGCAGGCCAGATACGCCTGCTCGTCGTCCACGCTGACGATGCTGTCGAGCCGGATCTTGCGCACGACGTCGTCCGCGACGAAATCGAGTTCGGCCGTGCGCTGGCCGGACACCGGCGTGCCGCTGACCGCGCGGTGGGCCGTCAGCGCGTCGAGCGTGCGCGGAACGCCAAAGCGGTCGAGATACGCGGGGCTCGCACACGTCACGCGCTCGAGCGTGCCGAGCCGGCGCGCGACGAGCGACGAATCGGGCAGCGCACCCAGCCGGATACGGCAGTCGATCGCGTCGGCGTCGCGATCGCCCGCGCGCCCGGCCACGCCCAGCATCAGTACGAGATCGGGATGCCGTGCATGAAACGCGTCGAGCGCCGGCAGCACGATCGCGCCGGCCACCGACGCCGGCACCTCGACGCGCAGCGGCCCGCTCGGGTGCCGCGCGGCGCCGCGAATGCTGGCTTCGAGCTCGTCGACGTCCGCCGTGATGCTCACGCAGCGTCGGTAATACGCGTCGCCTTCGGACGTCGCCCGCAGCGCGCGCGTCGTGCGCACCAGCAGCGGCGTGCCGAGCGCCGCTTCGAGTTCCTGCACGGTCCGCGTCGCGGTGGCGCGCGAGATGCCGAGCGCCAGCGCCGCGCGTGTAAAGCTCTTCATTTCGACGATGCGCGTAAAGATGCGCATCGCGCGGATCGGATTGTCCACCGGTCACCCCTGCGTGGTTGCGACACGCCGCGGCGCGCATGCGCGCCGTGCATGTGTGTCGTTGTCGACGAGAGCCGCGCGGCTCGCGCGGCGGCCGATTCAGGCGTTCGCCGCCGCCATGCTGCGCGCGGGTTCCGCAAGCAGCCGCTGCGCGAGCGCCAGCGCGTCGTCGCGGGTCGCCGCCGCGTGCAGTGGATAGCCCCAGACCTTCTCGAACGTGCCAGAAAATGCATCGAGCGCGACACGCCGTGCCGCATCGGGCTCGATCGCGATCATCGCGGGGATCCATTCGCGCGACTGCGCGCGGTTGGCCTTGCTCCACTTCGCGAGCTGCTTGCGCATCTCGTGATCGGTGTCGCCGCGATCGTCTCCGGACGGCGCATCGTCGGTCAGAAGAACGAAGCGTTCGCCGCGCGCCAGCAGCGCATCGAGCTCGGCGATCAGTTGGGTCGGTTCGAGGTGCGTCGAACCGCTGTAACGCAGCCAGACAAACGGAAATTCAGTCGTGGTGATTTGCATGTCGACCTCCAGATGAGAACGATTCTCATTTTATGGATCGAGGCCAAACACGTCATTTCTCATCCCGGCCAACTGCTTTTTCATTCCGGCCAAACGTGCGTGAACGCCAGTGCGGCCCGGTCGTTCAGCGCTGCCGGTCGGTCAGGAATTGCGTCGGCGACTTGCCGGTCGCCTTGCGGAACATCGTCACGAAGCTGCTCGCGCTCTCGTAGCCGAGGTCGATCGCGATCTGGTGCACGCGGCGGCCGGTCGTCAGCATCCGCAGCGACAGCGCGACGTGCAGCCGCCGGCGCCAGTCGCCGAGGCTCATTCCGAGCTCCTTCGTCGCGAGCCGTGTGAGGCTGCGCTCGCTGACGCCCGCGCGCCGCGCGAGTTCGGGCAGCGGCGACTTGTCGGCCGGATCGTCGAGCAGATGGTCGATCAGCTTGCGCAGCCGGCGGTCGGTCGGCATCGGCAGGTACAGGTCCTCGACCGGCGCTGCAACGAGTTCGTCGAGCAGCGTCGCCATCAGCCGCCCTTGCGGCCCGTCGACGTCGTACAGGTTCGGGAAACTCGCGGCTTTCAGCAGCAGCTCGCGCAGCAGCGGCGACACGGACAGCGTGCAGCAGCGTGCAGGCAGGTCGAGCGCGGCGTCGGGTTCGACCAGCACCGCATAGAAGGTCGCACCGGCCGAGCCGCGCGCGGCGTGCGGAACGTCGCCGGGAATCCATACCGTGCATTGCGGCGGCGCGCTCCACACGCCGCCGTCGATCTCGCAATAGACGACGCCGCTCAGCGTGTAGAGCAACTGCGCCTGGCGATGACTGTGCCGCTCCAGCCGCCATTCGGGCTCGACGACCGAGCCGCCGAACACGACGAGCGGACGCGGCACGTGATAGACGTCGGCGTCCGCGGCGGGATCGGTGGTCGGTGGAAGCTCGCGCATGAAACGATGGGCGGTGGAAGAAGCCGGACGCCCTGCTGCGCGTCCTTTCGTGCTTATACCAGAAAGGCGCCCGTGCGGCCGGGTCGTTCAACGGCGCGTCAGCGGCCGTGCGCCGAACCGAATACAATGCCCCGATCCCCGCCGCTGCGCCAACCTGCCGGAGCCGCCATGTTCGACCTGACCACGCTGACCACCTTCACGGCCGTCGTTCTGGGCCTGTTCCTGATCCCCGGCCCCGCCGTGCTGCTCGTGCTGAGCCGCACCGTGCAGGGCGGGCGCAAGACCGGCATCCTGACCGGCCTCGGCGTCGCGAGCGGCGACTTCGTGCACACGCTGTTCGCGGCCGTCGGGCTGTCCGCGCTGCTGATGACGTCGGCGCTCGCGTTCAATGTCGTGAAACTGGTCGGCGCCGCGTACCTGATCTATCTCGGCGTGCGTGCGCTGCTGGAGAAGGCGTCCGATCCGTCGCTGCCGCAAGTGTCGCCCGTCACGCCGCTCAAGGCGTACCTGCAGGCCATTCCCGCCGAAGTGCTGAATCCGAAGACCGCGCTGTTCTTTCTCGCGTTCATGCCGCAATTCGTGCATCCGGAGCGCGGCTCGACGTTCGTGCAGTTCGCGGTACTCGGGCTGATCTTCGTCGTGCTCAGCTCGCTCTACACGACGCTGATCGCGTGCTCGATCCGCCCGCTCGGCCGCATCGTGAAACGGCTCACGTGGCTCACGCGCTGGCAGGGCAAGATCATCGGTTCGATCTTCATCGCACTCGGGCTGCGCGTGGCCGTGCAGCAGCGCTGATACGCGCGGCCGCATGACGCCTGCCGACCCGGATCGCCTCTACACCGACCCACGCCTTGTCGCACTCTACGACCTGTTCAACGCAGGCGATCGGGATTTCGCGTTCTACGCATCCGTGATCGGCACCTCGCCGCAACGCATCCTCGATCTCGGCTGCGGCACCGGCACGTTCGCGCGCCGGCTCGCGGCAGCCGGGCATGACGTCGTCGCGATCGATCCGGCGCCCGCAATGATCGAATACGCTCGACGCCAGCCGCGCGCCGACACCGTGCGCTGGTTCGCGTGCGAACTCGGCAGCCTGCCGCCCGACGCGCCGTTCGATTCGGTCGTGATGACCGGGCATGCGTTCCAGTGCCTGCTGACCGATGACGAAATCGATGGCGTGCTGCACGGCGTGCGACGCGTACTCGCCGATGGCGGCCGCTTCCTGTTCGACACCCGCAACCCACGCATCGAGCCGTGGCGCGCGTGGACACCCACGCATTCGGCACGCCGCGTCGAATCGCGCGACTTCGGCAGCGTCGATCTCCATCACGCCGTGCGTGCGGTCGATCGCGCGATCGTGACGTTCGACACGTACTACCGCTTCCACCGCGACGATACGGCGCTGACGAATACGAGCCGGCTGCGTTTCATCGCGCAACCCGAATTGCAGGCACGCGTGGCGGCAGCCGGATTCGCGTCGGCCGACTGGTACGGCGACTGGCAGCATGCGCCATTCGATGAAGCGGCCAGCGCGGAGATCATCGCGATCTGCCGCGCTTGAGTGCACTTGAGTGCGCGAGCGTCGACGACGTCAGCCCGCAATGGGCAGCGCGTCGACCGCATACGCATGGCGAATCGTGCGGCCCAGCACCGGATCTTCCAGCTCGACCTCGAAGCGCTCGGCCGGCCGGATGCCGCCGATCGCCGCAAGCGTACCGCACAGCATCGCGGTGCCGTCGACGAAGCGGCCGTCATCGTGCGCGAACTGTGCGATCAGGTCGTCCGGTGCGCGCATCGCGGTCACCTTGCCTTCCTGGTACAGCACGCGCTCGCCGTCGATCGTCGCGTACGCGCGCAGCACGAGCTGATCCCAGTGCCCGGCCACGTCGTCGAACTTCCACAGCGTGCTCGCGCACGGCTTGCCGCACATCTGCTTCGAGACGGTGATCCCGTACGTCTCGACTTCGCGGTCGGTGTGATCGGACGCGATGCCGACGAATGTCTCGCCGCCGTCGCGCACCAGCACGAATTCCGCTTCGCCGCTGCTCTGCCCGCCCGACACCTGGATCGCGGGTGACGGATCGAGGCGATCGGCCGCGACGCGGTAGAACACCGGTGTCGTCGCCGGACGCTTGACGCCCAGTTCCTCCAGCTCGCGGATGTGCTTCTCCATGGCGACCGTGTCGCGTCCGGTCCAGCCCGCGATCACGAGCGTGTCGATCGCGATCGCACGCTCGGTGCGGCCGTCGCGACCGTCGATCGCGAACGTAATGGTTTTCATCGAATGCTCCTCGTGGCAGGCAGAGCACGATACGGCGCTGCCCACGATGTGTCGTGAATGGCCGCGCTTATGCCGGGTCGTAGTAGTGGATCTCCAGCAGCACGCAGCCGCCGTTCGACTTGAACGGGCCGTGCCATGCACCGGGCGGACGCACCGCGTACGTGTAGCCGTTGAACGGCGTGCCGCCGTCGCCGTGCTCGTCGTTGCCGACGGTCAGGTCGCCTTCGACCAGAAACACTTCTTCCCAGTAGTCGTGCACGAACGGCTTCTTCGTATGCAGCCCGGCCGGCAGGCGCAGCAGGCGCGTGCGGCTGCCGCGCTTGCGCTCGGTATCGAGCGCGCCGGACAGGATCAGCTCCTGCGCGCCGGATGCGGGGTCATAGCCTTCCGGCAGTTGCCAGTCGCGCTGCATGTCCAGCGCATGGAATTCGTCGTGAAGCTTGTTGATGGCCATCTGTCTCTCCTGAATGCGATAGCGGGTGAAGTTGGACGCAACCGGACGCGTCAAGCGGCGCGCGGCGTCGACAGTTCCTGGTTCAGCGAATAGCTGCCGAGCATCGAATCGACGAGATGCGACGCGCGCTGCCAGTCGTACGTGCGGTACGCATGCCCCTTCGTGACGAACGACGCACCCGCATAGAACAGTTCGTACTGGTTGTGGCGCGACGCAAATTCGGAGCCGACCGCATCCCACGCGAGCTTGAAGAACTTCACGCGCTCCTCGGACGAGCACACCGGCGACTTCTGCGTCTTCTCGATGATGCGCAGCAGGTCGGGGTTCTCGAAATCGCGCACGCTGGACGGCAGCATGATCATTCCGCCGCCGGCGAGCTCGCGCAGCGTGTTGAGCACCTTCGAATACAGCTGCTGCGTGACGACCTGCGAGCCGTACAGCATGTTGCGGTCAGGCACGTAGAAGCCGTTGACGACCGTGCCCTTCGCCTCCATCCCGTAGACCCACGCCTCGACCATCGACGCTTCGGCCGCGAGCTGGCCCAGCGTCTCGCGCACCTGCGGGAACGTGTTCGTTCCGTTGACCTCGGAGATCTTCAAGCCAAGCCCGACCAGGAAGCGCAGCTTCGTCATCAGGCGCACCTGGCATTGATAGTTCTGGTACACGTGGGCAGGCGTCGCGTGAAACTGCTTCGCGCACATCGCCGTATTGCCGGCGACGAAGATCCGTTCCCACGGCACCTTCACGTCGTCGAAGTACAGCACCGCGTCGTTCTCGTCGAAGCGGCTCGACAGCGGGTTGTCGAACACCGACGTCGCGTTTTCCTCGTACGACTTGCGCGACATGATCTTCATGCCCTTCGCGTTCATCGGCACCGCAAACGATAGCGCGTACATCTCGTCGCCTTCGCGCAGCGGCTGGATGCAGCTGCAGAACACCTCGTTCGCCATGATTCCGCTCGTCGCGAGCATCTTCGCGCCGCGCACCGTGATGCCTTCGGCATCCTGATCGACGATGCCGACCGCGAGGTACTTGTCTTCCTGCTCGTGTGCGCTCTTCGACTGGTTCGCCTGCGGATTCACGATCACGTAGGTCAGGAACAGGTCGTTGTCGCGTGCGTAACGGTAGTAGTCGCGCAGCGCGCCTGCACGGGCCGGATCGTATTGCTCGAACACGTCGGCGCCCATATACATGCCCGACAGGCACGACGCAACGTGGTCGGGCGAACGGCCCATGAAGCCGTAATGCAGCTCCGACCATGCCTCCAGCGCGGTACGGCGTTCGAGCAGTTCGTCATAGGATGTCGGGAGTTGCCAGATCCGGCTCACACGGTTGCCCGTGTCGGGCGACACGAACGTCATCTTCTCGACGTTCTCGTCGCGCGCCTGGTAGTCGTACAGGCTCGCGTAGCTGCGAATCGAATTGCGGAATGCCGCATGCGCGGTCACGTCGCCGACCGGCTGGCCGTTCAGGTAAACCTGCCGGCCGTCGCGCAGCGACGCGATGTGCTGAGTCCCGTTCTTGATCATGATGTCCTCCTGGGTGGAATGAATCGTGGGTTGCGTTCACACGGACGGCGCGTGCGCGCCGTCGAGCGCGCGGTAGCGACCGCCGAAGAAGATCAGCGGGCGCCCTTCCGAGCGCGCGCGGTGCCGCGTCACGCGGCCGACGAAGATCACGTGGTCGCCGCCGTCGTACTGCGCATAGGGTTCGCATTCGAACGTCGCGAGTGCGTCGGGCAGCAGCACCGCGCCGTCGTCGTCCGGCGCACCGGCGCGCCAGCCCCATTTGTCGCCGTTCGCTTTCGCAAAGCAGTTCGACAGGTGCTGCTGCGTCTCGTCGAGCACGTTGACCGCGTAGCCGCGCGCGCCGGCCAGGTCGCCGAGGCTCAGGCTGCGGCGATCGACCGAGAACAGGATCAGCGGCGGATCCAGCGACACCGAATTGAACGACGCGACCGTGATGCCGACCGGCATCCCCTCCTTGCGCGGCGCGGTAATCACCGCGACACCCGTCGCGAACATCGACAACGCACTGCGAAAGCGCCGCTGCTCGTCAGCGCCCGCGCCGGCTCCGGCATGGTTCTCGCTCATCTCGTCCTCCATGGGTTGCATCGCCGGATCCCGCCGTGGAATCCGGCCCAACAAAGCACCGTTATTTAGCTTTGTTATTTAGCTTTTATTAAATGCAAACACAAAGGCGGGTTCAAGCTGTCGTAAACCCTGATCTTGAAAGCTTTGTTTGAAAGACAACCCTACTGGCGTGATGGATGTTGCGCGGCGCCCGTGAATGTCCACGTACACTGCGGCAACCGTATTCCCCGGCTTTCGCGACCCGCGAGAGACCCGCTTTCCGGAGCCCTTTCGATGTCATCTCGTCCGATCTACATGGACTACAGCGCGACGACACCCGTCGATCCGCGCGTGGTCGACAAAATGGTGCCGTTCCTGCACGAGCGGTTCGGCAACCCCGCTTCACGCAGCCACAGCTACGGCTGGGATGCCGAGCAGGCCGTCGAGGAAGCGCGCGCGCACGTCGCCGCACTGCTGGGCGCGGACCCGCGCGAAATCGTGTGGACATCCGGCGCGACCGAAGGCAACAACCTCGCGATCAAGGGTGCCGCGCACTTCTACCAGGGCCGCGGCAAGCATCTCGTCACGGTGAAGACCGAGCACAAGGCCGTGCTCGATACGTGCCGCGAACTCGAACGGCAGGGCTTCGACGTCACGTACCTCGACGTGCGGGAAGACGGCCTCGTCGATCTCGATGCGCTGCGGCAGGCGCTGCGCGGCGACACGATCCTGGTGTCGGTGATGCTCGCGAACAATGAAACGGGCGTGATCCAGCCGGTTGCCGAGATCGGCGCGCTGTGTCGCGCGCGCGGCATCGTGTTCCACTGCGACGCCGTGCAGGCGGCCGGCAAGATTCCGGTGGACGTCAATGCGCTGAATGTCGACCTGCTGACGGTGACCGCGCACAAGGTGTACGGCCCGAAGGGGATCGGCGCGCTGTACGTGCGCCGCAAGCCGCGCGTGCGCATCGAAGCACAGATGCACGGCGGCGGCCACGAGCGCGGGATGCGCTCGGGCACGCTGCCGACGCACCAGATCGTCGGGATGGGCGAAGCGTTTCGGCTTGCGAAGGAAGAGATGGGAGAAGAAAGCCGCCGCGTCGGCGCATTGCGCGACCGGCTGCTGGCCGGGCTGTCGACGCTCGACGAGGTTTACGTGAACGGCGACCTGACGCGGCGGATTCCGCACAACCTGAACGTCAGCTTCAACTTCGTCGAAGGCGAATCGCTGATCATGGGGATCAAGGGCGTGGCGGTATCGTCAGGCTCCGCGTGTACGTCGGCGTCGCTGGAGCCGTCTTACGTGCTGCGTGCGCTCGGCCGCAGCGACGAACTCGCGCACAGCTCGATCCGCTTCACGCTCGGCCGCTTCACGACCGAAGCCGAAGTCGACAGCGTGATCGCACAGGTGCGCGACACGGTCGGCAAGCTGCGCGCGCTGAGCCCGTTGTGGGACATGCATCTGGAAGGAGTCGACCTGAACACGATCGAATGGGCCGCGCACTGAGCGTGGCCGAGGCGCCACGCCGGCCCACGGCCGGCGTGCGTCAGCTTTTTTCCTGGCGCGCGATCATGTGCGCGAGATCGAGCGTCGCGCGGTCGCCGTTGGTGACGAGGCGGTCGATCACCGAGCACATCACCTTGAATTCGGTCTTGGTCACGCCCTCGAACAGCACGTTGTTGATCCGCTGCTGGGTGGGCGCCAGCGCCTTAAGCAGCTTCGTGCCGGCCGACGTGACCGTGAGCCGCATCTTGCGCTTGTCGTCCGGGTCCGCTCGCTTGTCGATCAGGCCGAGCTTCTTGAGCTTGCCGGTTTCGATCGTCACGAACGCGCCGCTCAGGTGCAGGTGATCGGCCAGGCGGTTGACGGTCACGACGTCGTCGTGAGACAGGTGCGCGACCGACACGAGCAACGAATACTGGATGCCGGTCAGCCCGGCGATCGAGCCGAAACCGTCGCGCACCGACAGCAGGCGCGCCGCGAACGGCAACAGCCCGTTGATCAGGTGACGGAATTCCGTGTCCGTGCCGTCGATCAGGCAGGCCGGGTTGGTAATGGTCAGAACGGACTCCTCTTGCTGCTTGGCCATGACGTCGACGCTCCGTGCAGTCATGCGAATTTAGCTTTGAAACGAAATTATACGGCAAAGGCACATGCACCCCCGGCCAGGTCCGGCGGCCCGCATGCGGCCCGATTTTCCGCCACTGGAGGTTCGACCATGCCCTTCCCGCTTCATCCCGCGACGGTTCGCGCGCTGCTCGAATGCTATCTGCGCGCGAAAGACCTGAACCGGCCCGCACTGATCGCCGACTGCTTCGCGGCCGATGCCGAGCTGAGCTTTTCGCTCGCCAACGACGATATCGATTTTCCGCCGCGCGTGACGGGTGCGGCCGCCATTGCGCGTACGCTGGTCGAGGAATTCGGCGAGCGGTTCGAGCGGTGCCGCACCTATTACGTCTGTACGGAACCGGATGTCGACGACCATGGCGTCAGCAACATGCCGTGGCTCGTCGTGATGCGGCAGAAGGACAGCGGCGCGCTGCGGATCGGGCATGGCACGTATCGCTGGCAGTTCGCGGGAGATGACCGCCGCCGCGACGTTGCGCGGATCGCCGCACTGCACATTCATATCGCGCGGATGGATACGGTCGACGATCCGCAATCGCTGAAGCTCGACGCGCTGCATGCGGCACTCGGGTATCCGTGGCTGCCGGCGCGTGCGTTTGCGCACGGGCTGGCGGATGTCGCGGCGGCTCACCCGGATTGGGGATTCCTGGCGCCGTTTCACGACGCGGCGACTGCGGCGGCCTGACCGATCACGCCGCCCGCGCCGCGGCGCTCGTCATGCCCCGTCGAGCGCCTGCCTCACCGCCTCCCAATCGAGCCCGAACCGCGCGAGATATTTGCGCAGCCGGTCCGCATCGTTCGGCTGCTTCTTGATCTGCCGCGACACTGCAAACAGCGTGCGCCCCGCTTCCGACAGGCTCGCCGAGGTGCGGCACACGTCGAGCACGCGTTCGAGCTGCGCCCGGTCGAACAGGTCGAGTTCCGCCGCGCGCGTACCGAACACCGCGTCGACGCACGATTCCGACACACCCGCGCCGCCCGGCGACGACCACGTGCGCGTCAGCCGCTCGACTTCCTGCTCGGCAAGCGCCTCGGTAATCCGCCCTGCATCGGCCAGCGTCGCCATCCGCGTGACCGACGCCGACAGTTCGCGGAAGTTGCCGGCCCACGCCGCGCGCGGTGACGCCGCGAACGCAAGATAGCGCCGCTTCGCCTCCACGTTGAATCGCACCTGCTCGCCCTGCTCGCGGCCGAAGCGATCGAGTTCGAATTCGAGATTCGGCTCGATGTCCTCGCGGCGTTCGGCGAGCCCCGGCAGTTCGTACGTCCACAGATTGATCCGCGCATAGAGATCCTCGCGGAACGTGCCGGCCGCCACCATCTGCCGCAGGTCGCGATGCGTGCCCGCGATCAGCTCGAAATCGCTGGTCGCCTCGACGTCCGCGCCGACCGGCAGGAAACGCTTCTCCTCGATCGCCTTCAGCAGCATCGCCTGCTCGTCGAGCCCGAGTTCGCCGATCTCGTCGAGAAACAGCAGCCCGCCGTCCGCCGCGCGCAGCAGGCCCGCGCGCGCCGTCTGCGCGCCCGTGAACGCGCCCTTCACGTGCCCGAACAGCGTCGACATCGCCGCGTCGCCGCGCAGCGTCGCGCAGTTGATCTCGATGAACGGCCCCGCGAGCCGATGGCGGCCGCGCTTCAGCTCGTACACGCGCTTCGCGAGAAACGACTTGCCGGCGCCCGTCGGCCCGACCAGCAGCATCGGCGCGCGCGAACGTACGGCCACGCGCTCCAGTTGCTCGATCAGCGCATTGAAACGCGCGTTGCGCGTGGCGATGCCGGCCTTCAGGAACGACACCGTTTCGTCGCGCTCGCGCGTGAAGCGTTGCGCGATCCGGTTGTAGCGCGACAGGTCGAGATCGATCACCGATATCGTGCCCGGCCCGCTCGGGCCCTCGTCGGTCCGCTGCGGCGGCCCCGTCTGCACGAGCCGTGCGGGCAGGTAGCGCGCTTCCGCCAGCAGGAACCAGCAGATCTGCGCGACGTGCGTGCCGGTCGTGATGTGGATCAGGTAATCCTCGTGCTCGAGGTCGAACGGATATGCGCGTGCGAAGTCGTGCAGCGTCGCGTAGACCTCCTCGAAATCCCACGGATCGTGGATCGAGACCGGCGTGAGCCGCACGTCGGTATGCGGCGACAGCTGCGCGAGATCCTCCCGCACGTGGCTCGCGAGACGCAGGTACTCCTGCGGATACAGCAGTTCGAGCCGGTCGATCGGCTGGCCGGGATGCTCGCACAGCGAAATCGTCGGCCGCCATTTCGGGTAGCGCCGGGCCGTGCGATCGCCCTGATCGAGCACGATACCGAGAAAACCGATGGCAACGGTCTTTCGCATGTTTATCTCATCGGATAAAAAACGATCCGATTATATCGGAATTTAGCAATGACGCGAGACGGGGTGCACCGACGCCCAATGAAGCAAACCAAACAAAATCCCTTTATTTTCAATGAATTAAAAAATATCCCGAGCGCAAACACGCCCACTGGCACGCTCCTCGCTAAATAGAACACGCCGGATGTCCCGCTGGCCCGCGAGTCAGGGTTCAACAAGCCCTGCTGGTGCGCCGCCGCCGAACCTCGTTCGTCGCGGTAGCGCATGCCGCCATGGACAGATGAAGGCAAAGGGGCGCGCGCCAGGATGCCTCGTCCGGGTTCGAATCCCGGAGCGCCCATTGTTCGGAAGCTCAGCCAGGTGGAGCAGCCGGCGAAAGCCGGCCGGTGGCGGGTTCAAATCCCGCTCGAACACTGTCCGTAAAGACAGTCTTGTGATGAAAGCAGTACCCGCCGGTGCGGGCCGACAGGCCCGCCGCGCGTCGGACCGGTCAAGGTTCCGCGCGATCGGCCGGGCGGCCGCACGGCCCGCGCGAATGCGCACGACGACGCGATGCAGGATGCGTCGCCGTGTGCTTCGACGCCGGCCAGCGCGCCGCCCGCCCGATCGCGTCGCACCCCGATTCGCACGATGCGCGTCACCCGGCGGCCGTTGAAAAAAAGGACAAAAATATGTGGAAGCGTCATGTAGTGAAAAAGAACGAGCGCGCGCTGCTGATGAGCGAAGGCGATTTCGTGAAGGTGCTGGAACCGGGCGTGTTCAAGGCCTTCGATCCGTTCAAGCGTCTGTCGGTGCAGACCGCGCGTCTCGACGCGCCGCTCGCCGACGCCGCGCTGGCCGACTACCTGCGTCACGACGCACCGGACGTGCTCGCGCGATACTTCGTCGCGATGGATCTCGCCGACGACGAAGCGGGCCTGCGCTATGAAGACGACGTGCTCGTCGAGATCCTGGCGCCGGGCACGCGCCGGCTGTACTGGCGCGGCCTGACCGCCCACCGCCTCGAACGCGTCGACCTCGCGCAGGACAGCATGTTGCCGGCCGCGCTCGTGAAGCGCATCGCGCAACCGGCGCTGCGGGCGCGCGGCGTGGCGGGCCTGACGGGCGTGCTGCTGGCGCAGGTGCCGGCGTACCACGTCGGCGTGCTGAAGATCGACGGCAAGATCGAGCGGTTGCTGGACGCGGGTACGTCGGCGTTCTGGCGCTTCAACCGCGACGTCGCGGTCGAACTCGTCGACCTGCGCCTGCAGGCAATCGAAGTCGGCGGACAGGAAATCCTGACGCGCGACAAGGTCGCGCTGCGGCTGAACCTGTCGGCGACGTGGTGCTATGCAGACGTGCTGCGTGCATTCGGCCAGTTGCAGAGGCCGGTCGAGCACCTGTATCGCGAGCTGCAGTTCGCACTGCGCTCGGCGGTCGGCACGCGCTCGCTCGATGAACTGCTGGAGGACAAGCAGTCGATCGACGAGGTCGTGATCGCGCAGGTGCGTGCCCGTCTCGGCGATTCGGGCGTGGACGTGCGCAGCGTCGGCGTGAAGGATATCGTGCTGCCGGGCGACATGAAGACGATCCTCGCGCAGGTGGTCGAGGCGGAGAAATCCGCGCAGGCGAACGTGATTCGCCGCCGCGAGGAAACGGCGGCCACGCGTTCGCTGCTGAACACCGCGAAGGTGATGGAAGAAAACCCGACCGCGCTGCGGCTCAAGGAGCTGGAAACGCTCGAGCGCGTCGCGGAACGGATCGACCGCATCTCGGTGTTCGGCGGTCTCGACCAGGTGCTCAACGGACTCGTCAGCATCAAGGGCACGTAATGCAGGACACGGCGCGGCACGCGTGTGCCGCGCCGGACAACGGAATGAATGGTGAAGCAAATGAATGACATGGGTTACCAGGTGATGGAACTGGCGAACGGCAAGCCGGTAAAGATGTGGACGCAAGGCGTCGCCGTCGAGGACGAAGCGCGCGCGCAGCTGCGCAACACCGCGCAGATGCCGTTCGTCTTCAGCCACATCGCGGTGATGCCGGACGTCCACCTCGGCAAGGGCTCGACGATCGGCAGCGTGATTCCGACGAAGGGCGCGATCATCCCGGCCGCGGTCGGCGTCGACATCGGCTGCGGGATGATGGCGGCACGCACGACGCTGACGGCGTCCGACCTGCCGGATTCGCTCGCGGGGCTGCGCGGCGCGATCGAGCGCGCGGTCCCGCACGGCCGTGCGCCGGGCCGTCGCGATCCGGGCGCGTGGGGCGATCGCACGCCGGCCGCCGTGACCGAATCGTGGAAGTCGCTGCTGCCGGGCTTCCAGCGGATCGTCGACAAGTATCCGAAGCTGGAGAAGACGAACCACTACGCGCATCTCGGCACGCTGGGCACCGGCAATCACTTCATCGAAGTGTGCATCGACGAAGCGGACCACGTGTGGTTCATGCTGCACAGCGGCTCGCGCGGCGTCGGCAATGCGATCGGCAGCCTGTTCATCGAACTCGCGCAGGCCGACATGCGTCAGCACATCGCGAACCTGCCGGATCGCAACCTCGCGTATTTCACCGAAGGCAGTCGGCACTTCGACGACTACGTCGAAGCGGTCGGATGGGCGCAGGACTATGCGCGGCGCAACCGGCAGGCGATGATGGACGCGGTGATCGCCGCGGCGCGCGGCGTGATAGCGAAGCCGTTCGCGGTCGACGAGCACGCGGTGAACTGCCACCACAACTACGTGCAACGCGAACGCCATTTCGGCGAAGACGTGCTCGTGACGCGCAAGGGCGCGGTGTCCGCGCAGAAGGGGCAACTGGGGATCATTCCGGGCTCGATGGGCGCGAAGAGCTTCATCGTGCGCGGGCTCGGCAACCCGGAAAGCTTCTGCTCGTGCAGCCACGGCGCGGGCCGGACGATGAGCCGCACCGAAGCGAAGCGCCGCTTCACGGCCGACGACCAGGCGCAAGCCACGCAAGGTGTCGAATGCCGGAAGGACGCGGGCGTCGTCGACGAAATCCCGATGGCCTACAAGGACATCGACGCGGTGATGGCGGCCCAGCGCAGCCTCGTCGAAGTGGTGCACACGCTACGCCAGGTGGTGTGCGTGAAGGGATAGCATGGGGCGGCGTGTCGATGCCCGACACGTTCCCGTGCGACATCATCGAAGGTCGATGACAAGCAAACGGCGCGGTGCCTGGCGGCATCGCGCCGTTTGTCCATCCGCGGCGGCCTCCGCGCGGCCAGCAACGCTCGAACGCGTGCACTACGGGTCGCCACATCGGACGCCTCCCGTTGCAGCGGTATACTTGACACCGTTCGCGCCGCTGCACTCGACCTGCACCGCTTGCTGACGATGCGCTTGCAGTCCGGCATCTTCCGCCCGCCCTTTCACCGTCGATACGAACCGTCATGTCGCACCGTTTTTCGCTTGCCCTCGCCGTCCTCCTCTCCGTTTCCCCATTCGCCGCACAGGCCCGTCCGCTCGCGCGGCCGCCGGTCGAGCGCGATTTCAAGAACTGGTCGGTCGTCTGCGACAACGGCAATCGCTGCGTCGCCGAAAGCCATTCGGACGATATCGACGATGCACGCCCCAGCCTCATCCTGCGCGTGACGCGCGATGCCGGCCCCGATGCGCAACCGTCGCTCGACCTCTACGCGTCGGTGCCGCTGGACCTGCGCACCGCACGCGTCGACGGCCGCCCGTTCGATGCGGTGGCGGCCCAATGGCATGCGTTCGGCGACAAGACCGACGACGAAGCACACCCGTTCCGGGTCCGCACGAGCGATCCGGCAACGATTGCCGCCTGGCTTGCCGCGTCGCGCAACGCACAGCTGCTGAGTTTCGGCGATCCGGCGTCGGCGCACACCGCGCGTACGCCGTTGTCGGGGCTGAATGCCGCGCTGTTGCTGATCGACGATACGCAGGGCCGTGTCGGCACCGTCACCGCGCTGCTGCGCCCCGGTACCAAGCCTGCGTCGTCGGTGCCGGCCGCACCGGCGCTGCCGCCCGCCGTCACGCCGGCGCCGCCGCCCGTCGCCAGCCTGTCGGCAGCAGAACAGCGTCCGCTCGTCGACGCGGTGCTCGCGAAATTCGGCACGGACGTGAAGCAATGCGCGGCCGATGTCGAAGACGAAATGTCGGCAAGCGATCGCCGGAAGGCGTCGACCGCCGTCGCGATCTCGGCCGACGAGGCGCTCGTCGCGATCCCGTGCCAGACCAGCAGCATGTATAACCACACCGACCTGTGGTATCGCATCCGCCGCACCGCACCGTACGCGCCGACGGCCATGAATTTCGGCGAAAACGCGAATGCGGGCCTCGATTCGGCATCGTTTCCGAATGAACTCACCGACGCCGGCTACGATCCGTCGAGCGCGATGCTGTCGAGCAAGGTCCGGTTGCGCAGTGCCGGCGATTGCGGCTCGACCGCGTCGTGGATCTTCGACGGCCGGCGCTTCCTGCTCGCCGACATCTCGACGCACGGCACCTGCAACGGCCTGTTCCAGGATCAGTGGCCGCGCCTGTATCGCCGCGCCGACGCGAGCGCAAGCGCGCACTGACGCATCACGTCACGCGCCGACGATCGAGATCGAGAACCCGTCCCAGCCCTTCTGCCCGACCGTCTGCACGGCCGTCGTCGTGAGCGCCGGCTCGGCCACGAGGCGCGCGAACCCGTCGCGCACGCCGACCACGTCGGGCTCGCGATTGTCCGGGTCGGCCACGCGCCCGCGCCGCACGACGTTGTCGACGACGATCACCGTGCCGGGCCGCGACAGCTTCAGCGCCGCGTCGAGATAGACCGCGTTGTTGTCCTTGTCCGCATCGATGAAGATGAAATCGAACGGCGCCTCATCGGCGTCGACGAGCCGCGCGAGGCTGTCTTTCGCGCTGCCGACCACCACCGACACGACCTCCGCGAACCCGGCGCGCGCGATGTTCTGCGTCGCGACCTTCGCATGCTCGGGGTTCAGTTCGAGCGTCACGAGCGTGCCGCCGGGCGGCAATGCGCGTGCAAGCCAGATCGTGCTGTAGCCGCCGAGCGTGCCGACCTCGAGAATGCGACGCGCGCCGCGGATCGTCGCGAGCAGCTGCAGCAGCTTGCCCTGGTTCGGCGCGACGTTGATCGCGGGCAGCCCGGCCGCGTCGCTCGCCGCCAGCGCGGCATCGAGCGCGTCGTCGGACGGCACGAGCGTCGCGGAGAAATACGCATCCACCTGGTTCCACTGATCCTGATCCATCGCGCACCTTTCGTCTGCGGAAAGAGGCATTCTATGCGCGGCGTCCCCATAAGCAACAAACCATTCGTTCTAAGGGCAGCAGCGCACGTGCTCCTATAATCGCCGGACGGCAGGACCCCTCGACCTTCACAACAACAAACGGAGCACCCATGACCGATCAGGCCAATCCGAACTGGCGTCTCGAAACCATCGCCGTGCACGGCGGTTATCGTCCCGACCCGACCACGCGTGCGGTCGCCGTCCCGATCTACCAGACCGTTGCGTACGCATTCGACGATACGCAGCACGGCGCCGACCTGTTCGACCTGAAGGTCCAGGGCAACATCTACACGCGGATCATGAACCCGACCACCGACGTGCTCGAGCAGCGGATCGCCGCGCTCGAGGGCGGCATCGGCGCGCTTGCGCTTGCATCGGGGCAATCCGCGGTCACGTACGCGATCCAGACGATCGCCGAAGCCGGCGACAACATCGTGTCCGCGAGTTCGCTGTACGGCGGCACCTACAACCTGTTCGCACATACGCTGCCGCAATACGGGATCACCACGCGCTTCGCCGATCCGCGCGACCCCGCATCGTTCGAACCGCTGATCGATGCGCGCACGAAGGCGATCTTCGCGGAATCGGTCGGCAACCCGCTCGGCAACGTCACCGACATCGCCGCGCTCGCGGAAGTCGCGCATCGGCACGGCATCCCGCTGATCGTCGACAACACGGTGCCGTCGCCGTACCTGCTGCGTCCGTTCGAGCATGGCGCGGACATCGTCGTGCACTCGCTGACGAAGTACCTCGGCGGGCACGGCACGAGCCTCGGCGGTGCGATCGTCGATTCGGGCAAGTTCCCGTGGGCCGAACACGCCGACCGCTTCAAGCGGCTGAACGAGCCGGACGTCAGCTACCACGGCGTCGTCTATACGGAAGCGTTCGGGCCGGCCGCGTATATCGGCCGCGCGCGCGTGGTGCCGCTGCGCAACATGGGCGCGGCGATCTCGCCGTTCAACGCCTTCCAGATCCTGCAGGGCATCGAGACGCTGGCGCTGCGCGTCGAGCGGATCAGCGACAACGCGCTGAAGATCGCGCAGCATCTCGCGCGCCACGAGCACGTCGAGTGGGTGAACTATGCGGGCCTGCCCGATCACCCCGACCATGCGCTCGTCGCACGCTACCTGTCGGGCCGCGCGCCGGGCATCCTGACGTTCGGCGTGAAGGGCGGCCGCGACGGCGGTGCGAAGTTCCAGGACGCGCTGAAGCTGTTCACGCGGCTCGTCAACATCGGCGATACGAAATCGCTCGCGACGCACCCCGCATCGACGACGCACCGGCAACTGTCGCCGGCCGAGCTCGCGAAGGCCGGCGTGAAGGAAGAAACGGTGCGGCTGTCGATCGGCATCGAGCATATCGACGATCTGCTCGCCGACCTCGATCAGGCGCTCGCGCAACTTTGACGGAAACGGGCGCGCCGGCCGGCCGGTGCGCCCTGCATCAAATGCCTTGACCCTGAAGCGGCTTCAAGGTGTTCAATCCCCGGTTGATGCCGGGGCACCGCCCGGCGCGTACGAACCGTGCAATGCAGCGCCCGCTGCGGCACGCCAACTGCCCGAGGCCACATGACACCGACCGCGAAGCTTGCGCTGCTCACGTTACCGCCCGTGCTGGCGGCCTGTTTCGGCGCCCTCGCGGCCGCGTGGCGTGCGCCCGGCCCCAAAACGTCGAGCGTCATCCAGCATTTCACCGGCGGCATCGTGTTCGCGGCCGCGGCGCTCGAACTGCTGCCGCAAGACCGCGCGCATGCGCTGTTTCCGGTCGTCGTCGGGTTCGTGCTCGGCATCGCGCTGATGCTCGCGATCCGCGCGCTGTCGGGCGCGATCGAGACGCGCTTCGAGAAAGCGCGGCTGCCCGTGAGCCTGATCGTCGTCACCGCGATCGACCTTGTCGTCGACGGCCTCGTGCTCGGCATCGCCTTCTCGGCCAGCGACGAAAGCGGCATCATCCTGACCGTCGCGCTGACGCTCGAAGTGCTGTTCCTCGCGCTGTCGGTCAGCGCCGCGCTTGCCGCCGCAGGGATCGGCCGGATGCTGTCGATCGTCGTGCCGGTCGGGCTGGCCGCATTGTTGAGCATCGCGGCCGTTGCCGGCAATGCGGCGTTTGCCGGCCTGCCGACGAATATCTACGCGGCGCTGCTGGGGCTCGGCACCGTCGCGCTGCTGTACCTCGTGACCGAGGAACTGCTGGTCGAAGCGCACGAGGTGCCCGAAACGCCGTTCGCGACGGCCGCGTTCTTCATCGGCTTCATCGTGTTCTTCCTGATCGAAGGGTCGGTCAAGGCCGGATAAGCCGGACGCGGCGGCTACCACGTCGTCGCGCCTGTCGGATAGGTGTCGACGATCCGCGTGCCGTTCACGGGCGTGACGCCTTCGTTGCGCAACGCAGCCCACAGGTCGATCGCATGTTCGCGCGACTTGCGGCTGCCGTCGTCGGTCAGCACGTTCAGTGCGATCACTTCGTCGCGCGTCGTCAGTTGCAGCTGTTCCTTCAACTTGCGCGACTGATGCGACGCGGTACGGACGTCGCCGAGCACGATCCGTTTCTCCGTCATCGTCGCCCCGCTTCCCGCGTCGGCTGGCACGAACGTCAGCCGGCCGTTGTCGACTTCGCATTGCCCTCGCGTGAACGTCGCCGTCCACGCACCAGCGGGCACGGCCGCGAATTCGCAGCGCATCCGCTCGTTTGCACGGCTGCCGACGTCATGCGCCGGCGCGTGCGACAGCGCACGTTCCGGCCAGCCGGCCGCCATCGCGGCCGTCGACATCAGGCACACCGCAAGCACGATTCCTTTCGCGATAGTACGCATGGCACGCTCCTCTACACGGGTGAATCCAGCCGGCGGGCATCGCGCCGCCCGGCCATGAATGAACGATCAACGCACCGCAAAGCGGTTGTCGTGCGCATCGACCATCGGTGCCTGCTCGCCGCGATGAACGGTCGAGCGATGAATTTCCTGATTCCGCGCGACAACAGCCGGGCTCGCCGGGTAATCGTGATTCGGGCTGGGGATCACGCCGTCGTGCCGCGCGCGCACCAGTTCCTGACGCACCTCCTGCCGGGTTTTCGATTGGGCGGCGACCGCCTGTGAGAAAGCCGCAATCGACAGTGCGGCAACGGCGATGGCGATCATCGGTCGCGGAATGTTCATGTTGTTGGCTCCTTGCTGGAAATCCGTGACGGGAGCGTTCACTTTGAGCCTACGCCGGTGCGAAATCGTGATCGCGGCATGACGGTTTCGTCACCGTCCGGGCATCTTCTGCATCGCAGTACGAATGAAATTCCCCACGTAATTTTGCGCACATGACACGGCGATGACATTTTTCTCATTTGTCCCTCACCTCCACGATCCGAACGCTTTCCAGAATCGCCAGCGCGATCGCGATATTCCGGCCCGCCACCACAAGGCGCCGCACCGGAATCGAGCGATGCACGAAATGATCTTCTTGAACCTCAGGGGCACACCATGAAAACTCCAGTTCGGCTCGTCATGATGTCGGGTACGCTGCTCGCGGCCACCCACGCGGCACATGCGACGGAAGTCACGTTGTACGGCCTGTTCGATACGTCGCTCACGTACGTGTGGAACGCCAACGCGGACGGCAAGAACCTCGTCGGCCTCGGCAACGGCAATCTGCTCGGCAACCGCTTCGGCGTGAAAGGCGCGGAAGACCTGGGCGGCGGGCTGAAAGCGGTCTTCACGCTGGAAAACGGCTTCAATCCGAACACCGGCGCGCTCGGGCAAGGCAACCGGATGTTCGGCCGGCAGGCGTTCGTCGGCCTTGAAAGCGCCCGCTGGGGCACGCTGACGCTCGGCCGCCAGTACGACGCGCTTGCGGACGTCGCATGGCCGGTCACCGGCGACTTCTACTTCGGCAGCGTGTACGCGACACCCGGCGACGTCGACAACTACGACACGTCGTCGCGCACCGACAACGCGGTGAAGTACACATCCCCCGTGATCAGCGGATTCCAGTTCGTCGGCATGTATGCGCTCGGCGGCGTGGCCGGCAAAAGCGGCGCGGGCCAGACCTGGTCGGCCGGCCTGTCGTACAGCAACGGCCCGGTGGACGTCGCGGGCGGCTACTACTACGCGGCCAATCGTTCATCGCTCGCCAACGGGATCCGGACGGGCTGGAACGGTACGTCCGACGGCACGTTCGACGGGTCGCTGGTCAACGGCGGCTACATCTCCGCGAAATCGATCGGCATCGCGCGCGGTGCGCTGCGCTACAACTTCGCGCCCTTCGCGATCGGTATCGACTACAGCAATGCGCTGTACAAGGCCGACGCGATGTCCGCGTTCCGCAGCACGCAGAAGTACGACACCGCGCGCGGCTTCTTCAACTATCAGGCAACGCCGAGCCTGCTCGTCGGCCTCGGCTACAGCTACACGCGTGCCCGCGGCGATACGGGCGCAACCTACCATCAGGTGTCCGCCGGCGCCGACTACGTGCTGTCGAAGCGCACCGATCTCTATGCGGTCGGCGCCTGGCAGCGTGCGAACGGCGAGCAGCGCACGCTCGACGGCGGCACGCAAACGGCGCAGGCATCGATCGGTTCCTACGGCTACGGCGGCACGCGCACGCAGGGCATCGTCAATCTCGGGTTGCGCCACCGGTTCTGATCGCGACGGCCCACTCCGCGCTGCGTGACGAAAATTTCATGTTGCGATCAGGTTCGCGATGCGTGATGTCGCTACGATCGGAACGGTAACGGGCCATGCCCGTTCCCACCCACGCAGCGGGTCGTTGTCGCACGGCACGATCACGCGTTAGGCCCGGACTCGTCGAGTGCCGGGCCTTTTTTTCGCATACCGGACGATCACTGTGCGGGATTGCGTTGCGGAAACAGGCACGTGTGCGTTTTCACATACAGGTTCGGATTGCCGCAGCGGTGACCGGCATAGTCGATCTGCTCGCCGGGCATCAGGTCGGCCGGCATCGGCTTGCGTGCGGCGGAAGACGTGGCGGCAGGCGTGGCCGCGGAGGTGCCGGAGCGAGTCGACGCGCAGCCCGCGAACAGCGGGACGATCAGGACTGCGATCAAGGCTAAACGAATGGCGGGACGATGCACTTTTCGGTCCGGAATGGGAGGCTGAACAGGGCCGCCCGCTTTCCATGCTGCTGTTGCGAACGGCGCGAATGCCTTCGGCCCTGTCGGCCAACGGCAGACTTCATGTTCCGCTTCCCGCTCATCGCGCCCATGACGAGAACATGACGGTTGCGTCATGTCGGTCGGGTCCCAACGATGCGCCACCTGCTTGCGCAATCTGACGATTTTTTCATCTCGCGATCACGATCACGCACGGCTGCTTTCGCATACTGGGTCCATGGTTCGCCACCCGGCGACCTGATCAAGGAGAGCACTCGATGAAAACGGCAAAACTCGCAGCACTGTTCGTCACCGCCACGCTGTCGCTCGGCATGGCCACGCAGGCCGCATTCGCGGAAACGCAAACGCAGGGCAAGACCCGCACGCAGGTCGTCAACGAACTGAAGCAGGCGCAGCACGACGGCGTCGTGCCGACGGGCAAGACGCAATACCCGCCGACCGGCGAGATGGTCGCGCGCAACAAGGAGCTTCACGGGATTTCGGTGCATGGCGGCGAGAAGAAGCCGCAGGCCGACAATCACGACAACCTGACCGCGCGGCAATGACGCTCGGCCGCACGACCGCGGGCAACGCGCCGCGCGCGGCCGCCTCATGGCGAACGCGCGAGCGTGCCCGCCCGCGGTGTCAGGTGCTGAGGGCCGCCGGCCGGTTCGGCTCGGCCGGCCGGCGCGGAAAGCGCAGCCAGAACGTCGTGCGCCGGCCGGGATCGCTGTCGACACCGCATTCGCCGCCGTGATTGTCCATGATCGACCGGACGATCGCGAGGCCGAGCCCCGTGCCCGACGCGGAATTGTGCCGCGACGGATCGACACGATAGAAGCGCTCGAAGATCCGCCCGACATGCTCCGCGGCGATGCCGGGCCCCGTATCCGACACGGCGATCGTCGTCGCGCCGCCCTGCTCGACGCAATCGATCGTCACGACGCTGCCGCGCGGCGCATAGGTCAGCGCATTGGACAGCAGGTTGCTCAGCGCACGCTGGTACAGCGTCAGGTCCGCATCGACCCACGCGTGGCCGTCGACCTTCACCGTCACGCCCTCGTCTTCCGCAAGCGGCTCGTAGTAGCCGGCCACCCGCTCCGCCTCCTCCGCCGCATTCAGGCGCCGCACGCCGATTGACGTGCCGGCCTGTTCCGAGCGCGCGAGAAACAGCATGTCCTCGATCATCCGGGACAAGCGCTGGTATTCGTCGATGCTCGACTCGATCACGCTCCGGTATTCATCCGCGCTGCGCGGCTGCGACAGCACGACTTGCGCGGCTGCCTGCAGGTTCGTGAGCGGCGTGCGCATGTCGTGCGCGAGATTCGACGAGAACTGACTCAGTCGCGTAAACGACTCGTTCAGCCGTTCGAGCATCCCGTTGAATGCATGCTCGAGTTCCTTCAGCTCGCCGGACGTATCGAGTTCCGGCAGCGGATGCGCCAGCCGGCTCGTCGACATCTGCTCGGCCCGTGCCGCGAAGCGCCTCAGCGGGCTCAAGCCCAGCGCCGCGATGCCGTACGCGATCGCGGCCGCCAGCACCACGCCGAACACCTCGATCACGACGATCGTATAAGCATGCGTGCGCAGCAGCAGCACGTCGGCGCTGCGGTCGTACTGCACGGCGACGCGCACCACGGGCGCACCGGCGCTGGTGCCGCCCGCGAGCGGCACGGTCGTCACCAGATACTGGTGCCGCGCGCCGGGCGGTGTGACGGCGACCGGCACGCGCCCCGCATCCAGCGACAGCAGCGGCGCATAGGGACGGAATCCGGGCGTACCGACGAGGCGCGTGCCCGTAGCGTCGAAGATCGCGAGATCCATGTTCGGATGGCCGTGCAACTGGTCGATCCAGATGCCGGGGTTGCGCGCGACGTCGACCGTCGTGTCCGCTCCGCCCAGGTGCGTGCCCAGCGCTGCGGATATGCCGGCCATCTGCTCGGCGGCCGTCATCTCGACACGGTTGCTCAACGCCTTGTAAAGCGCGACGCCGCTCGACGCGAGGATCACCGACGTCGACAGGATGATCAGCGCGGTCAGGCGTCCGCGCAGCGTGCGCGGCAGCAGGCGCGCGATCATGCGGCCGCGCCGCCGCGCGCTTCGAGCACATAGCCCATGCCGCGCACCGTGTGGATCAGTTTCGGTTCGTACGCGTCGTCGATCTTCGAGCGCAGCCGCCGGATCGCCGAATCGACGACGTTCGTGTCGCTGTTGAAGTTCATGTCCCACACCTGCGACGCGATCGTCGCGCGCGGCAGGATCTCGCCTTCGCGACGCATCAACAGCCACAGCAGCGCGAATTCCTTCGCGGTCAGCAGGATCGTGTCGCCCTGCCGCGTGGCCTTGCGGCGTGTCAGGTCGAGCTCGAGATCGGCCACGCGCAGCGTATTCGAATCGCGCGGCTGGCCGCGCCGCAGGATCGACTTGATGCGCGCGGTCAGCTCGACGAAGTCGAACGGCTTCGCGAGATAGTCGTCGGCGCCGAGCTCGAGCCCCTTCACGCGATCGCCGACGTCGTCGCGCGCGGTGAGGAACAGCACGGGCGTCGACTTGCTGCGCCGCAGGTTCTGCAGCAGCGTCCAGCCGTCCTGGCCGGGCAGCATCACGTCGAGCACGAGCAGGTCGTACTCCTCGGTTTCGGCCTGGTGCTGGCCCGTGATGCCGTCCTCGACCCAGTCGACGACGTAGCCGGCCTCGGTGAGACCCTTGCGCAGGTACGCGCCCGTCTTCGGTTCATCCTCGACAATCAGAATTCGCATCACGCATTACCCTTGAAGAAACCCAGCCGGCGCAGCACGCCTGCGCCGAGGCCGCCGCGAAATGCCGCGCGCCACGACACCGCATGGCTCACGCGGTACAGCACGGGCAGCACCAGCAGCGTCAGCGCCGTGGACGACAGGATACCGCCGATCACGACCGTCGCGAGCGGGCGTTGCACCTCGGCGCCGGTGCCGGTCGCGAACGCCATCGGCAGGAAGCCGAGCGACGCGACCAGCGCGGTCATCAGCACCGGCCGCAACCGCGTGAGCGCGCCGTCATGCACGGCCGCCTCGAGCGGCATCCCTTCGTCGCGCAGGTTGCGGATGAACGAGATCATCACGAGACCATTGAGCACGGCCACGCCCGACAGCGCGATGAAACCGACCGCCGCCGTGATCGACAGCGGAATCCCGCGCAGCCACAGCGACACCACGCCGCCGCTCAGCGCGAACGGGATACCGGTGAACACTAGCAGCCCGTCCTTCACGTTGTTGAACATCACGAACAGCAGCACGAACACCATGAACAGCGCGAGCGGCACGACGAGCTTCAGGCGTTCGCTCGCGCTTTGCAGCTGCTCGAACTGGCCGCCCCACGACACCCAGTAACCGGCCGGCACGCGCACATCCTGCTGCAGTTGCTCGCGCGCATCGGCGACGAACGAGCCGACATCGCGGCCGCGCACGTTCGCGCTGACGACGACGCGCCGCTTGCCGTCCTCGCGGCTGATCTGGTTCGGGCCCGGCGCGACGTCGATCGTCGCCAGTTCCGCGAGCGGCACGTACGGCGCCGCCGCGAGCGGCGCGCTGGCGCCGGCGGCCGGCGCGGGCAGCGCGATCGGCAGCCGCTTGATCGCCTCGATGTCCGAGCGCAGCTCGTCGGGCAGCCGCACGACGATGTCGAAACGGCGGTCGCCCTGGAACAGCGTGCCGGCCTTCTGCCCGCCGACGGCCGCGGCCACCGAATCCTGCAGGTCGGCCACGCTCACGCCGTAGCGTGCGAGCTTGTCGCGGTCGAGGTTGACGGTCAGCACCGGCAGGCCGGTGGTTTGCTCGACCTTCACCTCCGATGCGCCCGGCACTTTCTGCAAGGCGGCCGCGATCTGCTCGCCGGTCTGGTTCAGCACGGCCATGTCGTCGCCGAAGATCTTCACCGCGACGTCGCTGCGCACGCCCGAGATCAGCTCGTTGAAGCGCAGCTGGATCGGCTGCGAGAACTCGTATGCGTTGCCCGGCAGCTCGGCGAGCGCCGCCTCGATCTCGCGCACGAGCTGGTCGCGCGGCTTCTTCGGGTCGGGCCACTGGTCGGCCGGCTTCAGCATGATGTAGCCGTCCGACAGGTTCGGCGGCATCGGATCGGCCGCGATCTCGGCCGTGCCGGTGCGCGCGAACACGCGTTCGATCTCGGGGAAGCGCGACTTCAGCGTCTTTTCGATCGACTTCTGCATCTCGACCGACTGCGACAGGCTCGTGCCGGGAATCCGCAGCGCGGAAACGGCCAGATCGCCTTCGTTGAGGCTCGGAATGAACTCGCTGCCGAGCCGCGTGGCGAGCCCGAGCGTGACCAGCACGATTGCGCCCGCGCCGATCATCACGCGCGCCGGGCGCGTCATGAACGCGGCGAGCACCGGTTCGTACGCGCGCCGCGCCCAGCCCATCAGACGGTTTTCCTTTTCCTCGACACGCTCGCCGATGAACAAGGCGACTGCCGCCGGAATGAACGTGACGGTCAGCACCATCGCGGCCGCGAGCGCCATCACGACGGTAATCGCCATCGGGTGGAACATCTTGCCTTCGACACCCGTCAGCGCAAAGATCGGCAGGTACACGACCATGATGATCAGTTGCCCGAAGATCAGCGCGCGCCGCGCCTCCTGCGACGCGCCGAACACCTCCGCGAAACGCTCGTCGCGCGTGAGCGGCCGGCCGGCCGTTGCCTGCGCATGCGCGAGCCGCCGCACGCAGTTCTCGACGATCACCACCGCACCGTCGACGATGATCCCGAAATCGAGCGCACCCAGGCTCATCAGGTTCGCGCTCACCTTCGCGTTGACCATGCCGGTGAAGGTCATCAGCATCGACAGCGGAATCACGAGCGCGGTAATCAGCGCAGCGCGGATATTGCCGAGGAACAGGAACAGCACGGCAATCACGAGGATCGCGCCTTCGAGCAGGTTCTTCTTCACCGTCGCGACGGCCTTCTCGACGAGCACGGTGCGGTCGTAAACGGGAATCGCCTTCACGCCGGCCGGCAGCGTGCGGTTCACGTCCTCCATCTTCGCGGCGACGGCCTTCGCGACCGTGCGGCTGTTCTCGCCCATCAGCATGAAGACCGTGCCGAGCACCACTTCCTCGCCGTTCGCCGTCGCGGCGCCGGTGCGCAGTTCGCGGCCGATGTCGACGACGCCGACGTCCTTCATCCGCACCGGCACGCCGCCGACGTTGGTCAGCACGATGTTCGCGATATCGTCGACGGTGCGCGCCTGGCCCGGCACGCGCACGAGATACTGCTCGCCGCGCTTTTCGATGTAGCCCGCGCCGACGTTGTCGTTGTTGCGTTCCAGCGCGCGCACGACGTCGGCGAGCGTCAGCCCGTACGACATCAGCTTCGCCGGGTTCGGCGCGACGCGGTATTCCTTCACGTAGCCGCCGATCGAGTTGACCTCGGTCACGCCGCGCACGTTGCGCAACTGCGGCCGCACGACCCAGTCCTGCAGCTCGCGCAGGTCGGCCGCCGTATAGCGCGCGCCGTCGGGCTTGCGCGCGTTGGCCTCGGCCTCGACGGTCCACAGGTAGATCTCGCCGAGGCCCGTCGACGTCGGCCCCATCGCGGGTGCGATGCCGGCCGGCAACTTGTCCTTCGCTTCCTGGATGCGCTCGTTGACGAGCTGCCGCGCGAAGTAGATGTCGGTGCCGTCCTTGAAGATCACGGTGACCTGCGACAGCCCGTAGCGCGAGATCGAGCGCGTCTGCTCGAGCCCGGGCAGCCCGGCCATCACGGTCTCGACCGGATAGGTGATGCGCTGCTCGGCCTCGAGCGGCGAGTAGCCGGGCGCGGACGTGTTGATCTGGACCTGCACGTTCGTGATGTCGGGCACCGCGTCGATCGGCAGCTTCTGGTAGCTGAACACGCCCAGCGCGGCCACGGCCGCGATCGCCAGCATCACGAGCCAGCGGTGCGCAATCGCAAAGCGGATCAGGCGCTCAAACATGTCGGGATTCCTTGAAACGGGGAACGGTCGCTCGCACCGGACGGGCCGCCCGGCCGGTCACGCGACGGGCCGGAAAGCGGGCCGCATATCGGGCTGCGAGCCGCGTAACGGCGCACACGTATCGCTCATTCATGTTCCGCGCTCCCCTTGCCGAGCTCGGCCTTCAGCACAAAGCTGTTCGACGCCGCGTATTCCTGGCCCGGCTTGAGCCCCTTCAGCACCTCGGTCGCGCGCTCGTCGCGCCGCCCCGTCTCGACGGCCTGCGCGACGAAGCCTTTCGGCGAGCGCACGAACACCGACGGCGCGCCGTCGACGTCCTGCAGCGCGTCGCTCGCGACCGCCAGCGGCACGCCCTGCTTGCCCGCATCGACCGACACGTTGACGAACATCCCCGGGCGCCACACGCCGTTCGGGTTCGGCAGCACGACACGCGCCGGCGCGGTGCGCGTCTGTTCGCCGAGCAGCGACCCGACGTACGCGATCGGGCCGCTCGAACGCGACTCGAACGCCGTCGCGACGACCGTCGCATCGCGGCCGACGCGCACGTCGTTGAGCCGCTGTGCCGGCACGGCCATCTCGGCCCACACGGTCGACAGATCGGAGATCACGAACATGCTCGCATCGGCGGCGATCGCCTCGCCGGGCGTCGCGTGCTTTTCGACGATCGTGCCCGCGAACGGCGCGCGCAGTTCGTAGCGGTTCAGCGCGCCCGCACCGACCGGCGCGTTCAGCGCGGCGAGCTTCTGCCGTGCGTTCTGCACGGCGATCTCGGCTTCGCGCAACTGCACCTGCGCCTGCTGGTAGTCCTGCTCGGCGGAGATGCGCTCCTTCCACAACGTGCGTTCGCGCTCGTAGGTCGCGCGCGCACCCGACAGCCGGCGCTCGGCCGTCAGCAGCTCGCTGCGGCGGTCGGCCAGATCGGTGCTTGCAATCACCGCGAGCACCTGCCCCTTCGCGATGTTCTGCCCGAGCGACACCGACACCTGCTCGACGATGCCGGCCACGCGCGGCACCACGTGCGCGGTACGGTCCTCGTTGAACTTGATCTCGCCCGGCAACTGGAACGGCGTCGCGATCTGCGCGGGGCCGGCCTTCGCGAGTGCGATCTTCGAGGTAGCGAGTTGCGCGTCGGTCAACGCGATCGCACCGTCGGCGCGTGCGAACGGGAACGAGGCGGCTTCATTGCCCGCCTTCACGTCGATCGTCGCATCGAACACATGCGGCTTGGCAATCGACTGCGCGGACACGAACTTCTGGCCGGCCGCGTCGAAACGCAACGGTTCGTGGGTGCGGTCGTATCGCACCAGCGTGCCAGACACGGTGACGCCTTTGTCGGCCGGCTTGCCGTCGACGAACGGATAGACGACGAGGCGCGCGTCGCCGGGCTTCTCCGTCATCACGATTTCGACGGACAGCTTGCCGCGCTTGAGCACGACACCGCCGCGCTCGCCGACGGCTGCAGCGGATGAAGCGGCGTCGGGCGCCGCCGACACGGACGTGCCGTTGCCGCCGCTATTGCGCGTGACGCCGAGTGCGCCGAGGACGATCCCGGCACTGCCGAGCACGACCGCCGCGATGATCAGGATTCTGCTGCGTGACATGATGATCCTTCAGGTAATGGAGGCGTCTGTTGCGCTATTGCGTGACAGGTGCGTGCGGTGCAAGCGGCGTACCGACGAGCCGGCCGATGTCGGCACGCGCCGTATGGGCATCGGCGAGCGCGCGCACGTATTGCGACTGGCCCTGGAACAGCGTGCGCTGCGCGTCGAGCACGTCGAGGAAGCTGAACTTCCCGAGCTCGTAGCCGCGCGACATCGCATCGAGTGCGAGGCGCGCGGCCGGCAGGATGTCGGCCTTCAGCCGCTGCGCTTCCTGCGCGGCGGCTTCGAAATTCGCGTACGCCTGCGTGAGCTCCAGCCGCAGGCGCGTGCGTTCGCGATCGAGATCGGCGTTCGCCCGCTCGGCCTTGTGCGTCGCTTCGAGCAGCGCGCCCTTGTTCGTGTTGAACAGCGGAATCGGGAACGACACGCCGACCACGGCCTGGTTGTCCGGCACGCCGCCCGTGGTCACGCGCTTCACGCCCGCGCTGATCGTCACGTCCGGAATGCGCCGTGCACGTTCGAGCGATACGGCCGCGTTCGAGCGCAGCATCTCGGCGCGCGCGACCCGCGCGAGCGGCGCGTCGTCGAGCTGCGCGGTCAGCGCGGGCAACGACTCGACCGGCGGCACGACTTCGAGGTCGCCGAGTACCGCGAGCCGGCCGTCGCGCGCTTCGCCCATCACCGCGTTCAGCTTCTCGCGTGCGACCTCGACACGGCCGCGCGCGGTCACGACTTCGATCTGCACGCCGGCCGCCGCCACATGCGCCTTGGTCGCCTCGACCGGCGACACCTTGCCGGCCTGTGCCCGGCGGCTCGCGAGATCCGCCGAGCGCGCGGCGATCGCGGCCGATTCCTCGGTGACCTGGAGCTGGCGCTGTGCGGCGAGCAGCCCGTAGAACGCGGCGATCACGCCGGCGCGCACGACGGCGCCCTGCTCGTCGAGCGATGCATTGGCCGCTTCCCTGCCGTACGACGCGACGTCCAGCCGCGCGCTGCGCTTGCCGCCGAGTTCGATCGTCTGGTTGATCAGCGCGGTCGACGTGCGTTCGGCGCGGCGAAAGCCTTCCTGCAGGAACGACACTTCGGGGTTGGGGCGCGCGCCGGCCTGCATCAGCGCGCCGGCCGATGCATCGACGTCCGCGCGCGCACCGCGCAGCGCAGGGTTGTTCCGGGCCGCGACGGCGAGTGCATCGGGAAGCGTCAACGAAGTGGAAGGGAGTGCGTCGGGGGGCGATGCGCCGATCGGTGCGGCGCTGCCGGAGGCAGCCGGAGTCGACCCCGGCGACAGCGACGGCTGCGCATAAGCCGTCGCGGCCGTCGCGAAGGCGACGGCCACGGCGAGAGAGAGCTTGAGCATGTTCGGTTCTGCGGTAACGGTTTGCGACCGATGCTACGGTCGGGCCGCAGTGCGAACATGAGGCGAAGATGATATTTCCGTCATGTTGGGTGCGTTGTACTCGCCCAACCAGCGTGCGTATCTGCCCAGACGGCCATCTGTACGCGGCGTCCGAGCGATCGCGTGCGATCCAGCGAAGCCATCAAAGTTCGCCAGACCGTTCGAATTAATTTCGATCATTCAATTCGATCACGTACAAATCAAAAAAACCTCTTTGCATTCCGAAATTTCGAACTAGTTCTATAGACACGTTCACTTGAAAAGACGATTGTTCGAGGTTCCGGAGACACGAACGTAACCATACCGCTCCATGACTATGGAAGCGTAACGGAGACCGCACAGATCTTCACCTGCAACACTGATTGCGCCGAGCAAATGTGAAGCTTCGTTACTGATGCGACAACATCCTTGAAGATCTAAACGACGGGACCTTGAAGCCATGAACAATTATTCTGACAACAATCAATACAATTTTGATGCCAACGAAGACAAAGATTGGTTTCTCGTTCACTCCGGAGCAGTCACCAACACAAATCCGGGATCAACGGTTGACGTTTACATCAACACAACGCCAATTTGCCCCAACATGACCAATAAGGAATTCAGAATTATGGTAGCGCGACTGCTTAAATGGTCCATCATTCTTGTCGAACGAAGGATTACCGACCTGAATCGATATGACAAGACCATCAAGGATAGAATGACCTATTGATTCAATCGATGCGATGAGAATACCCGGCGATATCTTATCAACGGCTTCTCACGACACCTCTCCGTACTGAAGACGCTAACGCCACACAACTTCGTCCGAACCGATCCGAACCTCGACCGAATGTTAGGCTGCGTCCCGAATATGAGTGACATCGATAACGAGGCCGCTCATGTTTGCGGACCTAATACGGAGCGAAAACTTATAAGTATCGCCATGAAATTCTGCACCGGCTTGCGCAACCAGAATATGTTCGGGGATTCCCGGCTGTCTACGCTCATTCACGAAGTAACACATTTCATTGACACCTTCGGCAGCAGCGACCCTCGTTACGGGATTGATCCCACAGCAGCCGCATGGGCAAGGGCCAATCCTGACCTGGCATTGAGAAATGCGGATACACTCACCGGATTCGTGATCTACGGCGAAAGCTTATTTGCAGATTAAGGATCCCAAATCAACATGAAAATTTTTATCACAACACTCGTCATCGCGATTTCAGGATTATTAATTTTTCCCGCAGACGCCACCACAGAATGCCAGGCATCACAAAATCTTCCATCACAACAACTGTTCGTGCCATTTTCACCCAACAGCCACGAGATTACCGAATCCGAGAAAATACGAATTGAACGATGGGTGTCAGAAATCAATTCCAAGCACCCTATTCAGAGCTGGATCTACATAATTGGCAGCGCGTCCAAAAATGAAGCTATTCCTACCCAACTCGCGAAAAAACGTGCTTCCGAAGTGACAAAGACCATCATAGACGATGGCTTGATAAATGCACCATTTCAGATAAAAACGCAAATTTATCCGATCAACAGCGCGAGCGAATCAACGTTCGCAACCCGTGAAGTCACCGTGCAAGTGAGTCCCGGCTGTCTCGACAACTGCTGCACTGACCATTGACATCAGAGTTGGCTCATTTATCGCCGCTGCGTTTGCAGTGAGCTCAGCGCTTCCGGCACTCGCGTGCGACAGGCCATCAAATCTACCCAGGTAAGATTTCGATAACGATTCGAGCAACATATCGATCGCCGAACCGGTGAAGCTGCCAGGGTATTCTCAAGAATCAAACGCCCCCTTGCTTCGCGCGCCGGCGCTGCACGAGCCAGTCGAGCAGTTGCCGACCGTCACGCTCGCCGAACCAGCGCGCGTGCCCGATCAGGTAGCCGTCGTACGCGATGTCGACGATCTTCGGCGCATCGATGATGCAGCCGAAGTAAGCCACTTCCGACAGCGCGAACTCCGTATGCACGATCGGCAGCAACGCAACCAGTGCCGCATAGGCTTCGTCGCCCAGCGGTTCGAGCGACTCATACCCGTCGAGCAGCGCGTCGATCTGCGCGTACTCGACGCGGCGCGCATCGGCCGGCGCCATCCAGTCGACCGTATTGCGCTCGATCGCGAGCGCGAGATCCATCACCGCGCAAGTGCGATCCGACAGCCCGAAATCGAGCACGGTCCGCACCTGCGCGCCGGGCCCCGCCTCGGTCCACAGCAGGTTCGACGCATGCCAGTCGCCGTGCGTCCACAGCGGCGGCAGCGCGGGCAGCAGCGGCGCGAGGCGCGCGTGATACGGGCCGATCGCGTCGGCCACGTCGCCGCGCCAGTCGCGCGCGCCGAGCGCACGCACGAGCAACGGCTGCGCCTCGACCCAGCGTTCGAGCGCCCCCGCCAGATCGCCGGACGACAGCACGCGAAAGCTCGACAGCAGCGTGCGCACGGGCCGCGCCGGCGCATCGTAGCCGGCCGACGCGCGATGCAGTTCGGCCAGCGCGCGGCCGGCCGCGTATGCGTGCGACGGATGCGTGAACGGCTGCCACGACATCACGCCGCGATACGGATCGACGCCGGGTGCCCGCACGTGCACCTCGTAGGTCCAGTCGCCGGACGCGAACGCGGTGGCGCCGTCGCGATCCGCGAGAATGTCGACCACGGGTATCCCGCGTTCACGCAGATGCGCGATGAAGCGATGCTCTTCCTCGAGCCCTTCGACATCGCGCAGGCTGACGTGGTGACGCTTGACGAACAGCCCGCGCCCGTCCGTCATCTGCACCAGGACGGCCGCCGCGAACTGCCGCGGGCTGTGCCACGTGAGCCGCGCCGGATCGCCGGCGCCGTCGATCCGCGCGAGCACCGCTGCCACCTCGTCGTGCGTCATCAGCGGCCAGTCGCGTTCGGCCTGCTCGCCGTCGACACCGAATTGCGGTGGCGCGACGTCACGCGACAGGGATCCGTCCGGCTCGAGTGGGAATGACATGAACGACGTTGCTCCGTAGTTGAATCCGAATCGGCGCGTCGATCAGCGCGCGCTGCCGCCGGTTGCCAGCGCACCGCCGGCCGCCGCGCGCAGCGCCGCGGCCGTGCGGCTCCAGTCGCGCCAGCCGACGACGGCCAGCCCGATGAACAGCGCATAGAGTCCGGCCGTCAGATACAGTTCCTTGAACACGAACATCCCGACGTACACGACGTTCACGACGATCCACAGCCCCCACGACGCGATGTAGCGCCGCGCGGTCCAGTATTGCGCGACGAGGCTGAACGCGGTCAGCGACGCATCGACGAACGGCAGCGCCGCGTCGGTCCAGCGCGCCATCATGCCGCCGAGCAACGCGCTGCCGACGACGGCCGCAATCAGGTCGGGCAGCATCTGCATCGGCCGCACGCCCGTGACGGGTGCGACATCGCCCACCGGCGCGGCGCTGCCGTCGGCAACGCTTGCGCGCTGCGCGAGCCAGCGTTGCCAGCCGTACACCTGCAGCACCGCGAACGCGCCCTGCAGCAGCATGTCCGAGTACAGCTTCGCATCGAAGAAGATCCAGCCGTACAACGCGACCGACACGAGCCCGACCGGCCAGCACAGCATGCGGCGCTTCGCGGTCAGCCAGATCGCGAGCGCGCTGACGATCACGCCGGCGATTTCGAGTGGGGACATCGTCTGTGCTCTCCTGGTTGGCTGCCGGGGCCGCGCATCACGCGGCCGGATCCGGACGATCAGAAATCATAGGTCAACGACACGCGCGCGGTGCGCGGCGCACCCGGGAACAGGTACGCATCGCCCTGCTGCTCGCCCGCATCGCGCCAGTAGAACTTGTTGAACAGGTTGTCGACCGACACGCGCAGCACCGTGCGATGCCCGCCGATCTTCGTCGTGTAGCGCGCGCCGAGATTGAACACGAACCACGACGGCACGCGCGCGGTGCCTTCCTCGTTCGCATTGCGGGCCGCGCTGTACTCGACGCCGCCCAGCACGTTCAGCCCCGCGACGCCCGGCACCGCGTAGTCCGCATATACCGACGCGCGCAGCGCGGGCACGTTGATGATCTGGTGCCCTTCGTACGCCGGCGAACCCGAATCGTACGCGCGCGCGCGAATCGCCGCGACGCTGGCCGTCAGCCCGAGCCGCTCGGTCACGCGCCCGGCCGCGCCGAGCTCGATCCCCTGGTGGCGCTGCGTGCCGCGCTGCACGAACGTGTATGACGTGCCCGACGGATCCGGGTCGGCGAACTGGAACGGCTTGCTGATCGAGAACACGGCGGCCGTGAGGCTCAGCCGGTCGAGCCAGTCGTATTTCGCGCCGACCTCGATCTGGTGCGATTCGACGGGCGGCAGGAACGCATACGCGTTGGTCGCACGCACGGGCGCCTGGTCGCCGAGCGACAGCGCCTTGCTGTACGACGCGTACAGCGACAGCACGTTTACCGGCTTGTAGACAAGTGCGACCTGCGGCAGGAACACCGAGCGGTCGGTATGCGTCGTGTCGCCGTCGAGGCTGCTCCAGCTGCGCTGGCGCAGCAGCACCTCCTTGCCGCCCGCGAGCACCTGCCAGTGTTCGCCGATGCTGATGCGATCGAGCCCGAACACGCCGTACTGCCATGCGTCGAGGCGCGGGTACGACGGCCCCGGCGAATTCGGCGACGGCGAGAAGGTCGTGTCGGGCCCGTAGATGTTCTCGCTGCCCACGTAGTCGTACACGGCATCGGCCATGCTCACGACGCGGCGCTGCACGCTCACGCCGAGCGTCAGCTCGTGCCGCAGCGGCCCCGTCGCGAACTTGCCGGTCGTGACCGCGCGCAGGTCGTCGTTGCGCCGGTATTCGCCGGGGCTGCGGAAATCGTAAACGTCGTAGTCGCCGTTCGCGCCGAAGAAGAACGGCGACGTTGCGCCGGCCGTGCAACTCGCCGCGTACGAGCAACCGTACGCGAACGCGCTGTTGTCGTCGATCATCGTGCGGCTGCGGCCAGCGGCGATGTAGGCCTTCCAGTCGTCGTTGAACTGGTAGTCGAAGCGCGCGTTCAGGTTCAGCGCATCGGTCGTCACCGGTTTCGCCCATGGCTGCATGCCGAGCGCCTTCGACGTCGTCTTGACCGACGGCGCGACGGTGCCGCCGAGCAACTGGTAGCCGGGCGCCGAGCGCTGGATCCATTGCTGGAATTCGGCGTTGAGCTGCAGGCTCGCGCGCGGGCTGATGTCCCAGTCGGCGGCAATCGAGCCGAACGTACGCCGCCCGTTCGTGCCGTCGATATAGGAGTGCATGTTCTCCTTCGCGGCATTGATCCGGAAGCCGAACTGATTGTCGGGGCCGAAGCGGCGGCCGAGATCGACGGCCGCCGACGTCGAGCCGCGGCTGTCGACGCCGCCCGTCACGCTCGCGACGTTCGCGGAGCGCTTGGTCACGAAGTTGATCACGCCGCCGGGCGCGACCACGCCGCTGTCGATGCCGGCCAGCCCCTTCAGGATCTCGACGCGCTCCTTGTTCTCGAGCGGCACGTTCTGCTCGCCGGACACCGTCAGCCCGTCGATCCGGATCGCGCTCGCGAGATCGACCGGAAAGCCGCGGATCGCGAAGCCTTCGAAATAACCGACCGGCGCATAGTCGTTGACGACCGATGCGTCGTTGCGCACGACGTCGCTCAGCCGCTTCGCCTGCTGGTCGTCGATCAACGCGCGCGTGATGACGTTCACCGACGCCGGCGTGTCGCGCAGCGGCGCGTCGTCGAGCCCGGCGACCGAGGCTTCGCGCGCGCGCAGCGTGCTGCCGCGCTCGCCGCTCACCGTGATCGCGGGCAGCGTCGCGGTGCCGGCCGCATCGGCGTCCGGTGCGGGCGCGTCGCCCGGTGCCGCGGCGGCCTGCGCCGCGAAAAGCGTGATGCCGAGGCCGACTCCGAGCCCGACCTTCGTGCGCCGCCGCCGTGCGGGCGTCGCTGTTGTTCTATTTACCGTCATTGTTCTGGATGGAAAACTCGCCACTCGACCCTGTCGAAACACGTTACGAAGCTGCGAAGCGTGCCCCTGCGGACGCGTGCGACGACACGACATTCATCAGACGAATCGGACGATACGGCACGCTCGCGTGCCGGTCGGTCAGGAAGACGCAGGATGGGACATCGGATACAGGTGACGCACCGGGCACCGACGCAGCCGTCGACGGATTCGTCGGGAGCGGGCGGGCGGCCGGCGGCATCGCGCGGTCGTGTCATGCGGGGGACGCTTCGAACGCCCCGGCGCAGGCGGCGGGCGCTTGCGCCGGCCGTTCATCGGAACGGCGGCCTGCCCGTCGCGCGCGACATCGCGGCGTGGCGCGCATTTTACCCCGGGCGGGAACGATGGCCGTGGAATCGGGTGGAACGGGAGGCGGGAACGGCGGAATGGGGGAAATGTACTGCGGGCGATGCGACCGCGGCGACGATGCGATCGCTGTGCTCGTCCTGCGACGCAACCGCGACAACCGGTGCAGTCGCGCGCCGGTCGAACGGGCGAAAACCGGCGCGGGAATGACGGCCCGCTGCCGGTTCACCCGCCGCTCAAAACCCCTGCATCGTCGCGGTCGGATCGACGACCAGGTGTACGACGCCGTAGATGACCGCGCCGACGAGCAGCGCGAGCACAATCGCCACGAACGGCAGCAACGTGTAGTTCACGTTCGCGAGATCGGCCGCGTGCGCCTTGCTGTTGCGTACGCCGAAGAAACTCCACAGGACCAGCTTGATCATGCCGAGCAGTTTCATGGTTGCGCTCCTTTCATCGAATCGGTTGACGCTATCGTCGATCCGACCGGCATCCGAAAAAAGAAGCAGTTGCGCGCGCTTTTCGCGCAGCAGGCCATCTGCGGCGGCATGTCGCAGGGGCCATCAGCGGTCGAGCACGAGCGCCTCCGACCCTTGCGCGGGCCGCGCGACGCACAGCAGCGCGCAGCCCGGTTCGACCGGCGCATCGGGCGTTTGCTCGTAGTCGACCGCACCGGACAGCACGCGCGTCGCGCACGTGCCGCACGAGCCGGACCGGCATTCGGACGGCACGGCAACCCCCTGCCCCTCGGCGAACTCGAGCAGCGGGCCGTCGGCGGATGTCCATGCGGCTTCGCGCCCCGTGCGCCGGAAGACGACCGGCACGCTCGCCGCAGGCGGCGTGGCAGACGTGCGGGTTGCGGTGCGTGCAACGCTCGACGGCCCGAACGCCTCGAAGCGGATGCGTTCGTCCGGCACGTTCAACGCACGCAGCCCGTCGTACAAGTCGCGCATGAACGCCGCCGGCCCACACAGGTAGAAGTCGTAGTCGTCGAACGACAGGATCCGCTTCAGCTGCGCGATGTCGATGCGGCCGGCCTGCGCTGCCGAGCCTTCGTCAGGATGACTGTCGAACCAGTGGAGCGACAGGCGTGGATCGGTGGCCGCGACGCGCGTCAGTTCCGCCGCGAACGGCCGGTCGGCCGCTTCACGCGCGCCGTGCACGAACACGATGCGGCGCAACGGTTGATCGTCGGCCAGCGCGCGGCGCAGCATCGCGATCATCGGCGTGATGCCGATACCGGCCGACACGAGCACGGCCGGGCGCGGGCTCGCAAGATCGAACGTGAAGCGGCCGCGCGGCATCTGCGCGTCGAGCGTCATGCCCGCCCACGCGTGATCGTGCAGCCATGCCGATACGCGCCCCTCGCGCTTCACGGTGATCCGGTAATGCGTGTTGCCCGGCGCATCGGACAGCGTGTAGCTGCGAATCGACGGCGCATCGCTGCCCGGCAGCGCAACGCGCAGCGTCAGGTGCTGCCCGGCGTCATAGGCCGGCAGCGCGCCGCCATCCGCCGCTTCGAAATGAAACGAACGGATCGCGCGCGCTTCGTCGACGATCTTCGCGATGCGCAGCGGCCGCCATGCGGGTGCCGATGCGGAGAGCGATTCTGATGCCGGTGCCGGTGGCGTTGCCGATGCCGATGCGGACTGCACCGGGCCGCCCGCCGCACCCGCACCCGCACCCGTGCCCGCTGCCATCGCCGCGAACTGCGGCGCGCGTTCGACCGCCGACCACCGGAACGGCAGCACCGCGCGCAAGCGCCGCACTTCCCGCACATGGAACCGCACGACGCGCTGCGCGCCGTCGAACGACGCGACGAGCGGCCCGTCCCATACGATTTCCGCCCGCGCGGCCACGACCAGCAGGTCGCCGCTGTCGAAATCGATGAACAGCAGCCCCGCGCGCGGATCGTGCTGCAGGTTGCCGAGCGTGTTGAAGAAGCGGTTGCCGCTGAAATCCGGCGTCGTCAGCGTGTGTGCATCGTCGACGCGCACGAAACCCGGCATCCCGCCGCGATGCGACACGTCCGCACCGCGCGCGGCCCCCGCGTCTGCAGACGTGTTCGCGCTCGCGACGAAGAACGTGTCGGCCTGCGCGAGCAGCACACGATCGGCGTCGCTCAATGCGTCCGACACGTCGGGCTCGACGGCGGCATCGACTTCGCGTGCCACGAAAGTGGGCTTGCGGCCCTGGATGTACTTCGCGCAGTTGCCGAAGCTCTGCTCGACCGCGATCGTCAACGCATCGCCGTCGACCGCGCGCACGACGCCGTTCACGCGATTGCGCCGCCGCGTATCGAATTCGATACCGAGCCCGCCGAGCGCCGCGCCCGGCTGCCACGCGCCGGCCAGCGGATCGCCCGGCAGCGCGCGCGCCGCGATGCGCAGCGTGCGGGCGTCCGGCGACGCGACGAAACCCGGCTCGCCCGCGCGCAACGTCGCCCACGGCTGGCCGTGCGCATCGACGCCGCCGATCACGAAGAACGGCAATTGCGCAAAGAACGTCCGGTGCTGGTCCGGCATGAAACGCCGGATTCCGCGCCGGCCGGCCGAACCCGCGGCCTCCGTCACGCCCGCGCGCTGCTGCACGGCGAGCTCGCCCGCATGAAACGGCGCGGTGTCGAGTTCCCAGCCCGGTACGACGGCGGTCGGTGCGTTCATCGCGTTCTCCCTGGACAGGCGCGGCTTCGGTGATCGTTACGCGGCGAGCAGGCCCGCGCGCGTCGCCGGCATGCCGACGAAGCCCGGCAGCGCCTCGACACGCGCCAGCCACGCACGCACGTGCGGATACGGCTCGAGCGACACGCCGCCTTCCGGGGCGTGCGCGATATACGTGTACGCGGCGATGTCCGCGATCGTCGGCTGCGTGCCGGCCGCGAACGGCTTGCCGACCAGCTCGCGATCGATCACGTCGAGCACCTTCGCGGCCGTGCGCTTGGCCGCCTCCGGGTCGAGCGGCGCGCCGAACACGGTCACGAGCCGTGCGGCGGCCGGGCCCGACGCGATTGGGCCGGCCGCATACGACAGCCAGCGCTGCACCACGGCCGCGCCGGCCGGATCGTCGGGCAGCCAGTGCGCGTCGCCGTAGCGCTTCGCGAGGTACACGAGGATCGCGTTCGAATCGGCGATCACGGTGCCGCCGTCGTCGATCACCGGCACCTGCCCGAGCGGATTGAGCGCGAGGAACGCCGGCTCGCGTTGCGCGCCGGCCGCGAGATCGACGTCGACGGTCTCGGACGGCAGGCCGAGCAGCGACAGGAACAACCTGACGCGGTGCGCGTGCCCCGAGAGCAGGAACGAATACACGCGGATCGGCGAGGCGGGCTTGCTGGCGGCAGACATGGAAACACTCCGGAATCTCGCGCCGCCGGGAGTCGGCGACGAACGGCTCCAGCGTAGCGCTCGCCGTTCATGGCCAGAAGACGGATAATCGCTGAAACATTATCCGCTCTCATAGGACAATCGACGATGGCCGATCTGCGCGACGTGAACCTGAACCGGCTGGCGATCTTCGTCGCGGTGGTCGATGCCGGCTCGCTGACGGCCGCGGCCGAGCGGCTCGGCCTCGCGAAGACGGTCGTCAGTACACACATGCAGCGCCTCGAATCCGAGATCGGCGCGAACCTGCTGGTACGCACGACGCGGCGGCTGAGCGTGACCGATGCGGGGCGCACGTTCTACGACGCGTGCCGCGACATCCTGCGCGCGACCGAAACCGCGCTGGATGCGGTGTCGTCCGACGCGGGGCCGCTGCGCGGCACGCTGCGCGTGAGCGTGCCGATCGACTACGGCGCGCTGGTCGTCGCGCCGGCCGTCGTCGCGCTGCGCGACCTGCATCCGGCGCTCGATGTGGAACTGGTCGCGAACGACCGCGTCGTCGACCTCGTCGCCGACAACCTCGACGTCGCGATCCGGATCGGCCGCCTCGCCGATTCGAACTATCGTGCGGTGCAGCTCGGCACCTACGAGAAATGGCTGGTTGCGAGCCCCGCGTTCATCGCGCGATACGGGCTGCCGCGCGATACGGATGCGCTCGCCGCGCTGCCGTTCGTGATGCTGTCGACGCTGCCGCGCCCGCATACGCTCGAACTCGACCACGAGAGCGGCGGCAGCGCGGCGGTCCGCTGCGTCGCGCCGGTGGTGTCGAACACCGCGACCGCATGCCGCGCGATCGTGCTCGCGGGCGGCGGCTTCGGGCTGCTGACGGATTTCTCGACCGCGGACGACGTCGCGGCCGGCCGGCTTGTGCGGCTGCTGCCGGGGTGGCACACCGCGCCGGCCGGGATCCATGCGGTGTATCCGTCGACGCGGCTGCCGTCGCCGAAGGTGCGGGCGTTCATCGATGCGATGAAGGCGAGGATTGCGGAAACGCGGCCTGTGGGCCCGGCGGCAAAGCGCGGAAGCGTGCGTTAGGTCGCGGGGAAATACGGAGGCCGGGAGCGCTCAATGCGCGAGCATGAGCCTTCGCATCAGCAAGGACTTCGGGTCCTTGCGCGTATCGCAGACGATATGGACATACAGGGTATCGCCGCGAACCTCGTAAATGACACGATTCATTCCCGCGATGATCTGGCGGTACTGCGTCAAGCCGACATTCGCCAGTTCATCCTGAACCCTGCCTTGATCGGGGAGGACTCGAATCGATGCAACGGCGTTCTTGATCTCGTCGTAACTCGAGCGCCAGGTCGCCGCCCCGAAGTTCGATACGACATAGCGTTTCAGCGCCTTCAAATCATCTTCTGCAGACCGAATAAAAACGGCGCGAAGCGTCATTGTTCATCGTCCTTGTCGAGATCCGCGAACACGTCCTCGACAGGACGAAATTGCCCTTTTTCGATTTCCCGGTTGCCCAGCGCAAGCAGCTTGAGGAGCGCGAGAGTCTCCTCATGCTCCTCATAGGATTTGACATCCATGACGACAAGCTTCGCCTCGCCATTCTGGGTAATCAACATCGGCTCGCGGCTCTCCGAAAGATCCTTGACGATCTCGGCCGCGTGACTCTTGAGATAGCTGATTGGCTTGACTTGAGTAGAGAATTTCATGCGAAGCGCCCGCTGTCCGATCACGATGAGACCGATTATAGTCCGAATTTAGTCTTACCTTGGACGGAAAGGCACCGGTGCGGGGCCGACTGTCCCTTTCCCTACCCCGCCTCCCGCAACGTCCCCAGCAGCACCTTCCTGCAACTCGCGATCATCTGCGCCTCCGAATCGCGATATTCGGTGAGCAACCACGCCGCGCCGACGTTCGTCATCGCACCGACGAGCGCGAGCCCGATCAGTCGTTGCTCGGTGCGCTCCGCGGGCGTCGCCGCTTCACCCGGCGCGCCGATCGCCATGATCAGCTTGCCGAAGTCGATCAGCATGCGCTGGTACGTCATGTCGGTGTCCGCGCTCACGCCCATCACCTCGAGCAGCAGCACGCGCGCCGCGCACGGGTCACGCAGGAACGCGAAGAACGCGGCGAGCCCCGCGTCGACGCTCTCGCGCAGATCGCCGCCGCGCGCGGCCACCGCTTGCGCGACCGCGTCATGCAGTTGCTGCGCGTGATGCAGGTAGGTGCAGCGCAGCAACTCCTCGGTGCTGTCGAACGCCGCATAGAAATAGCGATCGTTCAGCTTCGCTTCCTGGCAAATCGACCGCACGGTCGCCTTGCGGAACCCGACCGTGCCGAACACGCGCGTCGCCGCGCGGATCAACGCGTCGCGCCGCTCGGCGGCCCGCACCTCGGGCGCGACGCCGCCGTACGACCGGCCCCTTTTTTCCGTTTCGAGTGCTTTCTCCATTCCGCTATTTGACATCAGGACACCCGAAAACTAAAGTGGTGACGACCAACACCACAATAGACGCGCCGCCGATGCAGCGCAAGCGGAACGGGAGGAACGACGGATGAAGGGGTTTTCCGGGAAGGTTGCCGCGATCACGGGCGCCGGTTCGGGCATGGGCCGCAGCCTCGCGGTCGAGCTCGCGCGGCGCGGCTGCGAGGTCGCGCTCGCCGATGTCAACGAAACCGGGCTCGCCGGCACGGCGGCTGCCTGCGCGCAGCACGGCGTACGCGTGAGCACGCGGCGGCTCGACGTCTCCGACCGCGACGCGGTGTTCACGTGGGCCGATTTCGTCCGCGCCGAACACGGGAAGGTCAACCTGATCTTCAACAACGCGGGTGTGTCGCTGGCCGCCAGCGCCGAGACCGCGCGCCTCGCCGATCTCGAATGGATCGTCGGCATCAATTTCTGGGGCGTCGTGCACGGCACGCAGGCGTTCCTGCCGCACCTGCGCGCGTCGGGCGACGGTCACGTCGTCAACACGTCGAGCCTGTTCGGCCTCGTCGCGATGCCGACGCAAAGCGCGTACAACGCAACCAAGTTCGCGGTGCGCGGCTTCACCGAGGCGCTGCGGATGGAACTCGAACTCGACGGCGCGCCGGTGAGCGCGACCTGCGTGCATCCGGGCGGCGTCGCGACCAGCATCGTCGACGCGGGCCGCGTCGACACCAGCATCCGCGCGCTGACGGGCCAGGACGAAGCGACCCATCGCCGCCAGGCGAACCGCCTGATCAACGCAACGACGGCCGACGACGCCGCGCGGCAGATCCTCGCGGGCGTCGAGCGCAACGCGCGCCGCGTGCTCGTCGGCGCAGACGCGCGCCGGCTCGACCGGATCGCGCGCCTGCTCGGCGCCGGTTACCAGTGGCTGATGCTGCGCCACGTGCGCCGTGCCCGCGCACGCAACCTCCGCCCGAAGGAAGTCCCCATGGGAGACCGCGCGCACGCTCCGGCCGCGCACCCGACCACGCCGACCAAGGACCTCGCATGACCTCGACGACGACCGACCGGCGCGACGCGCCGCCCGCCCCCGGCGCCCGCCGCGACAGTGGCGACAACCGCGACCTCGACGTGCTGATCGTCGGCGCCGGCCTGTCCGGCATCGGCGCCGCGTATCACCTGAAGCAGCGCTGCCCGTATGCGAGCGTGGCCATCGTCGAAGCGCGCGACGCGATCGGCGGGACCTGGGACCTGTTCCGTTATCCGGGCGTCCGTTCGGATTCCGACATGTTCACGCTCGGCTACAGCTTCCGCCCGTGGCACAGCGACAAGGCGATCTCGGACGGCCAGACGATCCTCGACTACATCCGCGACACCGCGCGCACGTACGGTATCGACAAGACGATCCGCTACGGCCAGAAGGTCGTCGCGGCCGACTGGGATTCGAACCGCGCACGCTGGACGGTACGCATCGAGCGCACGCAGGGCGGCACGACCGACACGCTGGTGTATACGTGCCGCTTCCTGTTCATGTGCAGCGGCTACTACGACTACGACGCCGGCTACCGGCCCGACTGGCCCGGCATGGACACGTTCGAGGGCAAGCTCGTGCATCCGCAACACTGGCCGAAGGACCTGTCGTACGCGAACCGGCGCGTCGTCGTGATCGGCAGCGGCGCGACGGCCGTCACGCTCGTACCGTCGATGGCGGCCGACGCGCAGCACGTGACGATGCTGCAGCGCTCGCCGACCTACATCGTGTCGCTGCCCGCACGCGACAAGATCGCGAACGCATTGCGGCGCGTGCTGCCGTCGCGGCTCGCGCACCGGCTCGTGCGCGTGAAGAACGTGCTGCTGACGATCTACCTGTACAACGTGTCGCGCCGCAAGCCCGACCAGACGAAGAAGTTCATCATCCGCGCGGCCAGCAAGCAGCTCGGCCCCGACTTCGACGTCGCGAAGCACCTGACGCCGCGCTACATGCCGTGGGACCAGCGCGTGTGCCTCGTGCCGAACGGCGACCTGTTCAAGTCGATCCGCGCGGGCCGCGCATCGATCGTCACCGACGAGATCGAGCGTTTCACGCCGACCGGCCTCAAGCTGAAGAGCGGCCAGCAGCTCGACGCGGACGTGATCGTCACCGCGACCGGGCTGAAGGTGAAGATGCTCGGCGGTGCACGCGTCACGGTTGACGGCCGCGCGGTCGACCTGCCGGAGACCGTGTCGTACAAGGGCATGATGTACAGCGACGTGCCGAACCTCGCGTCGTCGTTCGGCTACACGAATGCGTCGTGGACGCTGAAGGCCGAGCTGATCGCGCGCTACGTGTGCCGGCTGCTCAACCACATGCGCGCGAACGACTACGACACGTGCGTGCCGCGGCTCGGCGCCGGCGAACTCGGCGACGTGCCGGCCGTCAACCTGAGCTCGGGCTACATCCAGCGCGCGGCCGGCATCCTGCCGAAACAGGGCCATCACAAGCCGTGGAAATTCCACCAGAACTACGTGCGCGATCTCGCCTCGCTGAAGTTCAGCGCGCTCGCCGATTCGGCGATGCATTTCGAACGCCGCGCGAAAGCCGGCACGACCGCCACGGCGGCGGTTGCCGAACCCGCACTCGAAACCCGTTGAGGCCGACATGACCCATACGCTCCATCTGATCCAGAACGTGCTGCTCGGCGTCGTGGCGGTGCTCGCCGCGCTCGCGCTGTTTACCGGTTACGTGGCCCGGCGCGTGACGCGCGCGTTTCCGCCCGAAGGCCGCTTCGTCGACATCGGCGGCGACCGCATCCATTACGTCGAATACGGCAACGGCCCGCCGATCGTGTTCGTCCACGGGCTCGCCGGGCAGTTGCGCAACTTCGCGTACCTGCCACTTGCACGGCTCGCGCAGCAGCATCGCGTGATCCTCATCGACCGGCCGGGCGCCGGCCGGTCGATCCGCGGCGCGGGTTCGCAGGCGAACGTGTACGCGCAGGCCCGCACGGTCGCCGCGTTCATCGACGCGCTGCGGCTCGACAAGCCGGTGCTGGTCGGCCATTCGCTCGGCGGCGCGATCGCGCTGGCGGTCGGCCTCAACCATGCGGACCGCGTGAGCCGGCTCGCGCTGATTGCGCCGCTGTCGCACGAGCAGACCGAGCCGCCGGCGCCGTTCAAGCCGCTGATGCTGCCGTCGCCGCTCGTGCGCCGCTTCGTGTCGTGGACCTTCGCGATCCCGTTGACGATCCTGACCGGCCGCAAGGCCGTGCGCCAGGTGTTCGCGCCGGAAGACGTGCCGCGCGACTTCCCGGTCAAGGGCGGCGGCCTGCTCGGGATGCGCCCGCACGTGTTCTACGCGACGGCGACGGACCTGCTGTCGGCGCCCACCGACCTGCCCGCGATGGAGCGCCGCTACGCGGATCTCGCGCTACCGGTCGACGTGCTGTACGGCCGCGCCGATCCGATCCTGAACTGGCGCGAGCACGGCGACGCGCTCGCGAAGAAGTCGGCTCGGGTGCGGCTGAAGGTCGTAGACGGCGGGCACATGCTGCCGGTCACGATTCCGGATGCGACGGCCGACTGGCTGCTCGAAGTCGCCGCCGCGCCGGCCGAAGAGGCCGCACCGACGGCACGCATCGCGTAAGCCGCGACTGCTTGGCCACGCCTGATTCCGCGCCCCGCAGCCGGCGCGGCGGCGGAATCAGGCTTCTTCGTCGGGCACCGACAGCCCGAGATCCGATATCACCTCTCGCGCGCTGCGGAACGCCTCGACCGCGGCCGGCGCGCCCGCATACAGCGCGCTGTGCAGCAACACCTCGCGGATCTCGACAAGGCTCGCGCCGTTGTTGAGCGCACCGCGAATGTGGCCCTTCAGTTCCGTGCCGCGGCCGAGCGCCGCCAGCATCGCGCACGTACACAGGCTGCGCGTCTTCAGGTCGATCCCGCCCCGCTGCCACGTGCTGCCCCACGCGTGTTCGTTCAGCCAGTTCTGCAACGGACGCGAAAATCCGTCGAGGTCGCGCATCGCGCGCTCGACGAATGCCTCGCCCATCACCTCGATCCGCCGCGCCTTGCCGTCTTCCCTGTCCTGTTCGCTCATGTCCGTGTCCTGGTTGAAGTCGTGGCCGCTTCGGCATCGCCGGCGGCCGGGCGTTTTCGGGCCATGTTCCCGGGGCCCGGACGTTTCGTCAAAGACGCGGCCCTCGGTTCGCGGCCGCCCGTGTCGCGCGATGTCGAACGCTACGTAACATCGCGCCGCGCGTTACGTCTGCTTACGGGAACATCGCAACGACCCGCCGGCGGCACCGTACATGCCCGCCGCGCGAAACCACCTTTACTCCGTTTAAATCGCGTCGATATTCCCGATTCATGCAACAAAGCGCGACACCGTTTCAGGAAACCGGTCGTGGCGCGGAATTTGCAGAGGAGGCATGGACACACTTCCAATGTCGAGGCCAACATGCACAAACTCTTCAAGAAGACGACGGTAACGATGGCCGTCTCGTCACTGCTCGCGCTGTACGGCTGCGGCTCGGTCGATGGACCGACGACCCCGCCGACGATCAAGCCGAGCACGTCCGGGACGGGTGGCAGTTCGGGGACTTCGGGTACGTCGGGCGGTGGGACGTCTGGCGGTGGGACGTCGGGCGGTGGGACGTCTGGCGGCGGGACGTCGGGTAGTTCCGGTACCTCCGGCACCTCGGGCACCTCCGGTACGTCGGGCACTTCCGGCACCTCGGGCACTTCCGGTACGTCAGGTACTTCCGGTACGTCGGGCACTTCCGGCACTTCCGGCACCTCGGGCACCTCGGGCACCTCCGGCACGTCGGGCACCTCCGGTACGTCGGGAACTTCCGGCACCTCGGGCACTTCCGGTACGTCGGGCACTTCCGGTACGTCGGGTACTTCCGGTACGTCGGGCACCTCCGGTACGTCGGGCACCTCCGGTACGTCGGGCACCTCCGGTACGTCGGGCACCTCCGGTACGTCGGGCACTTCCGGCACCTCGGGTACTTCCGGTACGTCGGGTACTTCCGGCACCTCGGGTACTTCCGGCACCTCGGGCACCTCCGGCACCTCGGGCACCTCGGGCACCTCCGGCACCTCCGGCACCTCCGGCACTTCCGGCACTTCCGGCACCTCGGGCACTTCCGGTACGTCGGGTACTTCCGGCACCTCGGGTACTTCCGGCACCTCGGGCACCTCGGGCACCTCCGGCACGTCGGGCACCTCCGGCACGTCGGGCACCTCCGGCACCTCGGGCACCTCCGGTACATCGGGTACGTCGGGCACCTCGGGCACTTCCGGCACGTCGGGCACTTCCGGCACCTCCGGTACGTCGGGTACCTCCGGCACCTCGGGCACCTCCGGTACGTCCGGCACCTCCGGCTCCGGCGTCACCCCCCTCGGCAATGTCCTCCAGAAATCCGGCAACCTCGTGACGGCGCTCGGCACGACGGTCGCGAACGGCGGCGGCCAGATCGGCGGCGTGCAGATCCCCGGCACGAACCCGACGACGGCCACCAGCGTGGGCAACGCAGTCACGAGCCTCGGCAACGGCGTGCAGGCGCTCGGCAACGGTGTCGCGGCCGGCCTCGGCTCGATCGGCGTGTCGGCGAACCCGCTCGGACCGACGCTGACGTCGACCACCGGCCTGCTGACCGGCGCCGGCGGCGCGGTCAACAACCTCGGCAACGCGGTGAAGAGCCTCGGCTCGGGCCCGCTGTCGCCGCTGTCGCCCGTCACGACGCTCGTCGGCGATCTCGTCAACACCGTCGGCGGCGCCGTCAACTCGACCGCGTCGGGCCTGAACACGGCGCTGAACAGCTCGCCGGTCCAGCAGCTCGAAACGCAGATCGGCAAGGTGATCAACCCGATCACGAACACGCTGACCGGCGGCGTCACGACGCCGGGTGCGACGCAAACGCTCGGCGGCGTCACGCTGCTCGGCACGCCGCTCAACGGCCTGCTGAGCGCGCTCGGCAACGGCCTCGCGCTTGCCGGCACGAAGGTCGGCGGCGCGACCGACAACCCGGTCGGCACGGGCCTCGGCGGCGTCGTGGCCCAGCTCGGCAACACGGTGACGTCCGCCGGTGGCCTCGTCCACGACAACAACGCGGGCAGCTCCAGCAGCGGCTCGGGCGGCAGCAACCCGCTCGCCCCGATCACCGGCCTGCTCGGCACGCTGACTGGCGGACTCGGCGGCGGCAGCTCGAGCGGTTCGGGCGGCACCAGCGGCACGAGCGGCGGCCCGCTCGGGCCGGTCACGGGCCTGCTCGGCTCGCTGACGGGCGCGCTCGGCGGCCTCGGTGGCACCAGCGGCACCGGCGGGACGAGTGGCACCGGCGGCACCGGCGGCACCAGCGGTACCGGTGGCGCGGGCCTCGGCGGCCTGCTGGCGCCGGTCACGAACCTCGTCAACTCGCTGACGCCGCTCGGCGCGAGCCTCACGGGCACGGTCACGACGCCGGGCGGCAACGTGACGGGCACCCTCGGCGGCCTGCTGTCGAGCGGCCCGGTCGGCACGCTGACAGGTGCGCTGACGACGCCGGCCGGCGCGGCCGGCGCCACCGGCACGGTCAGCCCCGGCGGCGCAGCCGGCACGGTGACGACACCGGCTGGCGGCGGCTCCGTGGTTGGCGGCCTGACCGGCGGCTCGAACGGTGGCGCCGCGGGCGGTGCCGGCAACCTGCTGTCGCCGGTGACCAACCTGCTCGGCGGTCTGCTGGGCGGCGGCACCAAGAAGTAACGCTTCACCTATCAGAACGACAGGCCAATGGCCGGGCGCGCATCCATACAAAGCCCGGCCGACGGCCGGCGTCACCCGCCAAGCGGGGGCGCCGGCCCTCATCCGTACGAGGATCCGATCATGAACTCCACGCTCGACGGCATCGTCGCTGCCCAGGACCGCCCACCGCGTTCCGCCACGCCCTTCCGCGCCGGCCTGCTCGGCATCACGGCAGGCCTCCTCGCGCTGTGGATCACGCGCGACCATCCGACGCTCGACGCGGCCACGCGCGCGGTCATCGCCAGCCTCGCGATCATCGGCACGATCGCGCTGCACGAACTCTTCATCTCGCGCGTCTACCTGCGCCCGAGCGCGGGGCTGTCGCGGCAGGCTGTCCGGCCGCTCGGCATCGCGCGTGTCGCGACGCGGCTCGGCGCGCTGACGTCGATCTACGCGGGCATCGGCATCCTCTACTGGCTGCTGCCCGAATACCATGGCGCGTTCTACCTGCCGTTCTGGTCGCTGCTGCGCTCGCTCGCGCCGTACGTGATCGTCGCCGCGCCGTTCTACTTCGCGTGGATGGACCGTCACCAGCGCGAGACCGACGACGCGTACCTGCTGTGGGGCCGCTTCCTGTTCCGCCGCGAGCAGCCCGCGAGCTGGAAGCCGGTGCGCGAGATGCTCGCCGGCTGGGGCGTGAAGGCGTTCTTCCTGCCGCTGATGACGGTCTACCTGTCGAAGGACGCCGATCACCTGAGCGCGTCGCTCGCGAACGCGATGCACGCGCCGATGTCGATCGCGGCCTTCGTGTTCATGTACGACCTGTCGTTCACGATGGACCTGATGTTCGGCACGGTCGGCTACCTGTGCACGTTCCGCATCCTCGACAGCCACGTGCGCACCGTCGAGCCGACGACGCTCGGCTGGGTGGCCGCACTGATCTGCTACCAGCCGTTCTGGTCGCTGATCTCGAACAACTACATCCGCTACGAAGGTTCGGTGTTCTGGGACAACTGGCTGCTGTCGGCGCCGACGCTGCGCGTGATCTGGGGCGCGGTGATCATCCTGCTGCTGCTGACCTACGCGCTGTGCACGATCTCGTTCGGGTTGCGGTTCTCGAACCTCACCAACCGCGGGATCATCACGTCGGGCCCGTACCGCTTTACCAAGCATCCGGCGTACATCACGAAAAACCTGTCGTACTGGATGGTGTCGGTGCCGTTCGTCGAGCCGCTCGGCTGGCAGATCGGGCTCATGCACTGCGCCGGGCTCGTCGCGGTCAACCTGATCTATTACACGCGCGCGAAAACGGAAGAGCGTCACCTGATGCGCGATCCCGACTATCGCGCGTATGCCGAATGGATCGCGCAGCATGGGCTGTTCGCGCGGGTCCGGCAGGCTTTCGGGGGGCGGCAGCCGGCGTGACGTCTCCGGTTGCGACCGGTGCCGGGGGGCGGTGTACGCCGTTCCGGCCGTCGCACGGGTGGTAGCAGCCCCGCACTGACGCCGGGCGCGCCTCGCACACCTTCGACCGCCTGGCGGCGCATGCCCGCCTGCATCGCCGAACGCATCGATGCACGGCCCCTTGCGGCCAATTGTCGCGAAAGAGTGCGATTCTCCGCTTTTCATCGCTTTTCTCCGCCAGTCCGATTGCCCGCCCCCGGCACGTCGCGTATGGTGCTGGCCGTCCGCGCACGATCCGTCGCCCGGACTCCGACCGTCGTCCCGCACGACGGCCGTGCGGGCCGTGCCCGCCGCTCACCGTCTCCGCGATGCCGCCCGCCGGCATCGCGCATTCATGAGGAAAGAGGCGTGATCCACAAAGTCCTGATCCTGTTCGCACTCTGCATCGCGGGCCTCGCCGCGATCGCCGCCGGTTTCCAGCACATCCCCAGCTGATTCGCGGCCCCGGCTCGCTTCGCCGAGCACGGGGGCCGCACCCATTCCTGTTCCCTTTTGCGATGAACCCCTTTCTCGAACCGCCCGGGACGGGCGACCTTTGCCATGCGTATCGACGTACAGCATTCCCAACACGACATCGACGACGAACTCGACACACTTCATGAGCGCCTCCACCAGCCGGGCCACCGCCTGCACGGCCTGCCGGCCGTCGCACTCGGCCGCTCGGGCCTGATCGTCCGCCACCGCGAAGCGGACGGCGAATACTTCCTGTACGTCGAGGATCCGGCCGCGCGCCAGCTCGCCGGCTACACGGTATTCAACCGCCTGCCCGAAATCCCCCGCCGCGCCGATCGCTACCTGCGCGCGCCGCATACGCGGCTGCGCGGCTCGGCGCAACGCAAGGGCCTCGCGACGACGCTGTACCGCTGGGGGCTCGACGCGGGCCTGTGCCTGATCAGCGGCGCGCGCCAGTCGATCGGCGCCGCGCAGCTGTGGACAGCGCTCGCGCACGATTACCGGCACGGCTTCGTCGATGTCGAAGGTCGCGCGCTGCGCTTTCTCGGCGATACCGTTGCCGACGATGTGCATGGCGCACTGCATACACGGCGGCTGTTGCTCGGCCATGGATGGACGATGAAGGAATTCGCGCGGGCGGCCGGGATGAGCGACGCGGAACCGGCCCGGTGCGACCCCGCGGCGGCTTTCAACGCGGCACCGCGGAGTGCAAGCGTCGGCCGCGCACGCCACGCCACGGGAACGCCGATGCGATAATCCGTCCGGACCGCGCGATGCGGCTACGCACTGCGCGCCAACCGACACACCCATCGATGACCACCGATCCCCGAACCGACGCCGAGCGCCACATCGACATCGTCGCGCTGTGCGGCAGCCTCCGCGCGCAGTCGTACAACGCCGCGCTGCTCGACGCGGCCGCGCTCGTCGCGCCGCGCGGCATGCATATCACGCGCTTCGATCGCCTCGGCGAATTCCCGTTGTTCAATCCCGACGCCGAGTTTCCGTCGCCCTCCGCCGTGCGCGACCTGATCGATCGCCTGAACGCAGCCGACGGCGTGGTGATCGCGAGCCCGGAATACGCGCACGGCGTGACGGGCGTGATGAAGAATGCGCTGGACTGGGTCGTGGGATGCGAGGCCGTCGTGTACAAGCCGGTCGCAGTGCTGAATGCGTCGCCGCGCGCGACGCATGCAGACGCGGCGCTACGGGAAACGCTATCGGTGATGTCGGCTCGCATCGTCGAACCTGCGTCGATCGCACTGCCGATCCTCGGCAGCCAGCTCGACGCGGCGGGCATCGCCGCGCATCCGCCGTTCGCGTCGGCACTGGTCGATGCGTTGCACGCGCTCGGCGCGGTGATTGCCGACAGCAGGTCGACGCGCTGACGTTGGGTATCCGTCAATCCATCGCAGTCCGGATTGATTGGACGTTGCGCCCGCCGACAGACGCAACGTCCTACCCGGATCATCGTCCGCGATAGATCGGCCGGTCGGCTGCGATCGGACCCGATTCGCTCGCGGCCGGCGCTGCCATTCCGTATCCGCTGGTATCGGCCGTCGACGCGCCGGTCGATCCGATCTTCTTCAGCGCTTCCGACAGCCGCGCCGGATAGTACGGGTCTTCGCCGGTCTGGCGGTAGCCGGCCGCGCGCAGTGCGGCCAGCTCGGCCTTCACCTCCGCGCGCGTCACGGCGGACTGCGGCGCGGCCCATGCGGAAACGGAAGCGGTCGCGGCAACCGTCGCAAGAACATACAGAGCAAGCTTGTTCATTTGATCTCTCCTGAGCATCGACGATGTTGTCGACGGAGAGTGAGTCGATCCGCGCGCGCAAAGATGACACACGCCGACGAGAAAAATCCGGCGCCGCGCCGCAATGCAGCTGTCGCGCGGCGGGCCCGCCAGAAACGGCGTGTTCAACGGAAAGGGAAAACCGATCGGCTGTCAGATTCCGCCCGCTCGCGCGACTACGGGCATGTGGCCCTGCGCCACCCTCTGTTCTCGCTCAAAGGGTCCGACATGAAAACCGGAATCTGGGTACTGATCGCATCGCATCTCGCGACGGGTCTCATGGCGTTTGCCGCGGGCATCTACGTGCTGCCGATCCTCACGGCATCGGAGAGCGCAAGCGCCGTCGAACTGCAACTGGCCGCGGAAAACGCACGGCATACCGGCCGCTTCGAACGCGGCCTGCCGGGAAGCGACGCGTTGCACTGGGCGGACGGCAAGCTGACGATCACCGATACGTCGATCGCGTTCGAAGGCGACGTCGCACCGGGGCCCGACTACAAGATCTATCTCGTGCCGGAATTCGTCGACACCCAGGCGTCGTTCGTCGCGATCAAGGCGCGTGCCGCGCGCGTGGGCGACCTCAAGACCTTCGGCAATTTCGTCGTGCCGCTGCCCGCCGACGTGAATCCCGCACAATACACGTCGGTCGTGATCTGGTGCGAACGCTTTTCGAAATTCATCAGCGCGGCCCGGTATCAACACGCGGCAGCGTCGGGCCAGCTATCGATGTAGCCGGCCGCCGCTTCCGCGGTGCACGCTCGCGCGCTAGCGGCTCTTGCTCCGCGTGGCCTTCTTCGCCACCTTCGCACGCGGCGCTTCCTTCTCGGGCTGCGCGCCGCCGCCGGCGAGATCCTCGAGCCAGGCGAGCGCATCGACGTACGACAGGAACTGCTGCAGATATTCCGGCGACAGCTCGCGCATCGTCGCGAGCGACCGGTGCACGAGACTGTTCGAATTGAGCGGCCCCGCGTTGCGCGGCACCTGGTCGAGCGACTGCCGGTACTGTTGCTCGGTGCGGACTTTCGACCACATCGTGCGGAAGTAGTCGACCAGTTCGGGATCGAGCCCGCGCCGGTCGGCCTGCGCATCGCGCGCGAGCCGCTCGACGAGCACCGAGAGCGCGCCACGCGGCGACGCAACCCGTGCCGCAATGCCCACAGCCGGCGCTGCCTCCGCCCGCGCAACGACTTCCGCGTAGCCTTCGATCAACGTCGCCAGCCGCGCGTCGAGCAAGGCGCGCGCGTCGCCGCCGAGCGCGGCCGCGCGCCGTTCGAGCGCGTCGATCCGATGAAAGCGCACGGGATCGAACCGGTCGGCGCCCTGCTCGCGCCATGCGTCGAGCGTCGCGCGGACGTGCGTCGCGTCGTCCGTCACTTCGCCTTCCCTCCGTTCGAGGCCGACTTGCGCGGCACCGGCGCAATCTCCACGCGGCGGTTCTTCGCGCGGCCTTCATCGTCCGCATTCGAGCTGACCGGTTGCTCGGAACCGAACGCGGCCGCGAACACCGACGACGCCGGCACGCCAGCATCGATCAGCGCACGCGTGACCGTCAATGCGCGCTTGGCCGACAGTTCCCAGTTGTCCGCGAACAGGCGGTTGCCGGCATGCACCTGCTGGTCGTCGGCGAAGCCGCTGATCATCAGGATCTCGTCGCGCGTCGTCAGGTACGTGGCCAGCGGTACGGCCAGCGTCTTCAGCAGGTCACGGCCCGCGGGCTGCAACTGGTCGGAGTTCAATGCGAACAGCACGTTGCCGCTGATGCCGATGCGCCCGTTCACGAGCGTCACGCGGCCGGCCGCGAGCGGCCCGGCGAGCGCCTGTTCGAGCGACTTGCGCTGCTGCGCTTCGAGCTGGCGCGCCCGCACGGCTTCCTCGAGCTTCGACGTGAGCTGGAGCTGCATGCCGATCACGCCGACGAGAATCAGCACGAACGCACCGAGCAGCACCGACATCAGGTCGGCGAACGCGGGCCATACCGGCGCCGATTCCGCGCCGCCGTCGATTTCGTCGTGCATGCGTTACGCTCCGACGGGCGCGCGCCGGCCGGCGAGCTGCTGCAGATCCTCGACGATCTGCTTCTGCGACATCATGCTCAGGTCGATCACTTCGCGCGCCTGCGCGACGTAGTACTCGAGCTGCTCGTCGCTGCGCGCGAGCGATTTCTCGAGCGCGGCCTCGATGCGCTGCAGATGGGTCAGCAGCTTGTCGTTCGACTCGCCGAACACCTGCACGGCCATCCCGAACGCATCGCCGAGGCTCGCCACCTCGACGGCGCCGGCCGTGACCTGCGCCGCCACCGAATCGAGCTTGCGCGTTTCGGCATCGACGGTATCGTTGAAGCGTGCGCCGACGCGATCGAGCAGGTCGGCCGACGTGCTGACGAGCGCGTCGATCGCGGTGCGCTGTTCGGTCGATGCGTGGTTGACCGCACCGAGCAGCGTTTCGAGCGTCGCGAGCAGGCGGCTGCGCTCCTCGAGCATCGCGGTGTCGTGCACCAGGCTGTCTGACAGGCGCTGGCGCAGCTCGGCGACGACGTCGGCCGCGGCCTTCGGCGCTTCCGACGCGGCTTGCACGAGGCGCGCGATCTCGTTGATCGTGTCGCTGGCGTGCACCTGCGCCTGTGCGGTGATGTCGTTCGCGGTGCGGGTCAGCGTGTCGCAGATGTCCTGCTGGCGCGTCGCGGCTTGCGCGCTCGTTTGCGCCCATTCGTCGCGCAGCGCGGCCGCCATCGCGGCGAGCGAATCGTTCCATGCGGACAGGCGGGCTTCGTCGCGTGCGGCGAGCTGCGTTTGCAGGCCCGCGTGCGAATCGCGGATCGTCGCCAGCAAGTCGTTCGAGCGTTGTTCGAACGTCGAAGCCTGTGCGGTGAGATCGCGCGTCGTTTGCGCGAGCGCGTCGCAGATTTCCTGCTGACGGCCGGCGCTATGCACGCCCGCGCGCTGCCATTCGTCGCCGAGCTTCGCGGCCATTGCCGACAGCGAGTCGTTCCACGCCGACAGACGTTCTTCGTCGCGTGCGGCCAGTTGCGATTGAAGGCCCGTGTGCGAATCGCGGATCGTCGCCAGCAAGTCGTTCGAGCGTTGTTCGAACATCGAAGCCTGCGTGCTGAGGTCGCGCGTCGTTTGTGCAAGCGCGTCGCAGATTTCCTGCTGACGCCCGGCGCTATGCACGCCTGCGCGTTGCCATTCGTCGCCGAGCTTCGTGGCCATCGCGGCCAGTGAGTCGTTCCACGCCGACAGGCGTTCTTCGTCGCGTGCCGCCAGTTGCGATTGAAGGCCCATATGCGAGTCACGGATCGTCGACAGCAGATCGTTCGAGCGTTGTTCGAACGTCGAAGCCTGCGCGGTGAGGTCGCGCGTCGTTTGCGCGAGTGCGTCGCAGATTTCCTGCTGACGCCCGGCGCTATGCACGCCTGCGCGTTGCCATTCGTCGCCGAGCTTCGTGGCCATCGCGGCCAGCGAATCGTTCCATGCCGACAAACGCGCTTCGTCACGTGCGGCCAGTTGCGATTGAAGGCCCGTGTGCGAGTCACGGATCGTCGACAGCAGATCGTTCGAGCGTTGTTCGAACGTCGAAGCCTGCGCGGTGAGGTCGCGCGTCGTTTGCGCGAGTGCGTCGCAGATTTCCTGCTGACGCCCGGCGCTATGCACGCCTGCACGCTGCCATTCGTCGCCGAGCTTCGCGGCCAGCGCGGCCAGCGAATCGTTCCATGCCGACAAACGCGCTTCGTCACGTGCGGCGAGTTGCGATTGAAGACCCGCGTGCGACTCACGCATCGCGGCGAGCGTCGCGCCCGAATGGCGCTCGAACGTCGCGGCGGCTTCGCCCAGCGCACGCGCGTGCTGGCTCGCGAGCGTCTCGCCGACCTGCTCCTGGCGCGACAGCGCATCGCGCCACGCATCCGACAGGCGGCCTTCGGTCGATTCGAGGCGCGTCGCGACGCCGTCGAGCAAATCCGTCGAACGCTGCGCGAAGGTATCGGTGAACTGACCGAGCGTCGTCCGCAGTTGCTGCGCGACGGCGTCGCCCGCCTGCCGTTGTTCGTCGATCGCGCGGTGCCAGACGGCCGTCACGTTGCCGGTGGTCTTCTCGAAGCCGTCCGTCAGCCCGTCGAGCTGACGCTGCACGGCGCCCGTCACGGTGTCGCGCAGCGCGGCCATCTCCTGCGCCAGCCCCGTCATCGTCGCGGCGACGACCGGCTGCAGCGCGGCGCCGGCCACACGTGCGCTTTCGGCGGCGCTTTCCTTCAGCGCGTCGCCGACGTTCGACGCGAGGCCTGCGTACGCGCGCTCGGTCCGGTCGAAAAACGCCTGCTGGCTTTCGATCTGGCGATCGTGCAGCGCGACGCTGCGCGCTTCGAGCGTCGTCATCATCGTCTGCAACCGGTCGACCAGCGCCGGCATCACGTCGGCCTGGCGCTGCAGCAGCCGGAACGATTCGTCGCGCTGATGCGCGGACGAATGCACGCGCAGCGTCGTCGCGATCTTCGCGTCGAGCTGCTGGGCCGCGTCGACACGCTCGCGTCGCACGAGTGCGGACAGCAAGCCGAGCATCGCGGACGTCGCGACGCCGGCGATCGACGTGCCGAATGCGAACCCGAGGCCCTTCACCGGCGCGATCAGCGATGCGCGGATCGCATCGAGATCGGTCGCGCTTTCGAGCGCGGCGCCCGTGCCCTTCAGCGTGACGACCATCCCGAGCAGCGTGCCGAGCATGCCGAGCAGCACGAGCAGGCCGACGAGGTACGGTGTGAGCGCCGGGCCCGGCAGCGCGACGCGCGCGCCTTCGACCCGGGCGCGCACGGCGCCGCGCAGGCCTGCGGGCAGCGTGTCGAGCCAGGCGTCGAGCTTCGCGGGCGGTTCGGTCAGGCCGGTCACCGCCCGCGACAGCGTGGCGGTCGCCTGGCGGTAGCGCAGCAGTTCCCATGCGCCGGCGACGTAGCACGCGCCGATCAGCAGCGTCACGGCCGACGCCAGCGGGTTCGACGCGACATAGCCGACACCGATCCAGCCCACTGCGAGCAGACCGGTGACGAAGACAACGAGATCAAGGCGAATTCTGGACATAGCGTGTTGATTAGCAGGTGCGAAGGGCCGCGAGCAGCCCGTCTACCGTTTGAAACCGGACTTCGAGTTCGGCAAGCAGGATGCTTTGCATCTCGTCGCGAAACGTATCGAGCCATGTGCCGGGCACGATCGCCGCGACGGCCGTGGTGTCGGCCGCCGCGCCGTCATCGGCCGGATCGGCCGGGCCGGCCGCAGTGGCGGCGGATTCGGCATCGGCCAGCGCCTGCCGTTCCGCGTCGCGCAACCGCCCGAAACGCGTGCCGAGCAGCGCGGGCACGGCCGACAGCAGGCTGCGCTCACGCGCGCCGAGCACGCGCTCCATGATCGTGTCGAGCGTCGCGAGCCGCGCCATCCCGGACGAGCGCGCGGCGAGCGCGACCCGCAGGCGGCCGCGCAACTGGCCGATCGCCGTCTCCATATCCTGTTGCAGCGTCAGGTAACGCTGGCGGAAATCGGCGAAATCGGCCGTATCGGCGGCCGGCGGCGGCAGGTCGCCGGGCCGGCGCCGCGCACGCGGCCGGTTGGTGGCCGTGATCGCCTGCGCGAGGTCGTGGCGCACGCGCGCGCAGTCGCGTTCCGCATCGTAGCCGCGCACGCCGGCCGCGACGCCCGGCGGGCTCGCGGTCAGCGCGGACGACAACGTGATCGCGTCGGTCCAGCCGAGCCACTGGCTCAGCCGGTCGGACAGCGTCTGCCGGGATTCCGCGACGTCGGCATCGGCCAGGCGCGCGAGCAGCCGGACGAGCGTCGGACCGCTCAGCGCCGGGCGCGGAGGTGCTTGCACCATGCTGCAAACCGTCAAAAAAGGCAGCAGTTTACACGTCGTCGGGAGGTCGGCCGCCAGAATCGGGGAAGCGGCGCCGGTCGGCGCGCCGTGCGGCACACGCGAACGCCCGTCAGGCAAGGCTCGGCGGGCAGTGGCCGGGATCCGGGAGGCGCGTCGGCCGCGGCCCGGTGAACGGCCGCGTCATGGGAAAAGGAAGGTGTTTCCGGAAACCCGATGCGCATTCGCGCGGCGGCCCCGGCGGTTCGCTCCGGCGGCCAGCCTGCGGAATGGCCGGCCGTCGTGCGATGCCGATCGGGAATGACAGGTCAGATCCCCGCTTTCGGCGCGTTCAGGATCAGCCGCAGCCCGAGCAGCGTGATCGCGCCGGCCGCGATGCGGTCGACCCACTTCTTCGCGCGCAGGTAGAGCTCGCGTGGGCGGCGCGTCGAGAAGCACAGCGCGACGATCGTGTACCAGCCGAATTCGACGGCGAACACGAGCGGCGGCAGCACGAGGTAGCACCACAGCGGCGGATGCTGCGGGAGCAGCGCCGCGAAGATGCTGCCGTACCAGATTGCCGTCTTCGGGTTGCTGAGCTGGGTCGTGAGGCCCGTCAGGAACGACTTGCGCGCGCTGCCGCCGGCCATCGCCTGCGGATCGTCCATCTCGATCGGCCGGTCGGCGCCGCGCCAGATCTTCGACGCCATGTAGATCAGGTACGCGCCGCCCGCGACCTTGAGGCCCACGTACAGCCATTCGACGGCCTGCAGCAGCGTGTAGAGCCCCGCCAGCGCGACGCCACCGAACACGATGCCGCCGATGCCCATGCCGAGCGCGGTGGCGAGCCCGTCGCGGCGCGACAGCCCGATCGAATTGCGGGCAACCAGCACGAAGCTCGGGCCCGGAATCATCGCGCCGAGAAACAGCGCAGCCAGGATGGCGAGTACGGCAGCCGATGCAGTCATCGAAGTCTCCTTGGTCAGCGACGCCGATTCGCCGGCGCCGGCGTGTCGTTTCCGACGGTCGAGCCGCTGATTCTGGCACGCTTCGCGCGTGGCCGAAAGCGGCTGCACGCTGCTATGCTGGCCCTCTTTCCCGTCATCCCGCCCCGCCGCCATGATCGAGATCCGCGCCGCCCGCTATCCCGACGACGCCGCAGCCGTCGAAGCGATCTTCCGCGAGTACATCGCGAGCCCGACCGTCAGCCTCGCATTCCAGGACTACGAGCCGGAAATCGCCGCGCTGCCCGGCAAGTACGCGGCGCCGCGCGGGCTGCTGCTGCTCGCGTGGCACGGCGAGCGCGTGGTCGGCTGCGCGGCGTTTCGCGAAATCGACGACACGGCGTGCGAGATGAAGCGGGTGTACGTCCGCCCCGAGGCGCGCGGGCTGAACGTCGGCCGCCAGCTCGTCGAACGGCTGCTGCACGACGCGAAGGCGGCCGGCTACACGCGCATGTGCCTCGACGTGCTGCCCGAGTTCGTCGCGGCACGGCAACTGTATGCGTCGCTCGGTTTTGCGCCCGCGCCGCCCGTCGCGTTCAATCCGGTGCCGGGCACCGAATTTCTCGGGCGCGATCTGTAACCCCGCGCGACCGGCAACCCTTTCCTCCTTTCGACCCGACCTCCCGTCATGCGCGCGCTCCGCCTCGCTACCCTGATGCTCCCGCTGCTCGCGGCACTGCCTGCCGCCGCCGGCGCGGCCGACCTGCCGAAGTCGATCGCCGCGCAACTGCCGCCCGGCTACCAGCCGCTGCTCGCGCAAGCCGGGCCGGATCTCGACAACGGGCGGCACAGCTTTCTGGTCGTCGTGCATCGCGCGGTCGATACGCGCGAACAGCCGTCGCCGCGCCCGCTGCTGATCTACGAGGAACAGGCCGATCACACCTACCGGCTCGCCGCGCGCAACGACCAGGTCGTGCTGCGCGCGAACGAAGGCGGCCAGTGCGATCCGTTCGATCCCGAAGATGCCGCCGACAACGGCTTTTCGGTGAAGGGTCGCTATTTCACCGTGCAGAACTTCGTCGCTTGCGGCCAGCACTGGACCGACTACGTCACGTTCCGCTACGACCCGCGCACGCACGGCTGGCTGTTCTCGAACCAGATCGTCACCGAATCCTTCCCGCTCGACGACCAGCCCGACCACGTCACCGTCACGCGCGCCGACACGCACCGACCGGTGTCGTTCGGTCAGTGGAAACGCAAGGACTGACACCGCCGCCACGCAGTCCGGATCGATCGTCCCGCCCGTCACCCGCCGGCCGGTACTCGCGAGCGAGCGCCAACAGGACTACCATAGGCGCTCGCCGTCGCGCGACCGTGCGCCGGCATCGCACGCGGCTCGCCCGCACGCCTTCCCTCGCTGCACCTGCACCGGAGGACGTCATGACGCAACACTTCGACGCGATCGTCATCGGCACCGGCCAGGCCGGGCCGCCGCTCGCCGCGCGGCTGTCGGCCGCCGGGATGAAAGTCGCGATCATCGAACGCGGCCGCTTCGGCGGCACCTGCGTGAACACCGGCTGCATCCCGACCAAGACGCTGATCGCGAGCGCATACGCCGCGCACCTCGCGCGGCGCGCCGGCGAATACGGCGTGTCGGTCGGCGGCCCCGTCACCGTCGACATGAAAGCCGTGAAGGCGCGCAAGGACCAGATCTCCGGCCGCTCGAACCACGGCGTCGAGCAATGGGTGCGCGGCCTCGCGAACACCACGGTGTTTCAGGGTCATGCCCGATTCGAGCGCGCCGATGCCGTGCGCGTGGGCGACGCGCTGCTCGAAGCCGAACGCATCTTCATCAACGTCGGCGGCCGCGCGCAGGTGCCCGCGATGCCGGGCCTCGACTCGGTGCCGTACCTGACCAATTCGACGATGATGGACGTCGACTTCCTGCCCGAGCATCTCGTGATCGTCGGCGGCAGCTATGTCGGGCTCGAATTCGGCCAGATGTATCGCCGCTTCGGATCGAAAGTCACGATCGTCGAGAAGGGCTCGCGCCTGATCCGCCGCGAGGACGAAGACGTGTCGCAGGCCGTGCGCGAGATTCTCGAGAACGAAGGAATCGACGTGCAGCTCGACGCGACCTGCCTGAGCGCGCGGCGCGACGGCGAAGGCATCGCGGTCGGCCTCGATTGCTCGGGCGGCGGCCGCGAGGTCGCGGGATCGCACCTGCTGCTCGCGGTCGGCCGCGTGCCGAACACCGACGATCTCGGGCTCGACCGCGCGGGCGTCGGCACCGACGCGCGCGGCTACATCGCCGTCGACGAGCAGTTGCGCACGAACGTGCCGGGCATCTGGGCACTCGGCGACTGCAACGGACGCGGCGCGTTCACGCACACCGCATACAACGACTACGAGATCGTCGCGGCCAACCTGCTCGACGACGATCCGCGCAAGGTGTCCGACCGCATCACGGCGTACGCGATGTATATCGATCCGCCGCTCGGCCGCGTCGGCATGACGCTCGCGGAAGCGAAGCAGACGGGCCGCCGGCTGCTGGTCGGCACGCGCCCGATGACGCGCGTCGGCCGTGCGGTCGAGAAAGGCGAAAGCCAGGGTTTCATGAAGGTGATCGTCGATGCGGACAGCCACGCGATTCTCGGCGCATCGATCCTCGGCGTGACCGGTGACGAAGTCGTGCACGGGATGCTCGACGTGATGGCCGCCGGCGCGCCGTACACGACGATCAGTCGCGCGATGCATATTCACCCGACCGTGTCGGAACTCGTGCCGACGCTGCTGCAGGATCTGCATCCGGCCGAATGACGCGCGGCGGGTGGCGCTGCATCGCCGCCGCACGGGTGTCGGGCGGTGTGCGAAGATGACCGCTCGCCACGACACCCGGGAACGCCATGGACCGCCTGCAAGCGATGCAGATCTACGTACAGATCGTCGAGCGCGGCAGCTTCACGCAAGCCGCCGACGCGCTGCAACTGCATCGGCCGGCCGTGACGAAAGCCGTGCAGCAGCTCGAGCAGGAACTCGGCGTGCGGCTGCTGAACCGCAGCACGCGCCGCGTGAGCGTGACGGCCGAAGGCGAGGCGTTCCATGCGCGCTGCGTGCAGCTGCTCGGCAGCATCGATGACGCATTCGCGTCGTTCCCCAAACAACGCGCGGTGCCGAAGGGCCGGTTGCGGATCGACATCGCACTCGCGCTCGCGAAGACGGTCGTGATTCCGGCGCTACCCGAGTTCCAGCAGCGCTATCCGCAGATCGAGCTCGTGCTCGGCGCGAGCGACCAGCCAGCCGACCTGATCGGCGAAGGCATCGACTGCGTCGTGCGGGTCGGCACGCTGAAGGATTCGAGCATGGTCGCGCGCACCGTCGGCGCGGTGCCGATGGTCACGTGCGCGTCGCCCGCCTATCTCTCGCGCCACGGCTTGCCGCGCACGCTCGACGAACTTCGTACGCATCGCGCGGTGAACTTTTTCACCGGCGGCAATCGCCGCATACTCGAATGGACGTTCCGCCCGCACGGCGAAACCGTCGCGGTGAAGCTCGCGAGCAGCCTGCTCACCGACAACTCGGAAGCGCTGCTGTCCTGCGGGCTCGCCGGCCTTGGCGTCGTGCATGCGCTGCGCCCCGCGCTGCAGCCGAGCATCGACGCGGGCCTGCTGATCGAACTGCTGCCCGGCGTACCGGCCGTGCCGAAGCCGGTGTCGGTGCTGTACCCGAACCGCGCGCACCTGTCCGACAAGGTGCGCGCGTTCATCGACTGGCTGACCGAGCTGTTTGCGCGCCGGTATCCGGCGTAGAACAGGTTCGCGCCGATTGTTATTCCTCGAATAACAATCAATGATTCCAGTGCGCGTTTATCCGGCGCGATCTCCCGCCTACGATGCTGCTTCATCGACACCCGTTCATCGAAGGAGCATCCCATGTCCCGCATCGTCCGTTTTCACCGCATCGGCGGCCCCGAAGTCCTGCAGATCGACACGGTCGACGTACCCGCGCCGGGCCCCGACGAGATCCAGTTGCGCGTGAAGGCGATCGGCCTCAATCGCGCGGAAGTCATGTTCCGCAGCGGCGAATACACGTTCATGCCGCGCTTTCCGGCATCGCTCGGCTATGAAGCGTCGGGGGTGGTCGCGGCCGTCGGCAACCACGTGACGGCGTTCGCCGAAGGCGACGCGGTGAGCGTCGTACCCGCGTTCTCGTTCGCCGACTACGGGATGTACGGCGAAGTCGTCAACGTGCCCGCGCATGCCGTGGTCAAGCATCCGGAGAGCCTGTCGTTCGAGGAAGCGGCCGCGACGTGGATGATGTTCGTCACGGCCTGGGGAGCACTGATCGAACTCGGCGGGCTGCAGCGCGGCGACGCGGTGCTGATCGGCGCCGCATCGAGCAGCGTCGGGCAGGCGGCGATCCAGGTCGCGAACCACATCGGCGCGGTGCCGATCGCGCTGACGCGCGGCGAATCGAAGCGCCAGGCACTGCTCGACGCGGGCGCGAAGCACGTGATCGCCGGCAGCCCTGCCGACCTGCCGCAGCAGGTGGCGGAGATCACCGGCGGAGTCGGCGCGCGCCTCGTGTTCGATCCGGTCGGCGGCCCCGATGCGGCGAACCTGCTGCGCGCGCTGGCCACGAACGGCACGTTCTTCCAGTACGGCGCACTCGACACGCGCGACATCCCGGTGCCCGTGATGGACCTGCTCGCGCGCCACCTGACGCTGCGCGGCTACGAGCTGTTCGAGATCACCGGCGACGCGCAACGCCTCGAGCGCGCGAAGCGCTTCATCGTCGACGGGCTCGCGACCGGCGCACTGAAGCCGCTGATCGACCGCACGTTCGCGTTCGACGACATCGCCGACGCGCACCGCTACATGGAAGCCGGTGCGCAGGTCGGGAAGATCGTCGTCACGGTCTGACCCGTGCGCGGCGGGCGGCGCACGCCGCCCGCTCAGTTGTCGAAGTACCGCGGCCGGTCGATATCGGCCAGCAGCCGCGGCTGCGTCGGCGCCCAGTCGAGCCATGCGCGCGTGCGCTCGCTGGTTGCCGGCGCATCCATCCCGGCAAACATCGCGAACCAGCCGAAATGCTCGCCCACTTCCGCGCTCGATTTCGCGACGACCGGCACGTTCAGCCGCCGGCCGATCACTTGCGCGATCTCGCGAAACGGCACACCGGTATCGTCGACCGCGTGATAGCGCGCGCCGGCCGTGCCGCGTTCGATCGCGAGCCGGTACACGCGCGCCGCGTCGAGCCGGTGCACGGCCGGCCAGCGATTGCCGCCGTCGCCGATAAAGGCCGACGCCCCCTTCTCCCGTGCAAATGCAATCAGCCGCGGCACGAAGCCGTGATCGCCGTCGCCGTGCACGGACGGCGGCAGGCGCACGACCGACGCATGCACACCGCGCGCCTCGAGCGCGACCGCGGTCGCTTCTGACGCACGCGGATAGGCCGACGACACGGGCACGTGCGGATCGTCCTCGGTCGCCGCGCGGCCGGGCGCGACGAGCGCGAGCCCCGACGTGACGACCAGCGGCCGCGACGAACCCGCGAGGACCGCGCCGATCGTCTCGATCGCGCGGCGGTCGAGTTCGCAGTTCTGCGCGAAGCGCGAGAAGTCGTGATTGAATCCCGTGTGGATCACCGCGTCGGCGCGTTCGGCGCCGCGCGTCAGGCTGTCGAGATCCTCCAGCGACCCGCGATGCAAGTCGGCCCCCGCGGCCGCGACCGACGCGGCGGCCGCATCGGAGCGCGCAAGGCCGAGCACCGAATGCCCGGCGGCCACGAGTTCGGCGACGACGGCCGAGCCGACGAATCCCGACGCCCCAGTAACAAAGACACGCATGTTCAGCACCTCCGGATGGAATGGAGGCTTACTATCTGCCGAGGGCCGCGCGCGGTGAAGTCGTGACGGTTTACCGGTAAACGAACTAACAGGATATGGCTGACGCCCCCGACAACCTGCTCGGCGCGTACCTGCGGGACCACCGCGAGAAACTCGACCCGGCCGCGCTCGGGCTGCCGGCCACGCGCCGCCGCACGCCGGGCCTGCGACGCGAGGAAGTCGCGCAGCGTGCCCACGTGAGCGCCGCGTGGTACACGTGGCTCGAACAGGGGCGCGGCGGCGCACCGTCGGCCGACGTGCTCGACCGGCTCGCCCGCGCGCTGATGCTGAACGAAGCGGAACGGGAGCACCTGTTCCTGATCGGCGTCGGCCACCCGCCCGAAGTGCACTATCACGCACCGGCCAGCGTGACGCCACGCCTGCAGCACGTGCTCGATTCGCTCGACGCGAGCCCCGCGATCGTGCGCTCCGCGACGTGGGACGTCGTCGCGTGGAACGACGCGGCGGCCGCCACGCTGACCGACTATGCGACGCTGCCGCCGGCCGCGCGCAACATCCTGCGGCTGATTTTCGTCGACGCGGGGGTGCGCTACGCGCAGCCGAACTGGGAGCGCGTCGCGCGGTTCGCGGTCGGCGCGTTTCGCGCGGATGTCGCGCGCGGCGGCGCGACGCGGGCCGTGCAGGCGTTCGTCGACGAGATGCGCGCGACGAGCGCCGAATTCGATGCGATGTGGCGCGACCACGATATCCATTCGCATGACGAAGGGACGAAAGAGATCCGCCACCCGCAAGCAGGCCGGATCGCGCTCGAATATTCGGCGTTCTCGGTGACCGGCCGCCCCGACCTGAGCCTCGTGATCTTCACGCCGGCGACGCCGGCCGACCGCGCACGCATCCGGGCGCTCGTCGCGGCCCGCGAACAGGCCGGTGCGATGCCGGCACCGGCTGCATAGGCACGCGACGGGCCGCGTCCATCCGGCCCCATCGGCCCGCGCGCGCCATCGTATTCCGCACTGATTCCCAGTCGAATATTTAATTTTCTCCTGGCGTAGCGCGCGCTTACCCTTTCGGCATCGCATCACAGGGCCACCGGCCCCTCCCTGGAGCATTCCGATGACCGACCCCGGCACCGCGCAAGCCGCAACCCGCCCGCACGCGGCTTCCGTGTCCTATGGCGCGCTCGCGCTGCTGGTGCTGGCCGGCCTCAACCTGCGTCCGTTCCTGACCGCGTTCGGCCCCGTGCTCGACGTCGTGCGCGCCGACACGGGCCTCGGCTTTCGCGCGGCCGCGCTGCTGACCACGCTGCCGTTCGTGCTGATGGGCGTCGTCGCCGGTGTCGGCGTCGGGCTCGCGCGGCGCATCGGCGAGCGGCGCGCGCTGACCGCCGCGCTCGCGCTGATCGCGGCCGGCTGCACGGCGCGCCTGTGGACCGGCGGCAGCACGGGCCTGATCGCGACCGCGATCGCGGCAGGCGCCGGCGTCGCGGTCGTGCAGGCGCTCGTGCCGGGCCTCGCGAAACGCTGGTTCGTCGACCGGCTGCCGCTCGCGATGGGCCTCTATTCGGCCGCGCTCGTCGGCGGCGGTGCGTTCGGCGCGGTCGCCGCACCGTGGCTCGCCGCGCACGGCGGCTGGCATCTGGCGCTCGCCGTGTGGGCCGTGCCTGCGCTCGTCACGCTCGCGCTGTGGCGCGCGAAAGCGCCGCGCGACGCCGTGCACGCAGCGGCCGCCACGGCGCCGGTCAGCGCGTTCGCCCGCGTGCCGCGCGCATGGCAGCTCGCGCTGTTCTTCGGTCTCAGCAACAGCGGCTATGCGAGCCTCGTCGCGTGGCTGCCCGCGTTCTACCGCAGCGTCGGCATGAGCCCGCAGACGAGCGGCAACCTGCTCGCGTGGATGGCGCTGTTCCAGGCGACCGGCGCACTGGCGATGCCGATGCTCGCGAAACGTTCGTCCGACCGCCGCCCCGTGCTGTGGCTCACGCTCGCGCTGCAGGCAGCCGGCTTCGCCGGGTTCGCGACGCTGCCCGAGCTTGCGCCATGGTTCTGGGTCGCGAGCGTCGGCCTCGGTCTCGGCGGCTTCTTCTCGATGAGCCTGATCGTCACGCTCGACCACTTGCCCGATGCGCGGCTCGCCGGCGCGCTCGCCGCGTTCGTGCAGGGCATCGGCTTCCTGACCGTCGCGGCCAGCCCCTGGCTGATCGGCTGGCTGCGCGACGCGGGCGGCGGCTTTGCGATCGCGTGGTGGATGCATCTCGGCGTGATCGCATCGATGGCCGTGCTGAACGCCGCGTTCTCGCCCGCCGGCTACCGGCACAGCATGGCGCGCATCACCGGCGCCGCCCGCTAACCCCCTTCGAATCCGGACGTTTCGCCGCCGCTTCCGGCGGCCGTCCAGCCGCCCGCGCATGGCCGGGCGCGGGTCGTCACGCCCATCGGCCGCCTGTTCGCTTCACGACAAACAACATCAATCGGTAATGGAGACAATCATGAAAAAGCTCGTTCTGGCCGTCGCGCTCGCGCTGACGGCAGGCGCCGCCGCCGCGAAAGACCCGGCAGTGCTGCGCCTCGGCGTCGATCCCAGCTATGCGCCGTTCGAATCGCTCGCACCCGACGGCAAGCTCGTCGGCTTCGACATCGATCTCGGCAACGCGATCTGCGAGCGGATGAAGGTGCGCTGCGTGTGGGTCGAAAACGCCTTCGACGGCATGATCCCGGCGTTGAAGGCACGCAAGTTCGACGGCGTGCTGTCGTCGATGAGCGTGACCGAGAAGCGGCTCGCGCAGATCGCGTTCACCGACAAGATCAACAATGTGCCGCCGCGCCTCGTCGCGCGGCGCGGGTCGAACCTGCAGCCAACGGCCGAGTCGCTGCAGGGCAAGAGCGTCGGCGTCGAGCAGGGGTCGACGCAGGAAACCTATGCACGCACGTACTGGGAACCGAAGGGTGTGATCGTCCGCACGTACCAGACGCAGGATCTCGTGTACCAGGACTTGCTGTCGGGCCGGCTCGATGCGTCGCTGCAGTCGTCGGTGCAGGCCGACCTCGGTTTCCTGAAGACCGCGAAGGGTGCGAATTTCGAATTCGCGGGGCCGGCGCTGCATGATCCGAAGACGCTCGGCGTGGGTTCGGCAATCGGCGTGCGCAAGGACGACGACGCGCTGCGTACGCAGATCAACCAGGCGCTCGCGAGCCTGATTCAGGACGGGACGTATCAGCGGATCGCGAAGAAGTATTTCTCGTTCGATATCTACAACTGACGGACGCGCGCGGAATCAATGAAGGGGCGTTGCGCATCGGCGCGCAACGCCCCTTCGCGAATCGTCCTTCCTGAATGCCGTTCGAGAACGCGATCAGAGGAACGGCGCAATGTTCCCGATCGCACGCGTCACGTAAGCCTCCTTCTCCCCCACCGGCGCGACGTAGTGAATCGCGCTGCGCGCGGCCTCGACGCCCTCCAGGCGCGCGATGACCCAGGCCGCCAGATAGTGCGACGCCAGGCATCCGCCCGAGGTCGCCACATTCCCCCGCGCCACGAACGGCTGATCGAGCACGGCCACGCCCGCCTCCTCGACCCACGGCCTGGTGGTCAGGTCGGTGCAGGCCGGCACGTCGTTCAACAGGCCCAGCTTCGCGAGTATCAGCGTGCCCGAGCATTGCGCGCCCAGCAGTTGGCGCGCCGGATCGAGCTTCAACTGCGCCATCAGCGCGGCATCGCGCACGACGTCCCGCGTCAGTGCGCCGCTGCCGACCAGCACCGCGTCGGCGTCGCATGCCTCCTGCAACGACACGTGTGCGTCCAGCACCAGACCGTTCATCGACCGCGGCCGCGGCACCGGGCTTGCAATCGATACGCGCCAGCCGGGCGTCTTGATCCGGTTAAGCAGGCCGAACGCGATCAGCGAGTCGAGTTCGTTGAAGCCCTCGAAAGTCAGGATGGCAATGTGCATGACGTCCTTGCATCGTGGAATGGTGGTATCGCGCCTATCGTAGATCAAATCACGACGCATTCGCGACGCGCATCGGTGGCTGCGTCAACGCGCGCCGCCACCGGCCTCTTCCAGCATCCATGTCGCAAAAGCCCGTACCGGCCCCCCGCTCGATTCGACCGGTTCCGGAAGCACGAGGCAGAAGGTCTTGGTCACGGCCTTCCCGTCCGGCCAGGGCGCGACCAGGCGGCCCTGCTCAAGCTCCGCCCCGATGTAAAGACGCGGCACCAATGCCACGCCCAGGCCAGCCAGTGCCGCCTCGATCAGCATCGAATGGAGATCGTATCGGGGGCCGACCGCCGAATTGGTCAGCGCAATACCGGCCGCTTCCGCGTACGTCTGCCAGGCATCGGGATTCTGCCGCCGATGCAGGCGCGGCAGCGCGTCCAGCGACGCGTTCTTCCCCGCGCCCTTCAGAAGCGCCGGACTGCAGACCGGCACCAGCACTTCCTCCAGCAGCGGATGCAGATGCATGCCGGCCCATGCCGGATGTTCGAAATGAATGGCTGCGTCGAAACCGCTGCCCGCGAGCAGGAATGGGTCCATCCGTTCGGCGATATGCACGGTGATGTTCGGGTGGCGATCCTGAAAGCGCTTCAACCGGGGAATCAGCCAGCGCGTGGCGAAGGTCGGGATCGCGGCGATATCGAGGCTCGCGCCCTCGGCGGGCTGCCCCATCAGATACAGGCTGTCGCGCTCCAGCCGGTCCAGGATCTCCCGCACCTGCACCGCATAGCGCGTGCCGTTCGGCGCCAGCCGGACCCGGTTTCCGACGCGCTCGAACAGCGTCACGCCCAGAAACGCCTCCAGCCGGCCGATCTGGCGGCTGACCGCGCCTTCGGTGCGTGCCAGCTCGTCGGCCGCGCGGGCGAAGCTCCCGTGTCGGGCCGCCGCCTCGAAGGCCAGGAGCGCGGAATTGCTTGGAATCTTGCGTCGCATGGAGGTCTCGCCGATCGGGGGAATTCGACGCCAGCTTGAGCAAACATCACTGAAGGCTGACTTTTTGTCGATATTTATGCGGAAAACATCAGATTAGCATTACGTCACAGCACTGAACATCGTGCGTTCGCCGCAGGATGCCCCTCCGTTACGAAGGACGATCTGATGATCTACACCGTGGAATGCAGCTTCGCCGACCGCGACAGCGAAGCCGAATGGAACAACTTCTACAGCCTCGACAAGCTGCCGGCCCTCATCTCGGTGACGGGTTTTCATACGTCGCAGCGCTTCAGGGCGATCGGCGACGGTTGCCCCGTCTACCTGGCCATCCACACGATCGACGGTCTCGACGTGCTGGCCGGGGACGAATATCGCCAGAAAGGCGGTGGTAATTTCGCGAGATGGCAGCAGCACATTACCGACTGGCACCGCAATCTCTACAGCGATATCGGCGTCGCGCCGGCGGTCGCGGCCGACGAACTGCTCGTGCTGTGCGAGAGCGGCCCCGAGCCGCTGATCCGCATGGGCGTGACCCCGCTCGCCATGCAGGCCGTCGCGCTGGAGAAGTTTCCGGCGCGCCGCTGGCTCGCCGTCCTGCCCCGACGCGACGCCCTGCTGACCGGGCACGCCGCAGCCGGCCTACACCTTTACGCACCGATCACCACGCAACTGACCAAGGCAGGCCAGCCATGCCGAACGTGACTTTTCATATTCAGGCGGGATGCATGCCGCCCGACGACGACCTCGCCGCGCTGTCCGGCGACTGCGTCGACCTGTGCACCGAGGTCCTCCATGCAGAACTCAAGAACGTTCATGTGATCTTCATGGAAGTTCGGCATGGACACGGGCATCCCGTTTTCGCGGAAATCCAGTATCGCGTCGACGCGTTTCGTTCGCCCGACATCATGAACCGGTTCATGGAAGCGCTCGATCACGCGATCGTTCGCCGCACGGGCCTGACCGCGCGCATCCGCTGTTTTGGCCATGCCGCGCCGAGCATTCACGCGCGAAACTAGCTTGCCTGGAGAAGCCTTGTGTCCACCGTTACTTTTCCCTTTCAGCGAGTCGGCGATTTCACGGTAACAGCGATCAGCGACGGCTACCTGACCGCCAGCCTCGATGTCCTGTCGAATATCGACACGCCCGAAGCCACCCGAATGCAGCACGATGCCGGCCAGCAGGAACCGTCCGCCATCCATATCAATTGCTACGTGGTGCGCGGCGCGGGCCGCACGATCCTCATCGACGCCGGGGCCGGCGGCATCCGGCAATGGGGCGGCCGCCTGATCGCCAATCTGTTGGAGGCCGGCATCGCCCCGTCCGCGATCGACACGATCCTGCTCACGCACGCGCATCCCGACCATGTCGGGGGGCTGGTGAATGCCGCCGGACACGTGACGTTTCCGCATGCGGAGCTGGTCGTCCATCGGCGGGAGGTCGGCTTCTGGCAAGACGACGCCAATCTGAGCCGCGCCAGCGAGCGCGCCCGCGGCAACTTCCTGATCGCGCGCCAGGTATTCGACGGCTATCGCGACAGGCTTCGTCTGTTCGATGCGGGCGACGTGTTGCCGGGCATCCGCGCGATGCCGCTACCGGGGCATACCGACGGGCACACGGGATACGTCGTCGAATCCGGCGATCAGGGCCTGCTCGTGTGGGGAGATATCGTGCATTTCCCGCATATCCAGATCAAACGGCCCGACGTGTCGATTGCATTCGACCAGGACTCGACCCAGGCCGCAGCCACGCGATCACGGCTGCTGGACCGGGTCAGTTCGGAGGGGCTATTGATCGCGGGCATGCATTTAGGAGAACCCGGTTTCGCCCGCATCGCGCGAACGAAAGGAGAATATGGTCTGCTTTACGAGACCGACGCGTGATGTCAGGACCGGAGAAAGTCACATCCGGCGCGCGGATCCGCGGTCGTGACGTCCGCGTCGATCCGCGCGTGGCGCGATGTCGCGCCACCCGGCGTGCGGCCGGATCCTACGCCGCGCGTTGCAACAGGTCCGTTGCGAACGACCGCGCATGCGCGACGGCTTCCTGCGCGTCGCCGAATACACCGAGCTGATCCCAGTGCTCTTCGGCCGCGAATGTTCCTTTCACCGCGAGCGCGCGCTGAACGCGCAACTGCGCCGCATACGTGCCGTCGTCCAGCGGCCTGGCGGTCGCGACGACCTTGTGCGGCGGGCTCGCCCGCTCCGGCTGAACCAGCTCGACGTGGCCAACCACCGTGCCGATATCCATCAACTCGTTCCTGGTGTTGCAGTCCGGACAGTAGAAGCACCACCCGGCGCCCTCCTGGTGAGTCTTGACCTGCCCGCGCGCCAGCACGGCACGACATTCAACGTTTTCGCAGATGAACGGCATCACGGCGTCTCCGAAGTTGTTTGATGGAAATCCTAGCATGTCCGCTGGCGGTCAACCATCGGCATTGTTGCCGCACCGGTCAGGCGCTCGCCAGCGCCTTTCGTGTTGCCGTGTCGCGCTTCGGCGGCGTGTTGAACAGGCGCCCGTACTCGCGGCTGAACTGGGACGGGCTTTCGTACCCGACACGAAACCCGGCCTCCGCCGCCCCCAGCCCTTCGGCCAGCATCAGACGACGCGCTTCCTGCAAGCGGATCCGCGCACGAAAACGCAGCGGGCTCATGTGCGTCGCGACCTTGAATTGCGCGTGGAATGTCGACACGCTCATGTCCGCCAGCGCGGCGAGCTCGTCGATCGCGAAGTCTTCCGTGAAGTGATGGCGGATGAACGCAATCGCCCGCTGAATCCGGTTGATGCGACCGGTCAGATACGCGACCTGACGCAACATGTCCGCATGCGGGCCGCGCAACAGGCGATAGAGAATCTCGCGCTCGATCAGCGGCGCGAGCGCCGGGATGTCGTCCGGCGTGTCGAGCAGATGCAGCAGCCGCGTGGCCGCGTCGATCAGGTGCGGCGTCGCGGCTTCCACCGCGATCGCCGGCGACCCGCGCGCGTCGCCGCGCCCGGGCTTCGTCGAATCGTGCATCAGCATGTCGGCGAGCGCCTGACGATTCAGCGGCAACCGCACACTGAGATACGGCTGCGCCACGCTGGCCTCGATCACCGCCCCGATCACCGGCAAGTCGAGGCCGACGATCAGGTAGTTCGAAGGATCGTACTGATACGCGCGGCCACCGACCACCGCGCGCTTCCGGCCCTGCGCGACGATGCAGCAGGACGGCTCGTAGAGCGTATGCACGGGCTCCGTTTCAGCCGACGAACGCAACAGGCCCAGACCCTTAATCGCCGTTTCCACGGCGCCGTCCGCCCGCGCATGGCGGGCGATCAGCGCCGCGAGATCATCGATTTTTTCCACGTGCCGAGTGTCGCATGCTGAATCGCGGCGCGTATCGCCTTCGCTGCATTTTCGGAGAATCGTGCAAGAAATGCGGAGTCGCAGGATAACGGCTGCGCCCCCTTCCGCGCGATGCTGTCGACTCTTCACCCTGAACCGAGGAACGAACATGTCCAGCCACAACATCGAACAGAAAGTGATCCTGATCACCGGCGCGAGCAGCGGGATCGGCGAGGCCACGGCCCGCTATCTGGGCGAGCGCGGCGCGCGCCTGATGCTCGGCGCGCGTCGCACCGAGCGTCTTGCGGACCTCGCCGGCAACATTCGCGCCAAGGGCGGCACGGCGGCGTGGCGTGCGCTCGACGTCACGAAGCGCGACGACAACGACGCGTTCGTCGAAGCCGCGCTCGCCGAGTATGGCCATATCGACGTCATCGTCAACAATGCGGGCGTGATGCCGCTGTCGCCGATGGCGTCGCTGAAGGTCGACGAATGGGACCGCATGATCGACGTCAACATCAAGGGCGTGCTATACGGCATCGCGGCCGCATTGCCGGTGATGAATCGCCAGGGTTTCGGCCAGATCATCAACGTGTCGTCGATCGGCGGATTGCGCGTCTCGCCGACGGCCGCCGTCTATTGCGCGACGAAGTATGCGGTGCGCGCGATTTCCGACGGCTTGCGCCAGGAGAACGACAAGCTGCGCGTCACGAGCATCTGCCCCGGTGTCGTGACGTCCGAGCTGGCCGACACGATCACGGACCCGGTCGCCGCCGAAGCGATGGCGCGGTATCGCAGCATCGCGCTCGAACCGGAAGCGATCGCGGCAGCCATTGCGTATGCGATCGCACAGCCCGCCGATGTCGACGTGAACGAGATCGTCGTGCGCCCGACGGCGACGATCACCGGTTAGCGGGTAACGATGCACCGGCCGGCTGTCGCTCGCGATACACTGTCCGCCCGACTACCGAAGCGAGACACTTCCGATGTTGATCCGCGTTGCGACACTGGCCGATGCAGCCCCGCTTGCCGACTTGAAGCGCGATACGTTTCGCGAAACCTTTCTGCAGGACGGCTTCGGCATCGACTACCCACCGAACGATCTTGCCGCGTACGAGGCCCGCAGTTACTCGGTCGCAACGGTCAGCGAACAGCTCATCGACCCGCAGTGCCGTACGTGGGTCGCCGAAGGCGACGACGGCACGCTGGTCGGCTATGCCCTCGCGGGGCCGTGCAAGCTCCCGCACCCGGAAGTCGCGGCAGGGTCGGGCGAGATCCATCAGATCTACCTTCGACGCGGTACGCAGGGTACCGGCGCCGGACGTGCGTTGTTCGACGCCGCGCTGGATTATCTCGCCGACGAACGCCCCGGGCCGGTATGGCTGGGCGTGTGGTCCGGCAACGCGAAGGCCATCGCGTTCTACGAGAAGGCAGGCTTCAGGCAGGTCGGCACGTACGATTTCCACGTCGGCGAATCGACCGACCTGGAATACATCTACCGTCGCTGATCTCCGCAACCGCATGACAACCGCGCCCCGCCGGCAAACGACGGGGCGTTTTGCGTTTACGGCTCGTCGCGTCTTGTCGGCCGTGCAGGCAATCGATGGTGACGTCAACGACGTATTTCCCTCGTTTCAGGCTGAGTGACACTATTTGAGGGTTCTCGGTAAAATACGCCTTCCCGAGTTTCCGGTATCTGCCCTGTCATGCATCGAATTGGATTCTTCGTTTGCCGCGGCTACGATGCGCTTGATCTTGGCGGGCCGCTGTCGGCCTTCAATCAGGTGGCCACGGCGGCCGGCCATATGCCCTATGACCTTCATGTCATCTCGCAAGCCGGCGGCCCGATTCAGGGCAATACGGGTCTCTCGATCGAGACCAGGCCGGTCGGAAGGCGCACGTTCGACACCGTCGTGTTCGTGGGCGGCGATATCGAGCCGATGCAGACACCGGAAAATGTCGCCGCGGCCAAAAAACTGACTGCCAGGACCTCGCGGGTAGCCAGCGTGTGCACGGGCGCGTTTCTGCTCGCGGAAACCGGCTCGCTGGACGGCTTGAGGGCCGCGACGCACTGGCGGTACGCCGCGCTGATGCAGTCGCGCTTCCCTCGCATCAAAGTCGACGGCGACAGTATCTATGTCGTGGATGGCCGCGTCTGGACGTCGGCGGGCATCGCCTCCGGCATCGACCTGGCGCTCGGCATCATCGAAACAGACATGGGTGCGGAGATTGCGCGCGCTGTCTCCCGGCTGCTGGTCGTTCCGTATCGTCGGCCAGGCGGGCAGTCGCAATTCTCGGCGATGTCGCAGATGGAACCGGAGTCGGATCGGATCCGCATCGCGCTGAATTTTGCGCGGGAACATCTGGCCGAAGCGCTGCCTGTCGAACGACTCGCGGATGCCGCGCGATTGAGTTTGCGGCAGTTCGGGCGTGCCTTCCGGCGCGAAACCGGTGAAACACCTGCGAAGGCGGTCGAACGCTTGCGCGTCGAAGCCGCGAGGCTGCGCCTGCAGGGTGGCAGCGAACCGATCGAACAGATTGCGCTGGCGGTGGGATTCACCGATCCGGAACGGATGCGGCGGGCCTTCATCAAACTGCACGGACACCCGCCGCAAGCGATTCGGCGCGAGAGCCGATCGAACGCGGCACGCTGATCGACCGCCGGCCGATCAGCACGCTTTGCGGTCAACGTCCGTCTGGCGGGCTGGCAGCGCGTCGGTGCGTGACGCGCCAATAGCCTGACGCTCAATGGCCGTCGGTCTTGACGGGCGCGTAATCGTTCCACATGTCGCGATGCAGCTTCCAGGCGCCACCCTGCTTCAGGAAGACGAGGATCTGCTTCGCGCGAATCTTGAGCTTTCCTTCGTGGTCGCGCACCTCCGCATCCGACACCTCCGTCACGACCCGGTCGTCACCGTAGAACTCGTAATTGCTGAACGAGACGGTGCCGGGTTTCGATCCGGCATACCCGTTGGCGAAGTACGCCACGATCGCGCGGCGCCCCGCGACCTTGTCGCCGCCGAGCGGCAAGAGCGCGCCGTCGTCGGTATAGAGGCGGCCGATCGCCTCATAGTCCCCTCGTGCAAAGGCATCGGCCCATCGCGCATTTTCAGCCTTGATGGCCGCTTCGGGCGGACGTTGCGAACCACCGGCGACAGCCGGCGCGGTGAATGCGAAGAAGGACACGCACGCTGCAAGCGCAGCAGTACAAAAGCGAATCTGTTGCATCGAGTGATTTCCGGTTTTGGCTTGAATTGAAGCGGTTGCCCGAATGAGCAGATGGCGCAGGCGGCGTCGCCTGCGGCGTTCATCGAGGCCAGCGGATGGCCTCGTGCACATTGGCTGCAGGCGCTCAGCGAACGCCGGGGATTCGTGCGAGCCCCCTCGATGCGCCCGGCAGTTTCTTGTCGACCATCGCGATCACGTCCGGCCGTGCGTCCCTCGGATGACCGGAATGGAACGGCGGAGCGGGATCGTATTCGATCACGAGTTGCGTGAATTCGGCGGCCCGTTGGCCGCGCAACTTCGCGGCCACGCGCAGGGCGAAGTCGATGCCCGCCGTCACGCCGCCACCGCTCATGAAGCGGCCGTTGTCGTCTTCGACGAAGCGCTCGGGAACGGGAATGGCACCGTATTCCGACAGCTTGTTGACGAAGGCCCAGTGACAGGCGCTGCGCTTGCCCTTGAGCACGCCCGTTGCGGCAAGCACCAGCGATCCGTTGCACACCGACGTCACGTGTTTGGCACCTTGTGCCAGACGCCGGATCTGCGCCTGATACTCCGGTCGCATCGGCACGCTCAAATCGGATCCGCCGGGCACCAGAATCAGGTCCGTCTTCTCGATATCGGCGAGCCGTTCGGTATTGCCGTACACGACGCCGAATTCGAGCGTCACGTTGCCGCCATTGAGGCTCGCGTAGCGAACGTTCGTATTCGGCAGCCGGTGAAAAATCTCGCTGGGCCCCGCGAAGTCGAGAAGCGTTCCGCCGTCGTAATTGACGATCAGGATATTGAGCGGATCGTTCGGGGCAAGTTCGCCGTCACCGCCTGCTTGCGCGAGCGCGGGTGTGGCATGCCCGAGCAAGGCGCCGCCGCCCAGCACGGCGCCGAGCGTGGCGACGCTGCCCAGCTTGAGAACATCGCGCCGCGAACGACCGGCCCGGGTGAGTTGGGTTACGGAAGCGTCGCTATCGATACTGTCGGTCAAGATGATTTCTCCTTGCACTGCGGCCCCTGCCGCGAACGCATCCAGGCCGGGCCGGATTGAACAACCGCCACGACGAACGGCGAGGCGGACGTGAGATCAGGGTGTGGATGAGCCGCGATGACGTATCGGGCTCTGGAATCGCGAGCCGCCGGCCTAAAGCTGCGACGCACCGCCATCGACGACCAGTTCGGTGCCGACAACGTAGGAGGATTCGTCGCTGGCGAGATACAGTGCCGCGTTGGCAATGTCCTCGGCCTTGCCCATGCGGCCGACCGGAATCGCTTCGGCGAACGCGGCCTTGCGGTCGCGAACCCATTCGTCGGGCATGCCCCATTTGGAGAGCAGCGGCGTGTCGATCGCACCGGGGGCGATCGCGTTGAAGCGGATTTTCCGGTCGAGGAACTCGTAGGACCAGCTGCGGGCCAGCGATCGTACGGCGGCTTTCGCGGCCGCCGTCAACGAGATGCCGTGCTTGCCGGTCTGCGCGACGAACGAGGTATTCAGGATGACGGACGACCCTTCCCGCAAGTCCGGCAACACCGCCTGAAGCGTGAACACCACGCCCTTGACGTTGATGTCCATGATCTCGTTGTAGAGTGCGTCGTCGATGTCGTTGGCCGCGGACGGAAACGCCCAGCCGGCGTTGGCGAACACGATATCCAGGCCGCCGAACTTTTCTTTGACCTCGGCGGCAATCGCCCGCATGTCCGCGAGCGAACGGACGTCGCCCTTGAGGACGATCGCGTTCTCGCCCAGCTCGGCCTTCACGCGCTCGAACACGGCTTCATCGCGGCCGGTTACCGCTACGCGTGCACCTTCTGAAATGAACAGCTTCGCGGTGGCGAGACCGATGCCGCTGGTGCCACCCGTGATCAACGCTGTCTTGTTCCTGAGCCTCATCTTCGGTTCCTTTTCATGTCGTGATGGATCAGGCCGGAAGCTCGAAACGCCATCGCGTTCGTGCGCTGTTCCCGGCCTGATCTTCGACTGAAGTATGGAACGTGAGGCAGGTGGCGCAAAGGTCATATAACCCTCGAAAAACGCCACTCCATTCAAACGGGCGCTGCGCCATTCACCGGTCGCGCTCTCGCGATGACTCAGTAGTGGCTACGCCCCCACAGCGTCTTCGGCTCGTCGAGCAGATGACGCAAGCCGCTGCGCCGAATCATCGTTTCCGCGACTTCGTTCACGCGCTCGAGCACCTCGCCTTCATCGACCGACAGCACACGGCGGTCCTCCATCAGCACACGGCCGCCGACCATCGTCATGCACACGTCGGCCGCATTCGCGAAGCACGTCACGCGATACACCGGCATGTTCATCGGCATCATGTGCGGCCGGAACAGGTCGACGAGGATGATGTCGGCGAACTTGCCGGCTTCGAGCGACCCGACTTCGTGATCGATCGACAGCGCCTTCGCCGCATCGATCGTCACCATCTCCAGCACCTTGCCGTGCGGCAGCACGTCCGGGTCGCGGAAATGCCGGCGGTGGTAGTGCATGCACTGCCACATGTGGCGGAACATGTCGTAGCCGCGATCGGGCGCCGCACCGTCCGACGCGATCGCCACCGTCACGCCCGCATCGATCAGCTCGGGCACCGGGCAGCGCCCGATGATCGACATGATCGCGCTCGGGTTGTGGACGATCGCCGTACCCGTTTCCACGCATGCCGCGATGTCGTCTTCGGTCAGGTCGATGCTGTGCGACATGAACGACGTCGGCCCGAGCAGCCCGAGCTCGCGATGCGCGAACGCGAGCGTGCCGGCACGATGGCCGTCCTGCGTGAACGTCAGCCCGCGCCCGCGCGCGAGCGCGCCGTAGCGTACGGCCTGGTCGCGGAAGTCTTGCTCGTACTGCGCAAGTTCCGGGTCGTGCTCGGGGCCGTACACGGGCAGCGTCAGCGCGATCCGGATGCGGCCGTCGGCATCGCCGTGGCATTCGTCGACGATGCGCTCGCACACGTCGTACATCGTATCGAAATCGATGTCGCGCGTATCGCTGCCGTCCGGCGTGTGGCGCGTGTACGCGCGCGGCGCGGGCGGACGCGACGGGCCGACCGCGACGATCGAGCGCGTGCCGGTGCGCACGACCGCGTCGCAATGACGTCGCGCATAGACCGGGTCGTCGACGCGCATGATCGAGTTGCCGCCGCCGAGCAGCGACACGCCCGTCGTCACGCCGGCCTTCAGCCGTTCGAGCGCGGCGAGATGCGATTCGGTTTCCCAGAACGCCTCGTCCGATGCGCGCGTGTAAATCGTCTCGGCCGCGGCCGACCATGCATCGCCGTCCGCGCCGCCGATCGTGCGCAGCATCGCGTGGCCCGCGTGCGCATGCGCATCGATCAGGCCCGGCAGCACGGCCTTGCGGCGCGCGTCGATCGTGCGCGTCGCACGGTAGCGTGCCTGCAGTTCATCGGTGCTGCCGACGGCGACGATGCGGTCGCCATCAACGGCAACCGCGCCGTTCTCGATCACGTGCCGCTGCGGGTCCATCGTGATCACGCAGCCGTTCACGATCAGCGTATCGATCGTTTCGCGCTTGTCCTCGGTAGTCATGACGTGGTGTCCTGTTGTCGTTCGAATGGGTCGGGGCGCCGTCAAACGGCAAAGCCGCCGGGCGGCTGCCCGGCGGCCTGACCGCGAAACGGCGAAGCAACTGTCACGCGGAGCGCACCGGCGCCGCAACACGCGCCTTCAGCTTGCGCTGTACCGCGCTGATCGCGATGAACACCACCGCGTTCACTGCGAGCGCGATGAGCCCGGGGTTGATCGACGTGAACGTGTTCGATGCGCCGGGGAACAGCGATGCGAGCGTCACGCCATAGTAGTTCGTCATCGCAATCACGATCGCGCCGGCGACGATGCCCGCGAATGCGCCTTCACGCGTGCCGAACGGCCGCTTCAGGAAACTCGATGCGAGCATCGGCACGAGTTGCGTGAGCAGGCTCGACGAGAAGATCGCGAGCGTCACGAAGGTCGCACCGCCGCGCAGCACGAAGTAGACGACCACCAGCGTGAAGATCGGCAGCGCGATCCGCGCGACGCGCGTCACTTCGCGGTCGGTCGCGTTCGGCGCGAAGCCCTCGCGGTAGATGTTGCGCGCGATCGTCGTCGACGCGTTGAGCATGATCAGCGAGCCCGGCACCAGCGCAGTGAGCAGGCCCGTGCCGCCGACGATGCCGACGAACCACGCGGGGAACGTCTGCTTCACGAGGCGCAACAGCGCGAGATCGGTCTGCGCGCCTTCGAGCCCGTGCACGGTCATCACGGCCGCGAAGCCGACCAGGAACAGGAACGCGATCAGCACCTGGTACAGCGGCATCAGGATCACGTTGCGGCGCAGCGCGCGCTCGTCCTTCGCGACGTAGATCGCCGTGAAGCCGTGCGGATACAGGTAGTAGCCGAGCGACGTGAGCAGGATCGTCGAGTTGTACCAGCTCAGGTTGAAGCCGTGCTCGGGCATGCGCAGCAGTTCGGGATGCGCGGCGTCGATCTTCGCGAACATCTCGCCGAGGCCGCCGTAGTAATGCATCGGCAGGTACAGGCCGAGGAAGATCGCGATCGCGAGGATCAGCACGTCCTTGAAAATCGCGATGCTCGCCGACCCGTGGATGCCCGACACGACCATGTACACGGCCATCAGCGTCGCCGCGATCCAGATCGCGGCCGACTGCGGAATCAGCCCGTACGACATCTCCGACACGATCACGCCGAGCCCGCGCAGCTGGATCATCAGCAGCGACACCATCGCGAACACCGCGACGATCGACACCAGCACGCCGATCGCGCGGCTGTCGTACTTCGACGCGAAGTAATCGGCGAACGACACGAGCCCGCGCTCCTTCGCGTAACGCCAGATCGCCGGCAGCATCCAGTAGCCGATCACGAACGCGAGGCAGCCGTACGACAGGATGTAGAACGCCGGCACGCCCTTGCTGTAGGTCCAGCCGCTCGCGCCGAGGAACGAGAACGTCGAGAACGCCTCGCCGGCCATCAGCAGGAACGTGAGCAGCGAGCCGAAGCCGCGCCCGCCGACCGCCCACTGTTCGAGCGTGAGCTTGCGGCCGCGGCGCGCCATCACGCCGATCGCCAGCGCGAACACGGCGAACGCCGCGATGATGATGATCGAAGCGTTCATCGCGCGTCTCCCGTGCGGCCGTCGCGGGCCGCGTCGCGCTCGTCGAGATGGAACAGGATCGCGAGGATCACGGCGGTCGCCGCCATCCAGATCAGGTTCCAGACGAGCAGGAACGGCAACCCGAACAGCAACGGACGTGCCTCGGCGAGCGAGCCGCCTGCATACATCCCGACGAACGGCAGCGCCGCCAGCAACAGTTTGAATTTCATGTGAGTCTCCTCCGGAAGACGCGCAAACGCGTCAGGACATCAGAACTTCGTGCGGATGCCGGCCACCACCGCCACTTGCGACGTCGTCGACGACGGGCCGTTGGCGCCCTCGATCCACGCAGTGCCCACCGACGACGACGCCTTCTGGTAGAAGCCGTTCACGTACACGTCGGTACGCTTGGACAGCAGGTACTGCACGCCGGCCGACACCTGCTGGTAGTGGCCGCTGTCGCCGCCACGCGCGACCTTCGTATAGGTGTAGCCGCCGGCGGCCATCAGCGCGGGCGTGATCAGGTAGCGCAGGCTGCCTTCGTAGTTGTTGAAGCGCAGTGCGCCGCCCGTCGCCTGCCCGAAGTTCGAGCCCGTGTACAACAGGCCGAGCGTCGCCTGCCCGATCGCGTAGCTGCCGCCCGCGCCCCAGATCTGCTGGCGCACCGCACTCGACAGGCCGGCGCCGAACACCGAGGCCGACGCAGGGAAGTAGTTGTCGGACGCGACGGCGCCCGTCGCGCTGCTCGCCGGGTGGTTCACGCGCGCATAGGCGGCGCCCGCGTTGAGCGGCCCGTTCACGTATGTGACGCCCGCGCTCCACGTGTTGTCGTTGGAGAAGCCCGTCGAATTCGAGAACCCGTACATCAGGTTCGCCTGCAGGCCGGCGATCGTCGGCGAGATGTACTTGACCGCGTTGTTGGTGCGGAACGTGTTGTTGATGTCGTCGTTGTCGAACGGGTGCGTCGAGTACTGCGCGAGGAAGCTGCTCATCTGCAGCGAACCGAGGATGTCCTGCGTCGAGTTGTACTGGCGGCCGAGTGTCACCGCGCCCCAGTTCGTGCCGCTCAGGCCGACCCACGCCGACCGCCCGAACATCCGGCCGCCCTGCCCGAGCGCGCCGTTCGCGACGTTGAAGCCGTTCTCGAGCTTGAAGTTCGCCTTCAGGCCGCCGCCGAGATCCTCGGAGCCGATCAAGCCCCAGCGCGGGCCCGACTCGTTGCCGCCCGTGAACTGCCACAGCGAATGGCCCGTCGTGTTGTTCGTATAGGTCACGCCTGCATCGACGATCCCGTACAGCGTCACCGTCGACTGCGCGTGCGCGGCGCCGGCGAACAGCATTGCGATCGCCGCGCCCAATGCGGCGCCCGTCTTCCCACCCTTCAATCGCACCATCTCCATCATCTCCTCTCCAAACCTGCTCATCGATGTCGTGTTTTATTGATCCTGCCCATACGCGCCGGTCGGCTTGTCTAGACAGTGGCTGGATGGTATCCAGCCGTAACGGCATCAAGAAATGAAATGTTCAACTGGGCGGCAGTTGAAAATCGAATGGGAGGCAATGAAGAGAAAATGAGCCGGAATCACGCGACCCCGCAAGGGAAACGAAAGCACGCAGGCCGGCTGGACGCGGTACGTTTTGATCGGACGTGAATGGCGCGCGTAAGCAAGCTGACGAAACGGCGACGCCCGACGCGGCTATACGGTTTTCCCTGATAGCCCGTGCATCGGCCGCCGCAACGCGGCGTCGAACGGATTGGTCCGCGGCCCGATCGTGTCAGCCTGGCGCCGCAGCAGTTCGACGACCATCGGCATCCGGTCGTCGCCAAGGCGTGACGCGAGCGTGCCGACGCTCAACGCGCCGACCGGATAGCCGGTGCGATCGAGGATCGGCACCGCGACGCCGGCCATCCCGTCGAGCACGCCGCTGTTGCGGCCCGCGTAGCCGAGCTGCCGCACGCGTTCGATCTCGGTACGCAGGTACACCTCGTCGAGCACGCCGTAGCCGCGAATGCGCGGCACGTTGAAGCGGATCACTTCCTCTCGTTCGGCTTCAGGCAGGAACGCGAGGATCGCAAGACTGCCTTGCCCGACGCCGAGCGCGATGCGGCCGCCGATGTCACCGGTAAACGAACGGATCGGAAACGGGCCTTCGCACAGGTCGAGACACACCGCGTCGAAGCCGCTCTTCACGAGCAGAAAGATGGTCTCGCCGAGGCTCGCGCACAGCCTCAGCAGCGCGGGACGGCACAACGTGCGCATGCTGCTCGGGTTGCCGGCCTGCGCGGCGAGCGCGAAGAAGTCGACACTCAGCCGATACAGCTTCGACTGCTCGTCCTGTTCGACCATCCCTTCGGCGATCAGCGATTGCAGGATCCGGTGCGCGGTGCCCTGCGTGAGACCGACGGCCTTTGCCAGATGCGTGACGCGCACGCCGTCCTGCTGCATGCCGGCCAGCGCGCGCAGGATCGCGAACGCGCGCTGCAGCATGCCGGCGCCCGGTGCGCCGGCCGTATCGACCGGGTCCACGACGTCTTCGTCCGGGCGCGGCGCGCGTGCGGCCGGCGACGTTCCGGTCGAATGGGGTTCCTGCATGCCGGCTCTCCTCGATGATTTCATTGAACGGAATACGGTAGCCGCCATTGTCGTCGCGCCGAAATTCCACGGGCATCAGGGTGTGCACGGGATTGACGCGTGCGTTTCGCGGCTTTGCCACGCGTCATCCAGCGGAACAATTCGCTCGCGCTTCCTTCAACCGTTCCATTCACCGGAATTTTTCTGAAATTCCTCTCGTTCAGCAGAATTCGAAATTGACGCTCCGAAATATGGCTGGCTAGAGTCCGCCACATCGGTACACCGGCCACACGGTGTGCGAACCCGGAGCTTCCCATGTCGTTTCTCACGCTTACGGATCTGACGAAAACCTTCGGCGAGCTCACCGCCGTCGCCGACGTCAACCTGTCGGTCGAACAAGGCGAATTCGTATCGCTGCTCGGGCCGTCCGGCTGCGGCAAGACCACCACGCTGCAGATGATCGCGGGCTTCGTCGACGTCACGCGCGGCCGCATCGCGCTCGACGGGCAGGACATCACGCACCTGAAGCCGAACCGGCGCGGGCTCGGCATCGTGTTCCAGAGCTATGCGCTGTTTCCGCACATGAGCGTCGCGGAGAACGTCGGCTTCGGCCTCGACATGCGCGGCGTCGACAAGGCCGAGCGCGCCGAGCGCATCCGCGCGGCCCTCGCGCTCGTGCGTCTCGACGCGCTCGCGCACCGCTTCCCGCGCGAGCTGTCGGGCGGCCAGCGGCAGCGCGTCGCGATCGCGCGCGCGGTCGTGATCGAGCCGCCGGTGCTGCTGCTCGACGAACCGATGTCGAACCTCGACGCGAAGCTGCGCGAGGACATGCAGTTCGAGCTGCGCGCGATCCAGCGCAAGATCGGCACGACGACGATCATGGTCACGCACGATCAGTCGGAAGCGCTGTCGATCAGCGACCGCGTGGTCGTGATGGAAGCCGGCCGCATCACGCAGACCGATACGCCGTACCGCGCGTACGAGCGCCCGGAAAACCGCTTCGTGTCGCAGTTCATCGGCAAGGCGAACCTGCTGCCCGGCACGATCGTCGCGCACGACGGCGACGCCATTCGCATCGACCTCGGGCACGACCTCGCCGAGACGGGCCGTACGGCATACCTGCCGCCGCGCGAGCGCGACGTGCGCGTCGGCGATGCGGTGTCGGTCTGCATTCGTCCGGAGAAGCTGCGGCTGTGCGCGCCCGATGCCGGCCGCTTCGCCGCGACCGTCACGAGCCGCTTCTTCCTCGGCAGCCAGTGGCTGTACCGCGTCGACAGCGCGCTCGGCGAAGTGCTCGTGTGCTGCCAGAACGAAGGAGCGGAGCCGCTCGCGGAAGGCGCGCCGGTCGGGATCGACTGGCACAGCGACGCGGTGCGCGTGATGCGCCGGGAGGCCTGAATGGGACAACCTGCCCGTCCGCTCCCGACCGATGGCGCGCCGGCCGCGCTTGCGCAATCGGCCGCGGTTCCCGCCGACGCCGTGCCGGCACGCGCCGCCGAGCATACGATGCGTGCAACGTGGCGCGCGCATGCGCCGCTGTGGCTGATGTGCGCGCCCGCGTTCGCGCTGTTCGCCGCGCTCGTGCTCGTGCCGCTCGCGATGACGTTGATGCTGACGTTCTACCGCTTCGATCCGGCCACCGGCCCGATCGCCGCGTTCCAGTTCGGCAATTACGCGGAAGTGCTCGGCTCGTCGTACTTCCACACGATCTTCGCGCGCACATTCGGCATCGCCGCGATGACGACCGCGATCTGCGTCGCGATCGGCACGCCGGAAGCGTACGTGCTGTCGAAAATGCGCGACCCGTGGCGCTCGCTGTTCCTGCTCGCGATCCTCGCGCCGCTGCTGGTGTCGGTCGTCGTGCGCGCGTTCGGCTGGAGCATGTTGCTGAACACGAGCGGGCTCGTGAACCAGGCGCTCGGGCTCGCCGGCCTCGGGCCGTACAAGCTCGAATACACGACCTTCGCGATCGTGATCGCGCTGGTGCACGTCATGCTGCCGTTCATGGTGATCCCCGTGTGGACCGCACTGCAGCGGCTCGATCCGCAGACCGAGCACGCCGCGCTGTCGCTCGGCGCATCGCCATTCACGACGCTGCGCCGCATCGTGCTGCCGCAACTGATGCCGGGCGTGCTGTCGGGCAGCCTGATGGTGTTCGGGCTGTCGGCGAGCGCATTCGCGATTCCGGGCCTGCTCGGCGGACGCCGGCTGAAGGTCGCGGCCACGGCCGTCTACGATGAATTCCTCGGCTCGCTGAACTGGCCGCTCGGCGCGACGATCGCGGTGCTGCTGCTGGTCGCGAACCTCGTCGTGATGCTCACTTACTACCGCGTGCTCGAACGCCGCTACGCGCGCAGCCTCGGAGGTGCATCGCGATGAGAAAGAACGGCCCCGTTGCCCTCGCCTTCCACACGCTCGTGATCCTGTTCGTGCTCGCGCCGCTCGTGATCGTCGTGCTCGTCGCGTTCACGCCCGACGAAACGCTGACGCTGCCGACGCGCGGGTTGTCGCTGCGCTGGTTCCGCGCGATCCTCGACTATCCCGACTTCGTCACCGCGTTCTTCAACAGCGTGAAACTCGCGTTCGCGTCGGCGACGCTGTCGCTCGCGATCGCGCTGCCGGCGGGCCTCGCCATCGGCCGCGCGACGTTTCCCGGCCGCGCGTTCCTGAACGGGCTGCTGCTGTCGCCGCTCGTGATTCCCGGCCTCGTGCTCGGCATCGCGCTGCTGCGCTTCTTCGCGCTGATCGGCGCGACCGGCTCGTTCGTCTGGCTCGTGCTCGCGCACATGATCGTCATCACGCCGTTCGTGATGCGGCTGGTGCTGGCGTCCGTCGCGGGCCTCGACCGCAGTATCGAGCAGGCCGCATGCTCGCTCGGCGCGGACCCGTGGACGACCTTCCGCCGCATCACGCTGCCGATGATCGTGCCCGGCATCACGGGCGGCTGGCTGCTCGCGTTCATCAACAGCTTCGATGAACTGACGATGTCGATCTTCGTCACGTCGCCGCAGACGGTCACGCTGCCGGTGCGCATGTACATGTATGCGACCGAGTCGATCGACCCGATGATGGCGTCGGTATCGGCGCTCGTCATCTTCATCACCGCCGGCGCGATGCTGCTGCTCGATCGCGTGTACGGCCTGAACCGCATCCTGATCGGCCAACACTGATGACGACTTCCGTTTCCCGTTCCACCGGCATCGCGGACGACGGCGCGCAGTTCGTGCGCGTCGCCGAACGCGAGCGTGCCACCGTCGCGTTCACGCTGGACGGCCGCCCCGCGCTCGCGCTCACCGGCGACACCGTGCTCACCGCGATCCTCGTTGCGCAGCGCCGTGTGCGCGTGAGCGAATTCAGCGGCCAGCCGCGCGCGGGTTTCTGCCTGATCGGCGCGTGCCAGGACTGCTGGGTGCGCACCGAAACCGGCGCACGCGTGCGCGCATGCTCGACGCCGATCGCCGAAGGCATGCGGATTCTCACGGCCGCCCGGCCGGCCGCGACCGGAGACGCATCGTGAGCGCCGCACTGCAACCGGTGATCGTCGGCGCGGGGCCGGCCGGCGTGCGCGCGGCCGAAGCGCTGGTCGACGCGGGGCTGCGTCCGGTCGTGATCGACGAGAACGCGCGCTGGGGCGGACAGATCTACCGGCAACCGCCGGCCGACGGCGCATTCGCGCGCGGCAAGCGCGCGCTGTACGGCTTCGAGGCGCAGAAGGCCGACGCCGTGCACCGGACGATGGCCGCGCTGCTGCCGCACGTCGACTACCGGCCGAATACGCTCGCGTGGTCATGCGGTGCAGGCCGCGTCGACACGCTGCAGGACGGCCACGAAGTAACGGTGCCGTACTCACACCTGATCATTGCAAGCGGCGCGACCGACCGCATGCTGCCCGTGCCGGGCTGGACGCTCGCGGGCGTCTATACGCTCGGCGGCGCGCAAGTCGCGCTGAAGGCGCAGGGCTGCGCCATCGGCCGGCGCATCGTGTTCGCGGGCACGGGCCCGCTGCTTTACCTCGTCGCTTACCAATATGCGAAGGCCGGTGCGCGGGTCGCGGCCGTGCTCGACACGAGCCCGCTGCGCCGCCAGGCTGCCGCCGCGCCCGCGCTGCTGCGCATGCCGTCGACCTTCGCGAAGGGGCTCTATTACGTCGGCTGGCTGCGCGCGCACGGCGTCGCGATCAAAACGGGCGTCACGCTCGAGCGCGTGCTCGGCGATCAGCACGTGACGGGCGTCGCCTGGCGCGCCGCCGGTGACGGCGCACCGCCGCGCCTGCTCGACTGCGACGCGCTCGGCCTCGGCTTCGGCCTGCGGTCCGAAACGCAGCTCGCCGATCTTGCCGGCTGCCGGTTCGGGTTCGACCCGCTCAATCGCGCGTGGCTGCCCGAGCGCGACGCGGTCGGCCGCACGTCGGTGCGCGGCCTCTACGTCGCCGGCGACGGCGCCGGTATCGCGGGCGCCGATGCGGCCGAAGCATCGGGCCGGCGCGCGGCGCTCGCGTTGCTCGACGACGCCGGCGTCGCGTCGCCCGCGCCATCCGGCAAACCCGATGCGGCGACGCTCGAACACACGCTCGCGCGCGTCGGCGCATTCCGCGCGGGCCTCGAAGCGGCGTTCGCGCCGCCGGTCGAGCAGGCCGCACGCTGCCCCGACGACACGATCGTGTGCCGTTGCGAGGAGATCGACGCCGGTACGCTGCGCCGCTGTGTCCGCGACGGTGCCGCAACCGAGCTGAACCGGTTGAAGGCGCTGACGCGCGTCGGAATGGGCCGCTGCCAGGGCCGCATGTGCGGCGACGCGGCCGCGCTCGTGCTGGCCGCCGAAACCGGTCGCCCGCTCGCTGACGTCGGCCGGTTGCGTGCGCAACCGCCCGTGAAGCCGTTCCCGATCTCGGCCGCACTCGCGGGCGACGAAGTCGCGGCGATTCCCGACGAGGCGCGCGATGAATGAGATAAGACATTACGACGTCGCGATCGTCGGCGGCGGCCTCGTCGGCGCGTCGGCCGCGCTCGCGCTCGCGCGGCGCGGCTTGCGCACCGGGCTGTTCGAGCGGCGCGATTGCGGTGCGCAGGCAAGCGGCGTGAACTACGGCGGCGTGCGCTGCCAGGGCCGGCCTGCCGAGCAACTGCCGCTCGCGCTGCGTGCGCGGCGCATCTGGGATCGCCTGCCCGAACTGATCGGCATCGACGGCGAATTCGTCGTGTCGGGCCACCTGCGGCTCGCGCGCAGCAACACCGATCTCGACGCGCTCGATGCCTACGCGACGCTCGCCGGCGAACACGGCCTGCCGCTGCAGGTGATACGCGGCGATGCGTTCCGGCGCCGCTACCCGTGGCTCGGCCGCGCGGCGCTCGGCGGCTCGCTGTGCGAGACCGACGGTCACGCCAACCCGCGCCTCGTGTCGCCCGCGTTCGCGCGTGCGGCCCGCGCGGCGGGCGCGGACGTGTTCGAGCACACCCCCGTCGACGACGTTCACCACGACGGCACACGTTTTCACTTTCAGGCAGGCGGACGCGCCTGCACGGCGACGTGGCTGATCAACTCGGCCGGCGCGTGGGCGAACACGATCGCCGAGCGCTTCGGCGAAGCCGTGCCGATGGAGCCGATCTACCCGAACATGTGGGTGACCGAACCGCTCCCGCCGTTCATCACGCACAACCTCGGCGTGTACGGCGGCGGCGTGTATGCGCGGCAGGTCGCGCGCGGCAATTGCGTGATCGGCGGCGGGCGCGGCTGCGGCGACGGCGAATTCGGCCAGCCGTCGGTCGATACGACGCGCGCGGTGATGCGCGATGCGTGCGCGCTGCTGCCCGCGCTGCGTGACGCACTGCTGATCCGCACGTGGAGCGGCGTCGAAGGCTGCACGCCCGACCACAACCCGATCATCGGCGTGAGCCGCACGACGCCGCGCCTGCTGCATGCGTTCGGCTTTTCCGGCGGCGGCTTCCTGCTCGCGCCGGGTGTCGGCGACGTGCTCGCCGATCTCGTCACGGCCGGCGAAACCACCACGCCACTCGATGCATTCTCGATCGGCCGCTTCTTCCGCGAAGCCGAGCCGACCGCCCCTTTCCGTCAAGAGGAGACCCAACGATGAAATTGCTCGGAACGATCGCGGCCGCCGCCGCCCTCTGCGTCGCAAGCGCGGGCGCGCCCGCGTTCGCGCAAACCAAGACGATCTACGTCGGCATGAATGGCGGCCCGATGGAGAAGGCCTACACGAGCCAGGTGCTGCCCGACTTCGAGAAAGCGAACAACGTGAAGGTGGTCGTCGTGCCCGGCACGTCGTCGGACGTGCTCGCGAAACTGCTCGCGAACCGCAACAAGCCGCAGATCCACGTCGCGTTCCTCGATGACGGCGTGATGGCGCGCGCGGTCAGTCTCGGCGTGTGCCAGAAGCTCGACGATTCGCCGGTGCTGAAGGAGTTGTATCCGTTCGCGCGGATGAAAGACGACGTCGGCGCGGGCGTGCAGCTCGGGATGACCGGCATCGCGTACAACAAGAAGCTGTTCGCCGAGAAAGGCTGGACGCCGCCGACGTCGTGGATGGATTTCGCCGATCCGAAATACAAGGGCAAGGTCGTGTTCCAGTCGGCGTCGAGCAGCACGTTCGGGCTGCACGGCTTCCTCGCGATCAACCGGCTGCTCGGCGGCAGCGAGCAGAACGTCGAGCCCGGCTTCAGCAAGTGGGCGAGCACGGTCGGGCCGAACGTCGTCGAGTACATCCCGAACTCGGCGAAGATCTCGGAGATGGTGCAGACCGGCGAAGCCGGCCTGTTCCCGCTCACGCCGACCGGCGTCGGCGACCTGCAGGACAAGGGCATCCCCGTCGCATACGCGAACCCGAAGGAAGGCCCCGTGCTGCTGCTCGTCGACCTGTGCGTGGTCGCGAACAATCCCGATCCGCAGCTCGCGCAGAAGCTCGCGCAGTTCCTGCTGTCCGCCCCCGCGCAAACGAAGGCGGCCGAGGCCGGCAAGCAGATTCCGACCAACCGCGTCGCGAAAATGCCCGCCGCGATGCAGCAGAGCCTCGGCAATGTCGACGACCTCGTGCGCAAGGTGACCGTGGTCGACTGGACCGCGATCAACGCGCGCCGCGCGCAGTGGGATACGCGCTGGAACCGGCAGATCGAGCGGTAACGCCGCGCAGGTGCGGTTGCGGGTGAGGTTGCGTTACCGCAGCTTCTCCGCGACCGCGCGCGCCACCATGCTCAGCGCGTCGCCGCGTTCGAGCGCCGCGCGCGGCCGTGTCGTCTGGCCCTGCGCATCGAGCGCCCGCGGCGCGAAATCCGGCGACGACGAGAACTTGACGATCGTCAGCGCGGTCTTCGGGTTGACGAGGATCGACTGGCCGAACCGCCCCGCTGCGGCGAACGAGCCGTCACCGTCGTTCACCTGATACCAGTAGTCGCGATACGCATAACCGTCCTTGCCGGGAATCACGTTGCCCTGCGCGAACAGCGCCGCGTTGTGCGCCGGCTGCAATGCCGCGCGAACCGTCGCGGCCGGCAGTGTGCCACGCGCGCCGCCGAGCCCCGTGCGCACACGCTCCGCGAAACGCGCGGCGTCGCGCAGCGTCGTGTACAGCCCGCCGCTGGCCATTGCCATCGCATTGCGGTCGACCGCGACGTACGCATCGTCTTCCGCGAAATCGCGCCACAGCCAATGCTCGACCAGCGCGCTCCACGACTGCCCCGTCGCGCGCTGCATCGCCCACGCGACGGCTTCCGGCGAACCGTTCTGGTAGAACCATGTGCTGCCGGGCGCCACATCCGGCACGCGCCGCACGGTCAGCAGGTAGTCGGCGATGCTGGCCGGCGCGCCATCGTGGCGCGGCACCAGCCCGACCGCGCCGAACAGGCCGATATCGGGCGCAATGCCCTGCGAATAGGCAGTCGGCACTTCCATGTCGAGGTTCTGCTGCAGCGTCGCGCTGCCGAACGGCGTGTCGGCGAGTTCCGGCACCGTGCGCGACAGCGGTGCGCCCGCGTCGAGCACGCCCGATTCGATCATCTGCGCGGCCAACAGCCCCGTCACCGATTTCGTCATCGACGCCCAGGCGTGCGTCTGGTCGGGCCGGAAGCCGTCGAAATAGCGTTCGTAGACGATCCGGCCGCGCTGCAGCACGATGAAGCCGTCGGTATGCGTCGCGCGCAAATACGCGTCGAGCGTCAGCGTCTCGCCGCCGATCGTCACGGGCAGCGCGTCGAGGCCGGGCGCCGGCTGCTCGGGGAGCGGCATCGGCGCGGCCGCGTGCCGGATACCGGCCGTCGGCGCGAGCAACCGCGTGTTGCTCAACGCCCAGCGCAGGCTGGCCGGCGTGAACACGTTTTTCTTGTTGACGATCTGGTCTGCCGGCGGCGGGAAGCCCTGCATCATGCCCGCCGGCGTCGCGCCGTCGGCCGCGGTGGCGGGTGCGGCGGTCGCGGCGAGCGCGAGCCCGCCGGCCAGCATCAAGGTGCCGGCGAGCCGGCGGGGACGCCGGTCAGCCGTAAAGCGTCGATGGATTCGCATCGGATAAGTGCCTCGTCGTTGAAAGAGAATGGGCGGCACGCCCGGACATTACGGCTGCTGGCCGTCGATACGCAACAGGTTCGACACCGACGTCACGCCGTCGACGCCCCGCGCGACCGTCGCCGCGAGATTCACCTGGGTCGTATCCATGACCGAGCCGGACAGCGTCACGCTCCCGTCGCGCACGCGCACGAGGATGCGCGTCACGTTCAGGTTTTTCGTACGGGCCAGCGCCGTGCTGACGCGACGCTTCAGCTTGCGGTCGGCTGCCTTGCGTTGCGCCGGCGACAGGCTTGCCGATGCCGGCGCTTGCGCCGATTCCCGCGCAACCGGGGCTGCCGATGACGGAACCGCCGCACTCGAGGCGTCGGGTTGCGCGCAGGCCGTGATGCTCCAGCATGCTGCCGTCAGCAGCGCCGCGACAAGTCGGAATGAAGTACGCATAATCGTGTCACGCTCCTTGAAAGCCATTGAAAAGAACACCTCAGAACTGCGTCATCAGCCCGATCGACACGCCGGTCGTCGCACTCGCCCCGCGCCGCAGGTTCAATGCCGCGATCGTCGCCGGGTCACGCATGTACGCGCCGGTCATCCCGTTGCGATCGACTTCGACATACAGCTCGGTACGCTTCGACAGGAAGTACTCGGCGATCGCGTAGGTCGTCAGCTTGTGGCCGTCCGCACCCGATACGTTGCCGAGATTGCGCGCACGGTCGTAGAACGCGGCCGCGCTCAGCTGCACCGACGGCAGCGGCTGCACGACGACGCCGAACGACGGGATGTCGTCGCGCCGCGACGGCGCGCCGGCCTTGTTCGCGCGCACGTTCAGCGACGCATAGCTCAGGTAGAAACGCGCGCGGCCGAGCTGCAGCGTGCCGCCCGCCTGGATCGTCTGCGCGGATTGCGAGCCGTCCGGGCTGTACGTCTTCGCATACGACACGCCGCCCATCAGGTCCGAATACGTGTACATCGCGGCCGTCGAATAGCTGGTGCCCGCGTGCGCGCTGCCCGCGACGCCGCCGGGCGAATAGTTCGCGCCGAAGCGCAGGCCGCCCACCTGCCCGAGATACTTGATCGTGTTGTTGAAGCGCGAGTCGAGCGTGAAGAAGTTGCCGTCGAACAGCACGCCCGGCTCGACCGCGAGCGACTGCCCACGCCCGCCGAGCGGATCGAGGGCGATGCCGAGATCCTCCGCGACGTTGAACTGGCGGCCGAACGTCACGCGGCCGAAATCGCCCGTGAGGCCGACATACGCGGCCTGCGAGAACAGCGTGCCGGACGTCTTCAGCGCACCGGTGCCGCTGCTGAATGCGCCGTCGAGCACGAACAGCGCCTTCAGCCCGTTGCCGAGATCCTCCCGGCCGCGAATGCCGAACTCGTTGCCCGCGATGATGTTGTTGTTGAAGCCGACCTGGCTGCCGCCCGGCAGCCCGTTGACCCAGCGCACGCCGCCGCCGATCCGTCCGAACAGCGTCACGCTCGACTGCGCGTGCGCGCTCCCGCACAGCGCGCCGACCAGCGCCGCTGCAAGCATCTTCTTCATGTCTCCTCCTGCCGCGTCGTCGCGCGGCGTATCGTGGTGCTGCTACCGTCGAAAGGCGCCGCCGCCCGGCAAGCGGGTCGCACGCCGAAAGCGATGTGATGTGATGCGATATGCGGCGCTAGCGGCCGCACGCGCCGACCGGTGGCGCGGCGTGTTCCGCGTCACCGGCGAGGCGCCGCAGCGAGCGTTGCGGATCGAGGCACCAGGCGCCGAGCACGCCGCATGCGATCAGCACGACGCCGCACACGATGCTCGCCTGCTCGAAGCCATGCGCGACCGACGCGACGGCCCCCTCGATCAGCATCCCGGTAATGACCGGCGCGCCGAGGCCCGCGAGTGATGCGAAGCCGTTGCTGAGCGCGAGCACGCCGCCGCGCTGCGCATCCGGCGTCACTTCGGCGAGCATCGCGGGGCCGATCGAGTACATCGTCAGCGTCAGCCCGCTGCCGAGCGTCAGCAGCACGAGCTTCGCCGCGCGCGGCATCTCCGGCACCGGCAGCAGGGCCAGCATCGCGCCGGCGATCGCGAGCGTGACCGCGATGAACGTGCCGCGCCCGTGCCGCGACGGCATCCCGCGCGCGAGCAGGGTTTGCGACAGCCACGCGAGCGCGAGGCTGAGCGGCGACGTGACCGCGACGAACAACGCGAACATCCGGCCGGCCTCGTGCGGCCCGAAGCCGAGCCCGAGCTGCAGGTAGGTCGGCATCCACGTGAGCGTCATCGCGAGAATCCAGTTCGCCGCGAAATGGCCGAGGAAGTTGCCGAGCACCGTGCGGTCGGTCAGCAGCCGCCCGTACGGCACGCGGTCGCCGCCGGCCGTGCGTGGCGCCCGCGACAGCGTGCCCTCCTCGCCTGCCACGGCCCACGCGATGCACCACACCATCCCGAGCAGCGCCAGCACCGCGAAATTCGCGCGCCAGCCCCAGTGCGTCGTGATGATCGGGATCGAGAGCCCCGCGATCAGCAGGCCGAGTGCGCTGCCCTGGTGCAGCAGCGCAACGGGGAGGTTGCGCCGCGTATCGGGAAACCACTTGTAGATCGCGTGCGTCGCGACCGGCGACGCCGGCCCTTCGCCGATGCCGAGCAGCACGCGGCACGCGATGACGACCCAGATCGAGCTCGCGGCGAGCATCGGCAGTTGCAGCAGCGCCCACGCGGCCGCCATCGCGAACAGCAGCCATTTCGCGGGCCAGCGGTTCGCGGCGATGCCGCCCGCGACCGCCGCGACCGCGAACAGCCAGTTGAGGCTGCCGCCGATCACGCCGAACTGCGTCGGGCTCAGATGCAGGTCGCGCATCATCGGCACCGACACGAGGCCGAGCACGACCTTGTCGAGAAAATTCACCAGCATCATCAGCGCGAGCATCGTCGCGATGGACCACGCCCGTCCGGGGCGGTATTGCGCGCCATTCGTCATGGCTGTCTCCTGTTTCGTTATCGTCGGCGGCCGGGTGCGTCGCGCTACCCGCCGCCGTGCTCGCCGGGCGCCGGCACACGGTCATCGCCGTCCGGCAAGCCGAGCGAGAACTTCACCGGGAAGCGCACCGCGAGCGTGTGGTCCGCGGCCACCTCGCGCGCGACGCCGCGTGCACGCACGTGCGGATCGTCGAACACCTCGCCGGCCACCGGCACGCGCGACACGGGCAACCCGAGCGCACCGAGCACGCGCATCCAGTCGTCCAGCGTGCGGGTTGCGAACGTGGTACGCAGCAGCGCGCCGAGTGCGTGCCGATGCTGCTGCCGGCCTGCGCGCCGGGCGTAGCGCGGGTCGCGCAGCGCCGGATACGCGTCGCCGAGCGCATCGGCGAACGCGGCCCAGAACTTGTCCTCGAACGTCGCGAGCACGATGTGCCGCCCGTCGGCGGTTTCGAACAGGTCGTTGTCGGGCATCACCCAGCGTGCGGTGTCGGGCGTATCGCGGCCCGTGCGCAGTGCCCATGCGGCCGGTGCGGTCCACGCGAACATCGCATCGTGGATCGACACGTCCAGGTGCTGGCCGACCCCGTTCGCGCGTGCGCTCATCACGGCAACGGCGAGCGCGAGCGCCGCATGCATGGCGGCCGCATGATCGGCCAGCCGCACGCGCGGCCGCGCGACGGCGTCATGCAGTTGCGCGGGCACCGACCAGTAGCCGGCGTCGGCAAGAAAGTTCAGGTCGTGGCCGGGGCGGTTCGCATACGGGCCGTCCTGCCCGTAGCCGGTGATCGAACACAGCACGATGCGCGGGTTCACGCCGGCCAGCGCGGCGTAATCGAGCCCGAGCCGCGCCATCACGCCCGGCCGGTTGCCTTCGACCACCGCATCGGCATCGCGCACGAGATCGAGAAAGCGCGCGCGGCCGTCGGGCGTTTTCAGATCGAGCACGATCGAGCGCTTGCCGCGGTTGAACTGCGCGAACGTATCCGCGCCGAACTGCCGAAGCGCGTCGCCGCCCGGCGGCTCGACCTTGATCACGTCGGCGCCGAGCTGGCGCAGCAGCGCGCACGCATGCGGCCCGGGCAGCAACTGGCCGGCATCGATGATCCGCACGCCGTGCAGGCACGACCAGGCGGGCGCGTGGTCGTCGCCTGCCGGCCACGGGTCGTGCAGGCCGGTGGCGCGCTCCTTGTCGTCGCGCGCCGTCATGCTTCGCGCCCCGCGCCGGCCGGTTCGAGAATCGCCTTCGCGATCGCGTTGCGCTGGATCTCGCTCGTGCCGGTCAGGATGCGGAACATCCGCAGCTTGCGGAACGTCTGCTCGACCGGGTGGCCGCGCGTCACGCCGACGTTGCCGTGGATCTGAACAGCCTTGTCCGCCACTTCGAAGCAGCGCTCCGACACATACAGCTTGCATGCCGATGCCGTCATCCGCAGGTCGGCTCCCGCGTCGGCCAGCGCGGCCGTGTGCGCGATCATGCTTTCGCACGCCCACAGCGCGGCGGCCATGTCGGCGAGCATGTGCTGGATCGCCTGGAAGCGCGCGATCGGCCCGCCGAACTGCCGGCGCGTACGCGCATGATCGAGCGACGCGCGATACGCGGACATCGCGAGGCCGAGCATCGTCGGGCAATGCAGCAGCCGGTTCACGTTGATGCGCGACATGCCGAGCTTGAAGCCGTCACCGACCCCGCCGAACACGTTCTCGCGCGGCACGCGCACGTCGACGAAACGGATGTCCGCGTCGATGTGCTGGCCGGACATCGGCACGTACTCGTGCTCGACGCTCACGCCCGGCAGGTCGAGATCGACGAGCACGGCCGTGATCTGCGGCGGCGTCGCGGTCGCATCGGTCACGCACATCACGATCGCGAAATCGGCGAACGGCGCGCCGCTGATGTAGTGCTTCGTGCCGTTGATGACGAGCGAATCGCCATCCTCGACCGCCGTCGTGCGGATGCTCATCGCGTCCGAGCCCGAGTGCGGCTCGGTCAGCGCGAAGCAGGTCGATTTTTCGCCGCGCATCACCGGCTTGAAATAGCGTTCGAGCTGCGCGGGCGTCGCGTACTTCAGCATGTTGCCGATGCGCGGCGGGCCGCCGAGTTCGCCGAGCACGTGCGGCGCGAGCGCCGCGCCGCATGCGGCGAGGTCGGCCTTCAGCGCGCAGACCTCGGCGATCGACAGCCCCTGGCCGCCGATCTCGACGGGCAGGCTCGCGGTGTAGAAGCCGAGCGCGGCCGAACGTTGCCACACGCGGCGCAGCACGTCGCGCGGCCAGACGCCTTCCGAGTCGAGCCGCAGCTCGCGCTCGATCGGGCGCAGTTCGTCATCGACGAAGCGCAGCACGGCCGCGCGCAGCGCGACGAATTCGGGGCGTTGCAGATGATCGAACATGGCGGGCTCCTTCAGTTGACGCGGCGCGTAACACCGCGCCAGTACGGCTCGCGCACGAGCTTGCGGGCGATCTTGCCGCTCGCGTTCTTCGGCAGCTCCACGACGAAATCGATGGAGCGCGGCGCCTTGTAGTCGGCGAGCCGCTCGCGGCAGTGCGCAACAAGATCGGCCGCCTGCGCGCTGCGGCCCGAACGCAGCACGACGACGGCCTTCACGGCCTCGCCCCACTTGTCGTCGGGCACGCCGACGACGCACGCCTCGAGCACGTCTTCATGCCGATACAGCGCCGCTTCGACTTCGGTCGGATACACGTTGAAGCCGCCCGAAATGATCATGTCGTGCTTGCGGTCGACCAGGTAGATGAAGCCGTCGCGGTCGGTGCGCGCGAGGTCGCCCGTGTACAGCCAGCCGTCGACCAGCACCTCGCGCGTCAGCTCCGGCGCGTTCCAGTAGCCCTGGAACACGTCCGCGCCGCGGATCACGATCTCGCCGATCGCGTCGCCTTCGACTTCGCGCCCGTCGGCGCCGACCACCCGCACCTCGGTCTCGCCGAGCGGCCGGCCACACGACGCGAGCTGCTCGCGGTCGTACAGCAGCGCATGCGCGTGATCGGCGATGCCGAGCCGCGTGACGCCCGACGTCGATTCGCTCGCGCCATAGCCCTGCGACAGCACCGGGCCGATGCGCGCCCAGGCTTCCTCGATACGCGCCGGCGCCATCGGCGCCGCGCCGTAGCCGAGCACCTTCAGGCTGCGCAGGTCGGCCTGTGCCAGCTCGGGCACGTTCAGCAGCATGTTGACCATCGCCGGCACCATGAACGTGTGCGTGATGCGCTGGCGCGCAACTTCGGCGAGGAAATGCGCGGGCTCGAACGCGTCGAACAGCACGAGCGTCGCGCCGCAGAACAGGTACGGCTGCATCAGCATCCCCGACGCATGCGTGATCGGTCCGATCAGCGCGAGCCGGTCGCCGGGCTGCGCGGGGCGATCCATCCCGAGCACGATCTTGCGCAGCGACGCGATCCGGTTGCCATAGCTCTGCATCGCGGCCTTGATGCGCCCGGTCGAGCCGGACGAGAAGTGCAGCACCGCGAGATCGTCGGCCGCCGGCGTGTAGTCGGGCGGCGTATCGCCGCCCTTCGCGAGCAGCGTTTCGTAGTCGAGATAGCCGGCGACCGCGCCGCCGAGCGACACGAACCGCTCGACCGCCCCAAAGCCTGGCGAATCGGGCGTGTAGTCCGTATAGCCGCGCCCGCCGATGAACGCGACGGGCGCGCAGTTGCCGACGACGTCGGCAGCCTCGGCCGCCGTGAAGCGCGGGTTCAACGCGGCCTTCACGAGACCGGCCTTGTACAGCGCGCATTCGATCTCGACGAGCTCGATGCAGTTGCGCGACTGCACGGCGATGCGCTCGCCGCGCGCGAAGCCGAGGCCGCGCAGCGCGTTCGCGAGCCGCGTCGAACGCTCGTCGAGCTGACGGTAAGTGACGGCGCGGTCGCGGTGGATCACGGCGGGCTGGCTGCCCCAGTAGCGGGCCGCGCGCCGCAGGAAGTAGGCGAAGCTCAAAACGAATCTCCTGGTCGAACAGTGCCGCCAGTCTGTAAGATGCCGAGGCATCACCACAATGCATTACCGGATATAAAGTCATAACCAACAGGAATCCCATCGATGGATACACGCGATCTGGAGTACCTGCTGGCCGTGGAGCGGCACGGCAGCATCGGCAAGGCGGCCGAGGCGCTGGGGTTGTCGCAGCCCGCGCTGACCAAGGCCGTGCAGCGGCTGGAGGCGCAGGTCGGCGTGACGCTGTTCGAGCGCACCGCGAACGGGATGACGCCGACGCCGGCCGGCGCGCGCTTCGTCGCCCGCGCACAGCGGATCGCGCTCGAATTCGACGATGCGATGCAGGAGATGCGCGCGATCCGCGGCGGCGAACAGGGCATCGTGCGGATCGGCTACTCGCCGACCGTGCCCAACGCGTTCGTGCTCGGCGCGTGCCGGCAGCTGATCCGCGAACGGCCGGCCGCGCGGCTGCGGCTGCGCTGCCGGCTCGCGCGCGAACTGCTCGACCTGCTCGCGGCCGGCGAACTCGACCTCGTGATCGCGCCCGAACCGCAGCAACCGGACGCCGCACTCGACACCATCGCGTTGCTCGACGACCGCCTGACGGTGCTCGCCGACGCCGCCCACCCGCTGCAGCGCAAGCGCGCGCTCACGCTCGCGGATCTCGCCGACCAGGAATGGCTGCTGCCGGAAACGACGATCCCGGTGCGACACCGGATCGACGACGCGTTCCGCGCGCGCGGGCTGCCGGCGCCGCGCCTGCGCATCGAGACGGATTTCGGCAACACGTCGCTGTTGCAGCTGCTGCACGGCACGTCGCTGCTGTGCGTCGGCGGCGCCGATGCACTCGACCAGGTGACCGGGCTGCGTGCGCTCGACCTGAAGGCCGGCGAGCTCGAACTGGACCGCCGCATCGGCGCGATGCACCGCGCGGGCGCGTACGTGCCGCCGCTGGCGCAGCGGATGATCGCGCTGCTGCAGGAGAACGTCGCGTAGCGGCGCGCGGACCATCATTTGCGGGAGTGATGACCCTCCCCTTTTTCTGCGGATTTGACCGGGGGCACGGTGCCGACAACACTAGCCCGCAGTGCTGCACAAGACGGCACGCGCCCGCCTCCCCTTCAGAGTCCGCCATGTACCCGACCGACACCGTGCAATCCCCGAGCGCCGCCCGGCCGCTCGCCGACCGGCAACTGCGCCGGATCGTCATCGCCTCCGTCGCCGGCAACGCGATGGAGTGGTACGACTTTTTCGTGTACGGCACGGCCGCCGCGCTCGTGTTCGGCCACGTATTCTTTCCGCCCGGCGCATCGCCGCTCGCCGGCAGCCTCGCCGCGTTCGCCGCGTTCGCGCTCGGTTTCGTCGCGCGGCCGCTCGGCGGGATCGTGTTCGGTCACGTCGGCGATCGTTACGGCCGCAAGGCGTCGCTCGTGTGGACGCTGCTGATCATGGGCGCGTCGACCTTCGCGATCGGCCTGCTGCCGACCTATGCGCAGGTCGGCCTGTGGGCGCCGGCGGCGCTCGTCGTGCTGCGGCTGCTGCAAGGCGTCGCATCCGGCGGCGAATGGGGCGGCGGCGTGCTGATGATCAGCGAAAACGCGCCGCCCGAGCAGCGCGGCTACTACGCGGCGTGGAGCCAGCTCGGCGTGGGCGGCGGCTTCGTGCTGTCGTCGGCCGCGTTCCTCGCCGCGCAGGCGCTGCCGGACGACATGTTCCGCGCGTGGGGCTGGCGGCTGCCGTTCCTCGCGAGCATCGCCATCTTCGCGATCGGCATCTACATCCGCCGCCATCTGCCGGAAAGCCGTGACTTCGAGCAGGCCGGCAAGCGCGGCGCGCACACGCATCTGCCGATCGTCGAGTGCATCCGCCGTCATCCGAAGGAAATCCTGCTCGCGATGGGGCTGCGCGTGGCCGAGAACGGCGGGGCGTACATCTTCCTCGCGTTCTCGCTCGTCTACGGCAAATACGTCGGCATCCCGAACGGCGTGATGCTGACCGGCGTGATGATCGCGATGATCGTCGAGATGGGCGCGATGCTCGCGTGGGGCCGGCTGTCCGACCGGATCGGCCGCAAGCCCGTGTACCTGATCGGCGCGCTGAGCCTCGTCGCGTGCGCGTTCCCGTTCTTCTGGCTGCTCGACACGCGCGTGACGCCGCTCGTCTGGCTCGCGCTGACGGTCGGCACGGCCGTGAGCCACGGCGCGATGATCGGCACGCTGCCCGCGCTCGTCGGCGAGCTGTTCAGCACCGAGGTGCGTTACTCGGGTGTCGCGCTCGGGCATGAAGTCGCGTCGATCTTCGCGGGCGGGATGTCGCCGCTGATCGCGACCGCGCTGCTCGCGCGCTATCACGCGTCGTGGCCCGTCTCGCTGTTCCTCGTCGCGCTCGGCCTCGTGACCGTCGCGACGTTGTGCGTGATGCGCGAGACGTGCACCACGCACGCCGACGGTTCGCGCGGCGACGCCGCATGACCGCGCGACGGTCAGCGCCCGGCGTCGCGCCGCGCGCTGTCGAAGGCCGGCGCCAGCCCCAGGTGATCGAGCAGCCGCGCGAATTCGCCGAGCCGCTGCCGCACGTACGCGGGCACGTCGACCTCCGCATAGTCGTGGAAGCCGGCGCCCGTACGCACGCCGTCGCGCCCGGCTTCCATGTTCCGCACGACGCTCGCGGCCGGTGCGAAGCGCGGGCCGATCTCGCCGGCCAGGTACGTCGACGCGTAGTACAGGATGTCGCAGCCGCCCCAGTCGATGAATTCGAGCAACCCGAGCACCGCGAAGCGCGGCCCGAAACCGGTGCGGATCGCCGTGTCGATGTCCTCGGCGCTTGCCACGCCCTCCTCGACCATCCGCGCGGCTTCGTTCATCGCGAGCGCCTGGATGCGCGGCACGATATAGCCGGGCACCGGCCCGCAGATCACCGGCCTCTTGCCGACGCGTTCGAGCAGTGCGGCAAGCATGTCGACGACGGCTTGATCGGTCGCGTCGCTGCGGCTGATCTCGACGAGCGGCATCAGCAGCGCGGGATTCAGCCAGTGCGCGTTCAGCATCCGCCCCGGGTGCGCGACATGACGCTGCAACTCGGTGACGACGAACGTCGACGTGGTCGACGCGATCGTGGCATGGGTATCGACGTGTTCGCCGAGCCAGCGCAGTGCGTCGGCCTTCGCGTCCAGCACTTCGGGCAGCGCTTCGAACACGATATCGGCGTGGCGCACCGCGTCCGCCGCGCCGTCACGCGAGACGAGCACGATGCGCGCGACGACGGCATCGGCCTGCGCGGCATCGATGCGACCGAGCGCGACCTGCGCGTGCAGCGGCCGCACGATCTCGTCGCGCGTGCGCGCTTCGAATGCCTGCCAGCCGGCCACATCGCGCCGCTTGAAGTCGACCAGCGTCACGTCGAGCCCCGCGAACGCGAACACGAGTGCGATCCCCTGCCCCATGCGTCCCGCGCCGAGCACGTGAATGCGCGTCACATCGGCGGCCGCCTTCATGCCGTGTACCCCGCGTCGAGCAGCGCGCGCAGCGCGTCCTTCGACAATGCGGCAAGCCCGAGCCGCTCCAGCGTGCGACCTTCCGCGTACAGGTCGCGCACCGCGACCGCGCTCGCGATGCTCAGCAGCCCCTGCGCGACCGGCGTCGGCACACCGGCCCAGCGCCCGCACGACACGACGAACGACAGCCCGAGCCGGGTGTCTTCGAGCATGTAGCGATGCGTGCGCAGATCGATCTTCTCGCGCCAGTCGCCGCTATCGGTCAGCTTGCCGTGCGCGCCGCGCCCGTACATCCATTCGTCGCCCTCGGTCGCGTAGTGATCGGCGAGCGGGAAATGCGGCGCCCGGTAACCGAGCGCTTCGCGCACCGCGATGCGTTCGGCGTCGAGCGCGTTCGTCACGCGGCGGATCGACGGCTGCGTGCCTTCGTTGTGGATGTCCCACGCATCGAAGTGTTCGAGCGGCCCGGCATTCATCAGGATCAGCGGCGGATGAATCACGGGGCCCGCGTTCATCAGCGCGCCGGACAATGCGTCGTCGACCGGCTCGACCGACGGATAGCCCGCGCGCAACACGTCGAACGCCCAGCCGGCCGCATTCGCCGGAAACACGCCGGTCGGCAGACGTGTCGCGTATGCGCTGATCACGACATCGTTGTCGCCATGCTTGCGCACGAGATACGGCAGCGTGCCCGTTTCGGCGAACGCGACGCGCGAACGATTGCCGGCATCGGCCGCCGCACGCGCGAACACGAAGCTGCCGAACGTGCCGGGCGGCAGGAAGACGACCTGACCGTCCTCCAGCAGCGGGGCGACCTGCGCGGCGAGCGCGTCGTGCGACGTGGACGGCAGCGGCACCACGACGAGCTGCGCGCCGCGCAGCGCGGCCGCGAGATCGTCCGTCAGGCGGATCGCGCCTGGCGCGTCGCCGAGCGGCACCGTCCGCTTGCCACGATAGTCGGTCACGTTCAGCACACCAAGCTCGCGCAGCCGCGCGTGCGGCTCGCGGTCGCGCCGCCACCACGTCACGTCGTGGCCTTTCTCGAGCAGGTCGATCGCCGCCGCATGGCAGCCGTGGCCGCCGCCCAGAACACATGCCTTCATCGTTTTCTCCCGGTGATTGAGTGTTTCCGAGACTACCCGGCCGACTTCGCCGCGTCGCTTCAAAACGCGCAACGACACACCCGTTCGCGCAACGCAATCGCGGCGACGCGCATGCCGCCACGCCCCTGCATCCGTTACGAGGCCTATCGATGGACATCGCCCTTTCCCGCCATGCGCCGAACCGGCTCGGCGCGCTGCAGGCGCCCGACGAAGTCGAGCGCGCGGTCGCGCACCGGCTCGGGCCGCACCGGATGGCCGCGTACGGCCGCGATCCGTTTCATGCGGAGCTGTATGAAGTGCCGCTGCATCACGGCGCGCTGCTCGAACTCTGCTACGGCCGCGAAACGCGTATCGATTTCGGCGACGACACCGATCACTTCCTGTTCAGGCTCACGCTCGCCGGCACGTGCGAGCTGCAGGCCGGCAGGATCGCCGCACGCGCGGGGCCCGGCGAGCTGACCGTGTCGTCGCCCGCGCTCGCGAGCTGCCTGCGCACGAGCCCCGATTGCCGCAACCTCGTGCTGCGCCTCGAACGCGGCGCACTCGAACGCAAGCTGCAGGACCTGCTGCAGGCAACGCTCACACGGCCGCTGCAATTCGAACTCGCAAGCGGCGGCACGGGCGCCGCGCTCGTACTGCCGACCTTCGAATACCTGTGCCGGCTCGGCGTGCAGCCTGGCATCGGCGCCGCGTCGCCCGTATTCGGCGCGGACCTCACCGCGTGGCTGATGTCGCTGCTGCTCACGCACCTGCCGCACTCGTACAGCGACACGCTCGCGCGCGGCACGCCGCCGTTGCCGGCGCACGTGCGCCGCGCATGCAGCCACGTCGACGCGCATCTCGGCGAATCGCTTTCGCTGGCCGCACTGGCGGCCGTCGCCGGTGTCGCCCCGCGCACGCTGCAGCACGCATTCCGCGCGTTCCTGCACACCACGCCGGCCGCGTACGTGCGCGAGCGCCGGCTTGCGGCCGTGCACGCGGCGCTGCAACGTGGCGACGCACGCAGCGTGACCGACGTGTTGATCGCGCACGGCATCCATGGCTTCGGCCATTTCGCGAAGGCGTATGCGCGGCGTTACGGCCACGCGCCTTCCGTCACCGCGAGGCAACCACGATGACGCACTCCGCTCCCGGCCGCCCGGCGACGCCGGCCCGCCCCGAACCTTCCGCGCACGATGCCGACTCGCTCGACGGCCTGCGCGTGCAGGATCTCGATCTCAACTTGCTGAAGACGTTTCGCGCGGTCTACGAGGAGCGGCACGTCGGCCGCGCGGCGCTGCGGCTCGGCGTCACGCAGCCGTCGGTCAGCTATGCGCTCGGCCGGTTGCGGCTGATGTTCCGCGACGCACTGTTCGTGCGTACCGGCACCGGCGTCGAGCCGACACCGCGTGCGCAGCGGCTCGCGATCTCGGTCGACAAGGCGCTCGCGATCCTGCAGGACGTGCTCGACGAAGGGTCGCGCTTCACGCCCGACAGCACGCAGCGCGTGTTCCGCCTGCACATGAGCGATTTCGCGGCGAGCGCATTCCTGCCGACGCTGCTCGCCGCGTTCGACCGGCGCGCGCCGGGTGCGGTGATCGAGACATTGCACGTCGACGAGTGCCAGCTCAACGTCGCGCTCGAATCGGGGCGCATCGATTTCGCGCTCGGGCATTTCGCCGATGCGTCGAGCCACTTCCAGCGCACCGCGCTGCTGCACGAGCGCTGCGTGCTGCTGATGCCGCGACGCACCGCGCAGCGCGTCGGGTTGTCCGACGATTTCGTGCTCGACGGTACCGCGCCCGACGCGCTGCGCTTCGTCGCCGTCACGTCGCATCCGCAGTCGATGCAACTGCTCGAACGGCACGCGCTGATGCCGCGCGTGCGTGCGGCACTGCCCGATTTCATGGTGGTGCCCGCGCTGCTGCAGGACGGCGACTACGCGCTGATCCTGCCGGAGACGATCGCGATCACGTTCGCCGCGCGACAGCCGTGCGTGCTGTACGAGATTGCGAGCGCCGGCGAATGGGCCGTCAACGCGTACTGGCACCGGCGCTTTGACGCGGACCCCGGCCATCGCTGGCTGCGCGCGTTGCTGCTCGAACTGTTCAATATCGGGCAGCAGGCGCCGTTCGACGCATGGCTCGCACCGCAGCCGCCCGCCTGCGCGTAGCGGCGCAAGCGGGCCCGCGCACGGGCGCGTGCCCGCCGGCACGCTCAGAACGACGTGAGGATGCCCGCGACGATCGAGCTCGCGGTCGCGCCAGGCTTCGCGACCGCGACGCCGCCGCCCGCCGCGCCGTTGACGACGAAGCGCGCATGCGCGCCATTGCGCACCATCGCGGCGCCCGTGTACAGCACCGTGCGCTTCGACAGCGGATAGTCGAAGCGGATGCCGTACGAATCCGCATTGCCGTCGCTGTCCGCGACCTTCCGGTAATGGCCGACGCTCAACAGCAGCGACGCGCGCCCGATCGGCACCGTCGCGCTCAGTTCCATGATGTCGCTGTGCGGATACGCGCTCTGGCTGTCGATCGCGGTCGCGACGTCGGGGCCGCCGCGATGGCGCATGTACAGCGCGGCGACCTTCACGACGTTGAAGTCGTACGAAACCGCGCCGAGCGTGTAGTTGCCGTTCGCGGCCGGGCTCGTGTCGCCGAGCGTGGCCGCCGCCACCGGGCTGAACTTCTGCTGCATGTAGTCGACGTCGACCGACAGGCCGCCGTGCACGTAGTTGACGCCCGCGCCGTACGTATCGCCGAGCGCCGCCGGCTGCCCGGCCGCACCGTTGGTGCCGCGCGCGGCCATCGCGCGCAGCAGGAAGCCTGCGTAGCGCGGCGACGTGTAGCGCATCGAATTGCGCACGCGCAGGAACGCGGGCCCGACGAAGTTGTTGGTCGCGTTGCCCCATGCGAGCCCCGCGCCAAGGCCGGGCAGGCTGTACGTGACGAGCGTCGTATGCAGGATCGTGTAAAGCTCGCCGAACTGCACGCCGCCGAACGGCCCCGTGATGCCGACCCACGCTTCGCGGCCGAACAGCGCGCTGCTGTTCGACAGCGCACCGCTGCCGGCGTTGAAGCCGTCCTCGAGCTTGAAGATCGTCGCGTAGCCGCCGCCGAGATCCTCGACACCCTTCAGCCCCCACTGCGATGCCCACAGGTTGCCGCTGCCCATGCGCGTCACGTGGTTCGGCCCGGCGTTCGCGTATTCGATCGCGGTGTCGATGCGCCCATAGAGCGTCACGCTCGACTGCGCGGCGGCCGGCAGCGCGATGCAGGCGAGCAGCGCGGCAAGCGGTACGGCAAGCCGGTCGGCCCGCCCGTTCGGTTGGTTCATCTTCGTCGTCCCGTAGAAATGCCGGCGCCGGTCGGCGTCGCGCCGCGTGGTGTGATGCGCGTTCGCCGCAAGCGGCCAACGCTGCCGATCAAAAACGGGCCGAGTCTAGGAACGACAATTTCGGACGTCGACGCAATGCGCTCTATAACGCTTATAGATGCGCCGCATGATGCGCGCGCGCCCCGCCGCACGCGCGCCGCGCGGCGGCCCGTGCGCACGGCCTCGGTGTTTTCTTTATCCGGGTCGGTAAATGTCCGTGTGGCGCCGCTGTCACTCCGGCTATGGCGGCCGAATTTGGCCGACTACGCTGCGTCTCCGATCGTGTCACCCGCACGCTTTCGCGCCGCGACGGCGCCCGGCCCGCAAGGCCGCTGCCGCGCTTTTCAACCGCCCGCTCCTGGAGAATCCGCATGTCCGCATCCACGGCCCGCGCTGCCGACGGCAAGCGCTATACGTACGAATGGTATGTCGTCGTCATCTGCATGCTCGCGTACGTCTTTTCGTTCGTCGACCGCCAGGTCCTCGTGCTGATGATCGAGCCGATCAAGCGCGACCTGCACCTGTCCGACACGCAGTTCAGCCTGCTCAACGGCTTCGCGTTCTCGCTGTTCTACGCGGTGATGGGGCTGCCCGTCGCGTATCTCGCCGACCGCTATGCGCGCCCGCGCATCATCTCGATCGGCATCGCGCTGTGGAGCGTCGCGACGGCCGCGTGCGGGCTCAGCCAGCATTTCGTGCAGATGTTCATCGCGCGGATGGGTGTGGGCGTCGGCGAAGCCGCGCTGTCGCCCGGCGCGTATTCGATGCTCGCCGACTACTTCCCGAAGGAGAAGCTCGGGCGCGCGATCGCCGTGTATTCGCTCGGCTCGTTCATCGGCGGCGGCGTCGCCTTCCTGATCGGCGGCTACGTGATCGCGCTGCTCAAGCATGCGAGCGCGTTCACGCTGCCGGTCGTCGGGCAGGTGCATGCGTGGCAGGTCACGTTCCTGATCGTCGGGCTGCCGGGGATTCTCGTTGCACTGCTGTTCGCCGTGACCGTGCGCGACCCGCAGCGCAAGGGGCTCGCGCAGGATCGCTCGGGCGCCGTGCGGCGCGTGTCGATGCGCGATTCGCTGCGCTTCGTCGGCACGCATCGCGCGACCTTCTCGTGCCACTACCTCGGCTTCTCGTTCTACGCGATGACGCTGTACTGCCTGCTGAGCTGGACGCCCGCGTTCTATATCCGACATTTCGGGATGACAGCCGTCGAAGCCGGCTACACGCTCGGTATCGTGCTGCTGGTCGCGAATACGGCCGGCGTGTTCTGCGGCGGCTGGCTCAACGACTGGCTGTTGCGGCGCGGCCGTGCCGATGCGCCGATGCGCGCCGGCGCGATCGGCGCCGCCTGCATGGTGATTCCCGCGACGCTGTTCACGCAACTCGACTCGCTGCCCGCGTCGCTCGCGATGCTCGTGGTCGCGATGTTCTTCGCGTCGTTCCCGATGCCGACGTCGACCGCCGCGATGCAAACGCTCGCGCCGAACCAGATGCGCGCGCAGATCTCCGCGCTGTTCCTGCTCGTGTCGAACCTGATCGCGCTCGGGATCGGCACGACCGTCGTCGCGTTGTTCACCGACCGCGTATTCGGCGCACCGGCCGCGGTCGGCCATTCGATGTCGATCGTCAACGTCGCGGCAGCCACGCTCGCCGCGCTGCTGCTCGCCGCCGGCTGCCGGCACTATCGCCGCAGCCTCGATCGCGAACGCGGTCACGCATCGGCAGCGGCACCGCTGGCAGCCGGTGCGGGCGACGCGATCGCCGCGCGCTGAGCACACTTGCACCATCCTACCACTATCCATCCCGCTGATTCAGGTATCGCTTTTTAATCGATTTGATTTATGCGATGCCCATCCCTATTCTCGATCGCATGACGGCGCGGTGTCTGCCGCGCCGCTTTCCTCGTACCCCACGGAATTTCCCATGCAAGCGAACCGCCACCAGGTCCGGATCGACGCGCTGATCGACGCGGCGCAGGACATCCGCTGTTTCCGGGTTTCGCGCGTCGACGGCCAGCCGTTCGATGCGTACGAACCGGGCGCCCATATCGACGTCACCGCCCCGTCCGGCATCACGCGCCAATACTCGCTGTGCGGCAACCCCGACGAACGTGGCAGCTACCTGTTCGCGGTGAAGAAGGAAGCGCAGTCGCGCGGCGGCTCGCGGTCGCTGCACGACGACGTGGCCGTCGGCGCCGAGCTGTCGATCGGCGCGCCGCGCAACCTGTTTCGTCTGACGGATGACGCGAGCGAGCACGTGCTGATCGCGGCTGGCATCGGCATCACGCCGCTGCTGTCGATGGCGTACGCGCTGCACAAGCGCGGCGCGCGCTACCGACTGCACTACTTCGCACGCAGCCGCGAGCATGCGGCCTTTATCGATGAACTGTCGGCCGAGCCGTTCGCGTCGCACGTGACGTTCCACTACGGCGTCGAGCCCGATGCGCTCGCGGTTGAACTCGACCGCTGCGTCGCGTCGATCGATGCGCACGCGCATGTCTATACGTGCGGCCCGGGACCGTTCATGGACGCGGTCGTCGCGGCGGCCGCGACGCGCTTGCCCGAAGACTCGATCCATCTCGAACGTTTCGCTGCGGAACCCGCCGCCGCCGATGCGGGCCACGCCGAAGCCGGCGCCGGCCCGGCCGACGGCTTCGAAGTCCGGCTGCAGCGCAGCGGCCAATCGGTGCGCGTGACGCCCGACACGTCGATCGTCGACGCGCTCGCGCAGATCGGCATCGAAGTCGATACGTCATGCGGCGAAGGCGTGTGCGGCACCTGCATGGTGCCCGTCATCGACGGCGAACCCGATCATCGCGACCATTGCCTCAGCAAGGCCGAACGCGCGAGCAATACGGTGATCTGCTGCTGCGTGTCGCGGGCGCGCTCGGCGGTGCTGGTGCTCGATCTCTGATGCTGTCTGCACGAGCAGCGCCCGTTCAGGACGTCCCGTGTCGCTGAACCGCCCAACGCGTTCGAGCCGGCAACGCGCGCATCCACGCGTTGCTCGCGTCCTCATCGGTCAAGCGTTGTCGAAACGCTCGACGAGTTCGGTCAGCAGCATGCGCATCCACGCATTGCCTTCGTCTTCATGGAAGTGCTCGTGCCAGTGCATCGTCACCGGCGCGGGCGGCAGCGTGACAGGCAGGTCGTACAGGCGGAATGCGTTGTCGCGGTTCAGGATCTGCGCGAGCCGCTTCGGCAGCGTCGCGTAAAGATCCGTGACGGACAACACGCTCGGCAGCGCGACGAAGTGCGGTACTTCCAGCGCAATGTTGCGGCCCACGCCCTGTGCACGCAATGCGTCGTCGAGCGCGTGATGGCTGTGCTCGACCGACTTCACGTTGACGTGCGCGGCGCGCACGAACTGGTCGAGACTCAGCGCGCCCCCGCTCGGCAACCCGCGCCGACGGCCCGTCATGCACACGTAGGTTTCCTCGAACAGCACCTGGTGGCGCGTGCGCGGCATCAGCTCCGGCAAGTTGCCGATCGCGAAATCCAGCCGGCTCGCGCGCAGCGCCTCCTCGATCTCCTCCACCGGCAGCGGCTGCACGCTCAGCGTCACGCGCGGCGCGCGCTCGCGCAGCGCCTGGCAGATCGCCGGCAGGTACGCCATCTCGCCCGCGTCCGACAGCGACAGCCGGAACGTGCGCGTGCTGGTTGCCGGATCGAAGCGCTCCGCGTAGCGCAACGCGACGCGCACCATGTCGAGCGCCTTGCCGACGATCCCCGCGAGTTCGAGCGCGACCGGCGTCGGCTGCATGCCCGAGCGCGTGCGCACGAACAGCGGATCGTCGAACAGCGTGCGCAGCCGGCCGAGCGAATAGCTGACGGCCGGCTGCGACAGCGCGAGCCGCTCACCGGCCTTCGTCAGGCTGCGTTCCTCGACGATCGCCTGGAACACGCGCAACAGGTTCAGATCGAGATGATCGACCGACGTCATCGTTGCCTCCATTATTTGCCGCATTTATTGACCAGCTAATTTTAGATCAATTTGACGGATATGTAGTGGGAGACGAGACTGGGTACTCGATACCGCGCATGACGCGGCCCGATTTCGCGACTCTTTCCCCACGACGACGATGAGCGACATTTCCTACCAGACGATCGACACCAGTGCGTTGCACGGTCTCGCGCAACCCGACCGCATCGCATCGGCGATGTATCACGATCCCGTGCTGTTCGAAGCCGAGCTCGACCGCATCTTCTACCGCACCTGGATCTGGGTCGCGCACGAGAGCGAGCTGCCGAACCCGGGCGACTTCATCACGACGACGATCGGCCGCCAGCCGGTGATCGTCGTGCGCGACAAGACCGGCGAGATCAACGTGCTGCAGAACCGCTGCCGCCATCGCGGCGCGACCGTGTGCGAATCGCACAAGGGCAACGCGAAGGGCTTCACGTGCCCCTATCACAGCTGGTCGTACGCGCTCGACGGCACGCTGCGCGCGCTGCCGTACGGCGACGGCTACGAAGGCGTGTGCGAGAAAGGCGACCTGCCGCTCGTGAAGCTGCGCGTCGGCGTGTACCAGGGGCTGATCTTCGCGAGCTTCAACGACGCGATCGAATCGCTCGAGGATTTCCTCGGCGGCGCGAAGCCGTGGATCGACCTGTTCATGAAACAGGGCGCCGGCTACCCGATCAAGGCGAACGGCGAGCACAAGTTCAAGTTCAAGGGCAACTGGAAGATCCAGCTCGAGAACACGACCGACCTCTACCACTTCCCGGTCGTGCACAAATCGTGGATGAAGTCGATCGACGACGAGACGGCAGCCGCGATCACGAGCTTCATGACGAGCGAGGACGCATTCTGCCGCGGGCTCGGCAACGGCCACAGCCTCGCGGTGCTGATGCCCGAGCTGATCGACCTCGACGAAGACGACGGCGCGCCGCTGCCCGAGCGCTTCGCACCGCTCGCGGCGAAGCTCGCCGAGCGCCATTCGCCGGAGGAAGTGCGCCGTATCGTGCGCTCGCTGATGGGCGTCGGCTTCAACCTGAACCTGTTCCCGAACCTCGCGCTGTCGATGGCGTTCTTCCGCGTGCTGCGGCCGATCGCCGCGAACGAAACCGAGATCCGCCACGTCGCGCTCGCGATGGACGGCGGCCCCGACGAGGCGAACCGCGAGCGGCTGCGCATTCACGAGCACTTCCAGGGCCCGTTCGGCTTCGGCAGCCCCGACGACGCGGAAGCGTGGGAACGCGTGCAGCGCGGCGCGCATGCGGGCCCCGACGTGCCGATCCTCGTGAACCGCGGGCTGAACCGCGAGACGACCGCCGCGAACGGCGAAAAGACCGCCCATGCGACCGACGAGACCGGCATGCGCGAGGCCTACCAGCAATGGCGCAAGATGATGGAGCAGCAATAATGGACGACCGCAACGCCCTCTTTTCCGAGCAGACCTTCGCCCGCGCGGTCGAATTCGTGTGGCGCGAAGCAGAGATGCTCGACCGCCGCGACTACCGCGCATGGCTCGACCTGTGGGATCCGGCCGGCCACTACGTGGTACCGATCGATCCCGACACGACCGATTTCGCCGCCACACTGAACTACGTGTTCGACGACCAGGACATGCGCGAGAAGCGCGTGCAGCGGATGGTGTCCGGCTACTCGGCATCAGCCGCCGACGCGGCACGCACGGTGCGTACCGTGTCGCGCTTCACGCTGGAAAGCGGCAGCGCCGACACCGTCGAGCTGAAATCGGCGCAGGTCGTCGTCGCGTACAAGCGCGGCGTCGCGACGCTGTTCGCGGCCGACGTCACGCACAAGCTGCACGTCGATGCCGAAGGCGAGATGCGGATCGCCGAGAAGGTCGTGCGCCTGATCGACTCGACCGAAGCACTCAGCGCGATCGGCTTCCTGCTGTAAGCCGTGGCCGGTTCACCGCTGCACGTGCAAAGGTGAACCGGTGACCTTCACCTTTGCGGACCACCATGCCCACACTCGAAGTTTTCCTGCCGGCCGGCCATGACGACGCGCGCAAGGCCGAGCTGATCGCGCGGCTGACCGGTGCGACCGTCGACGCGATCGGTGCACCGACCGAATCCGTACGCGTGCTGCTCACCGAACTGCCCGCGACGCATATCGGCCTCGGCGGCCGCAGTGCCGCGAACGGCGCGCCGCCGTCGCTGCCGGTGATCGTCGCGATCCTGATCGCCGGCCGCACCGACGAACAGAAGCGCGCGCTGATCGCCGCGTTGTCCGATGCGGGCGCGAACGTGCTCGATGCACCGCTGCAGGCCACGCGCGTGATCATCAAGGACATTCCGAACACCGACTTCGGCATCGGCGGCCAGACCGCGCGGGCGCTGGGGCGCTGATCGTGCGCCGCGCGTCGCTGCCCGGCCGTGACGCGACACAGCGGCTACGCGTGCGTGCCGGCGAGCGGCAACGTCACGCGGCAGTCGAGCCCGCCGCCGTCGGCCGGGCTCGCCGCGATCCGCCCGCCGTGACGCGTGACGATGCTCTTGCACAGCGACAACCCGATGCCGTTGCCGCCGGCCTTCGACGACGAGAATCCGTCGAACAGCCGGTCGTGCGCACCGTCGGCAATGCCCGGACCGTTATCGATCGCACGCAGCTCCGCGTGCCCGGCGATGTCGGCCGTACCGAGCGTCAACGTACGCGGCGTGCGCTCGCAACTGGCGAACGCCTCGATCGCATTGAACGCGAGATTCAGGATCACCTGCCCGATCAGCACGCGCTCGCAGCGGATCGGCAGCGGCGTGCCGGCCTGCACGATCGCGACCGTCACGCCGGCCTCCTTCGCGCGCAGCTCGATGAAGTAAGCGACATCGGCAAGGATGTCCCGCAGGTCGGCAACCGCGACGACCGGTTCGCGCTTCACGATGAACTCGCGCACGCTCTTGATGATCAGCGCCGCATGCTCGGCCTGCCGGTCGGCGCTGCGCAGCCCCCAGATCGCGTCGTCGATGGTGCCATTGCCGTTCAGCCGCCTTACGGCCCCTTCGATAAAGTTGCGCACGGCCGCGAGCGGCTGGCTCAGCTCGTGCGCGATCACGCTCGCCATCTCGCCCATCGCGTTGTAGCGGCCCGCGTGTTCGAGCAGGCGCGCTTCGGCGCGGCGTGCATCCTCGATCGCGACTTCGTCGCTCACGTCGCGGAACTGCACGAGCAGCCCGTCGAGATCGCCTTCGATCTCGACCTGCCGGCACAGGATGCGCAGCCAGCACGACGAGCCGTCGCGCCGCACGATCCGGTAGCGCTGCGGCGCGGACGGGTACGCCGACGGCGCATCGCGCAGTTGTGCGACAAGGCGGTCGCGATCGGCCGCGGAGCAGTAGTCGAGCACCTCGCCGAGCGGTTCGTCGGCTGCGAGCCCGAGCACGCGGCGCCCCGACTCGCTGATGAACTGCACGCCGCCGTGCGGCGTCACGACCGCGATGCCTTCGTCGAGATCCTGCATGAATTCGCGCAGCCGCGCCTCGTAGCGGCGCAACTGCTGGCGGACCGCCTCTTCCGCGCTGATGTCGCGAAACTGCACCATCACGACGTCGTGCCCGCGCAGCGGCACGTAGGTCGCGGTGGCCTCGGACAGCATGTCGACGCCCGTACGCGATCGATAGCACCATTCGTACACCTGCGGCCCGTCGACGAGCGCGCGATCCCATGCGCTCACCGCGATCTCGCGCTGGTATTTCGGCTCGGGACGCGTCATGTCCGGCGCCTTCAGCGGCAGCAATTCCTCGACGGAAAAGCCGAGCGCGATGCACGCGGCGCGATTCGCCCACACGATCGCCTTCGTCTGCGCGTCGTGCAGCAGCACGCAGGTCGTCAGCGCATCGAGCAGCCGGTGGAAATCGTCTTCGTCGGGGAAACTCATGATCGGATCCGGATGAAGGCGCGCGGCGTCGCGCGGCCGGAAACCCAACATAGCACCGGCGCACGCCGATCGCATCTGAAGATTTCTTTAGGCCGGCACGGAACCTCACCAGTCGCGCGGCCCAACGCACCAATTGCTGCGTGTTTTCGGCGTTTCTAGACTGGTCGCATCGTCGTGTTGCCACCCAGGACAGCACGCATGCCGCCCCGCATCCGAACCCTTATCCGCCCAGGAGACAACCATGCCGCAAGCCGCCCTCGCGATCGAACCCGCGCCGTCCTCCCAGCCCGTGGCAGGCGCCGCTGCCGCGCAGTTGTCGCCGCTCGACGCGGTGCTCGAAACCGTCGCCTTGCGTCGCGAGGAATTCGACCGCCTGTCGCACGTGCCGCGCGACGTGATCGCGCTGTTCAAGCAGGCCGGCATCTATCGCGCGGGCACGCCGCGCCGCTTCGGCGGCGATGCGCTCGCGCCGACCGCGTTCCTCGACATGATCGAACGGATCGCGACCGCCGACGGCTCGGCTGCGTGGGTCGCGAGCTTCGGCTCCGCGAACGTCTATCTCGCCGCGCTGCCGCTCGAGACCCAGGCCGAGCTGTACGCGAGCGGCCCCGACCAGGTGTTCGCGGGCGGCCTGTTTCCGGTGCAGCCGGCGCCAGCCGCGCCGGGCGGCTGGCGCGTGAACGGCACGTGGAAATTCGCGAGCGGCTGCAAGGGCGCCGACTGGCTCGGCGTCGGCATCGCCGTGCCGGGCGCGCAGGACGCCGCACCGAACAAGCCGCGCACGGCCGTGTTCCGCGCGGCCGACGTCGAGATCGTCGAGAACTGGAGCGTGGTCGGCATGCAGGGCACCGGCAGCCATGACCTGCGCGTGAACGACCGCTTCGTGCCCGAAGCGTGGACCTTCGTGCGCGGCGGCGAACCGACCGTCGACGAGCCGCTGTACCGCTACCCGACCGTCGCGTATGCGGCGCAGGTGCTGGCCGTCGTGAACCTCGGCCTCGCGCGTGCCGCGCTCGACGTCGTGAACCGGATGTCCGGTGGCCGGCAGACGACGACCGGTGCGCCGCGTCTCGCCGATCGCGCGTACTACCGCATCGAGCTCGCGAAGGCCGAGGCGCAACTGCGCTCGGCACGCGCGTTCTTCTACGATGCGACCGACACCGTATGGCAATCGATCCTCGCCGGCAACCCGGTGACGCCCGACCAGGTCAGCCTGCTGCGGCTCGCGGCAACGCAGATCGCACGCGAAGGCGCGAGCGTCGTCGAACGCGCGTACCGCCTCGGCGGCACGGCGGCGATCTATCGCACGCATCCGCTGCAGCGGCTGCTGCGCGACGCGATGGTCGTCACGCAGCACGCGTTTCTCGGCGAGGGCAACTTCGACGGCGCCGGCGCGGTGTTCACCGGCGTGACGCCGTTTCCCGGCTATCTGTAACCGGCGTCGACCGAATTGTTTTTCAACGTGCATGACGCCGATGCCGAACCATCGTCGCCGGCCGGTTCATGCGCCTGACCCTTTCCCCTGGAGAACCTGATATGTCCGACTCGAATCCGCTGCCGCTGCGCGTCCTGTTCTGCTGCGGCGTGTCGCAGAACTTCTTCGACCTGCCGCGCGAGAAAATCGGCGAAGTGTGGCAGGCGTACGGTGCGATGCTCGCGGCCGTCGAAGCGATGCCCGGCGTGCGCGTGCTCGGCGTGATGGACGACGACCGCCTCGTGGTCGGCCAGGCCGACGGCGCGCCGTGGACGTTCTACATCATGGCCGACGTCGCCGATTTCGACACGACGGTCGCCGTGTGCAACCTGTACCGCACGACGCCGGTCGGCGAATACAACCTGTGGCGCTACGGCAAGATCGAAGCACGCGTCGGCCGCGCGCTGACCGTGCCGCCGGCCGCGAAGCCCGCGGCGTGAGGCACGCGATGGCCGACCTGTCACCGGATCCGATCGACGCGCTCGTGCAGCGCATGGCGGCGCTCGACGCCGAGCGCGCGGTGCGCGCGACGATGACGCGCTACATGGCGCTGTGCGACGTGCCCGAGAATGCCGGCGACGGCCCGTCGCTCGCCGGGCTGTTCACCGCCGACGCCGTGTGGGAAGGCATCGGCCCGCAATACGCGCAGAAGTTCGGCCGCGTCGAAGGCACGGACGCGATCGTCGCGATGCTGGGACGCTACCTGCCGCCTGACCCGCATTTCTCGGCGAACCTGCACTTCCTGACGTCGGAGTCGATCGAGATCGGCACCGGCAACGCAAGCGCGCGCGGCCGCTGGATCATGCTGCAGGCGTCGCGCTACGCGGACGGCACGGCCGAACTGATCGCCGCGCGGCTGACCGTCGATTTCGCGCCGGCCGCCAGCGGCTGCGCATGGCTGATCCGTCATTTCCGCACCGAACGCGTGCTCGACGGCCCGTGGCCGCTCGCCGCCGCGCCACGGTCCTGATGCATTCCACCGCTTTCGCACGATACCGACCATGACAGGCTTCATCGACACCTTCACGCTCGGCGGCCCCGGCCCCACGATCGCGATCAAGGACACGATCGACATCGCGGGCCATCCGACCCGCGCGGCGAGCCGCTCGCTCGCCGACGCGCCGCCGGCCGCCCGACACGCGGACGTGGTCCGCCTGTTGCTCGACGCCGGCTGGCAGATCGCCGGCAAGGCGAACATGCATGAACTCGCGTTCGGCATGACGGGCATCAACGACTACACCGGCACGCCCGTCAATCCGCAAGATGCCACGCGCATTCCCGGCGGCTCGTCGAGCGGGTCCGCGTCGCTCGTCGGACTCGGCGCGGTCGACGCGGCGCTCGGCACCGATACCGGCGGCTCGATTCGCGGGCCGGCCGCGTGCTGCGGCGTGGCCGGGCTGAAGCCGACATTCGGCCGCGTGTCGCGGCGCGGTGTCGCGCCCGCCGACACGACGCTCGATTGCGTCGGGCCGTTCGCGCGCGATATCCGCACGCTCGTCGCGGTGATGGCCGCGATCGCGCCGGGTTTCGATCGTGCGCAAGCGGCGGCGTCCGCGGCAGGCTGTACCGTCGCGCACGTCACCGTTGAAGCCGATCCGGCGATCGCCGCCGCGCTCGATGCGGCCGTGCGCGCGTCGGGCCTGCATTCGCACGCCGTCGTACTCGACGACATGCCGGCCTCGTTCGCGGCCGGGCTCACCGTGATCAACGCGGAAACGTCGCGCGCGTTCGGCCATCTGGTCGAAACCGGCCGGCTCGGCGCCGATCTCGATGCGCGCCTGCGCGCGGCCGCGGCGACGACACCCGCGGCACTCGCGGAAGCCGAAGCCGTTCGCGCACGCTTCACCGCGCAGGTCGATGCCGCGCTCGAACACGCGGACGTGCTGGTGCTGCCGACGCTACCCGCGCTGCCGATCACGCTGCAACAGGCACGCGACGGCGTGTCGGTCATTGCGATGTCGTCGCTGATCCGGCCGTTCAACCTGAGCGGCCATCCGGCGCTCAGCCTGCCGCTACCGCTGGCCGGTTCGCCGCTGAAAGCCGGCCTGCAGATCGTCGGGCGCAAGGGCGCGGACGAACGGGTCTGCGCGATCGCGGCGCACTTCGAGGCGGCACTCGCCGCATGAATCACGATGCGGGTGCCGCGTCCTCCGGCGCGCACCCGCGAACCAGGGAACTACGCACCATGTCAGATCGAGTCGTCCTCGTCACCGGCGCCGCGCGCGGGCTCGGCGCCGTCATCGCCGAGCGCTTTCATGCGGCCGGCTACCGCGTCGCGCTGGCCGATATCGCCGCCGACGCCATTCACGCGCATGCGCGCGACCTCGACCCGAGTGGCGAACGCGCGATCGCGCTACCGCTCGACGTCACGTCGAAACGCGATTTCGAAGCCGCGCGCGATGCGCTCGTCGCGCGCTGGGGCACGATCGACGTGCTCGTCAACAACGCGGGCGCCTCGAAGGTCGTGCCGGCAATGGAGATCACGGCCGAACAGTTCGACCAGGTGATCGACGTGAACCTGCGCAGCGTGCTGTTCGGCTGCCAGGTGTTCGGCCGGTATTTCGCGGAGCGTGGCGCGGGCCGCATCGTCAACATCGCATCGCTCGCCGGGCAGAACGGCGGCTCGGCGACCGGCGCGCACTACGCGGCCGCGAAAGGCGGCACGCTGACGCTGACCAAGGTATTCGCACGCGATCTCGCTGCGCAGGGCGTGACCGTCAACGCGATCTCGCCGGGCCCGCTCGACCTGCCGATCGTGTATGAAAGCGTCGCGCCGGAAAAGCTGCGTCAGGTGCTGGCGAGCCTGCCGGGCGGCAAGCTCGGATCGGCGGCATTCGTTGCGGATGCAGCCGTATTGCTCGCGTCGGGCGACGCGCACTTCGCGAACGGCGCGTGCTGGGACATCAACGGCGGGTTGTACATGCGCTGAGCGGCGGTATGCGCCGATTGCGCGGTGCCGCCCGGTGCCGCGTGCGATGCACATGGGGGCACTATCGAAAAAACCAAGAATGCCAACCTTACCTTCCCGGATCCACGTTGCCTCCGTGGCATTCCAGCTCATGCTGCCCGACTCAGACACGAGCACCTGCAGGCCATTCAGACCTTCGAACACGGAGCTGCCGTCTGGAAATCTGATACGCCGAAAGCTGGTGCCGCCGGTGTGGTCGTCCTTAGGGCCGTCGGCACCAGACTGCGTCATTCCCACCGATGGCTTATCATCGTTTTTCATTGCGTCTCCTTGCCTACATCACCGCAGGGCGATTCGTCTTTCTTTGAGAGACTTCGATCACGGCAAGGCAATCTCTTGCCATGACTGCGTTGTCGGTGGCAGTCACTCCACCGTCCAACCCTCTTCGCCTTCGATCAGGGTACCGCCATGGCTCGTGGTGTCGCCCTGGCGCGCCACGGGTTGCCCCTCGATGCTGGTGCCAGGCGAGCCGGATTCGATGACGGCGCCACAACTGACGCGATCAGTCACACGCGCAACTGCACGACCGCCAACGGTGGCAGACGATGCACCGCTCACGACGGTGCCCTCACCGTGGATGGGACAGCTGTGTCGATGACCGACGAGTACGACAGGGCGCATATCAAGCTCCTTTTGATGTGGACTACGACTGACTCTCTTCACGCTTACTGGCGAACAGGCGAATACCAGCAAAGATGCCGATCGCCAAAGCCAACCACGCTAGGTCGATCATCGACTTCATGGGTCGTCGCTTTGGGGCTGGAGCTATTCATGCCAGCGCACTCCTTAACATAGTGAGTCGGCCGCTTAGAGACCGATGGGGTGATGGTGAATTCCAATCAGGATGACCGCGTTGTCTCATCCGGCGCAGCACGTTGACGCTCACTGCGTCAGTGCTTCCGCCGGTGGTGGGGCGCCGCGCACGTTGAAGAGACGGCATACCACATACCAGCACAGGGCGGAGAACAGGTTGTAGGGGAACAGAATCAGCCACATCGGCAGAAGCCAGTTCTTCTTACCCTGTCGCTCGCCCGGCTCGCCGGTACGCCATGGTGCGTAGTGGCACCACGCTTCGGCCGGGGTCAGGCAGATGCGGTGCAGTGGCACGTACCACCAGTTGGGTTCGCCCGGCGGCGGCAACTGGTCGGGGCCCTTCTCCATGAACTGGCAGATGTACTCCCACACTTGGGCGATGTAGCGCGGGTCCGGGTCGTTGGGGGCATTGCTGTCGACCCACAGAACAATTCGTTCCTGCTCGTCACCGGGCGCGGGCCGCGGGCCGAAGGCCAACGCGAAATTCGTGCTGAAGGAGCGACCACCGAACTCGTTACGCACGAATTCGGCACCTTCTGTCCGTGCCCAGTCGAATACGATCAGCGTCTTGTTGCGCTGGTAGTAGACCTTGCGCGTCTTGCGGTTAAAGTAGAAGTTGGATAGCCGCTTGATAAAGAATATGCGGTACCCAGAAAGCAAGATTGCAAATAAACCAAATCCAATGGTGCAAGCCAACATGGTCCAGAAAAGTACCCCGAACCTTTCTCTCCCTATTAGCAACCAGCACAAATAGCCGAACATCAGAATGTTAAGGGATGCATACATTTTAGATGTGAATACTGAATCTGCCGCCCACGGATTCCGCAAACACAGCATATCTCGGTCAACGCTGACCAACTGATCGCGGATGGCCGGCGCCACGCCGGTTCGCGTCTGTTCGGAAAATCGCCATGTCATCGCCATCGGTTCAACGCTCCAAGGCTTCTGCCGGCGGCGGTGCGCTGCGCACGTTGAACACGCGGCACACCACGTACCAGCACAAGGCGGAGAACAGGTTGTAGGGGAACAGAATCAGCCACATGGGCAACAGCCACTTCTTCTTACCCTGCCGCTCGCCCGGCTCACCTGTGCGCCATGGCGCGTAGTGGCGCCAGGCTTCGGCCGGGGTCAAGCAGATGCGGTGCAGTGGCACATACCACCAGTTGGGTTCGCCGGGCGGCGGCAACTGATCGGGGCCCTTCTCCATGAACTGGCAGATGTATTCCCACACCTGGGCGATGTAGCGCGGGTCCGGGTCGTTGGGTGCATTGCTGTCGACCCAAAGGGCGGTGCTATCTTTCTCATCCCCGGGCGCCGGCCGTGGACCGAAGGCCAATGCGAAATTCGTGCTGAATGATCGGCCGCCGAACTCGTTACGCACGAATTCGGCACCTTCGGTCCGTGCCCAGTCGAATACGATCAGCGTCTTGTTGCGCTGGTAGTAGACCTTGCGCGTCTTGCGGTTAAAGTAGAAGTCGGACAACCGCTTGATGAAGAAGATTCGGTACCAAACAAGAATACAAACAAACGCGGGAAACACCATGAGTATCGAGTAACCTATCAACAGGTCGGAACTGACATTCCCCGTAAAAAATACCAAGTACGTAATGACAAAAACACCAGCCAAGGTCATTGAGATATACATCTTTCCCATGAATACGGAATCCGCCACCGACGGATTCCGTAGACAGAGAACATCCCGATCAACGCTGACCAACTGATCACGGATAGCCGGCGCCACACCGGTTCGCGTTTGTCCGGAAAATCGCCATGTCATCGCCATGTCATCGCCATCGGTTCAACGCTCCAATTGAAATTGCCCGGTGGCCTGCGCGCTTTCATCCAGGCTCTGATTAGGCTTGTAGTAGATGCGCAAAGCCATCCGGTGGACCTCTGTTACTTCCTTCTTGAAATGGATGACCAAGCCGCTGCGTGTGTCATAGCAGGTCGGGTTACCGACAACGCAGATGTTGCCTTGCTCCAGGGTCTCGGACCAATGGCTTTGCCCCATGACATAGCCACGTAGCAGGACCGCGAATTCCACAGTGGTCGTGGTTTGTGGTACCTGATTGGTCGCAAGCCTGCCCCAATCCGGATATGACCACTCCAACAGTTTGCGATGCCAGATGCTGTCGATGCCTTTGATCCCAATGGCCTCGGCGTCTTTCTTGGTCAGCAGCACAGGGGCGTAATAGGTGACGTACCAGGCCTTGATTTCTTCGTGGACGTTGAGAAACGGCGGCAGTTTCCCGTTGGCGTCCAGATTGATGCCATCGCGTTTTTCACCATCGTTCAAGCGCTTTCCAAAAATGCCGCGTGCCGCCCAGAGTTCGATGGGGCTATGAATGCGCGCCGCTGCTTGCGCGTGGAGCCAAATCCCGCCGGCAAAAACACCTGCCCCAAAAAGCACAATCGCGGCAGCGGCCCAGCCAGCTACCGGAATCACCGCTGTCGGGGCAGCGATAGCCAAACCGGCCTCTAGGATTAAGGCAGATCCTGCCGCCACTGCTATTCCACCTGTAGCGGTATAGAAGCCAGCGGTACTATCACCGTTCTGGATCTGTCGGACCATCTTCGCAGAGTCCGAAAGGAACCCGGAGACAATCGTCGGATACCCCAACAAACGACTGAACAGATTGCCAGTAATAAAGCTCATCACACCGTTACCGAACGCCATGCCAGGTGCGTTAGCGGTGTAGCGCAGCACGATGATCTTGTATGCGGAGCGCGCGCTGGCACCCGATGCCACCAATGCTCCAGTCACACCCAAAATGGCGGAAGCGAAGCCCGCCGCATTTTCGAAGGACGGATCATCGCGCAGTTGCGCGTAAACAGCCTTGAGGGCAATAACGTTGAAGCAGAGCATGGCGACGTTCACGCCACCACCGGCGGCCGTGGTCCTCAGCGACGCCAGGTTCGGGCGTACCCGCTGGATTAACGTCTCCTCTACCGTGACAGTGCGGCTGCCCTTGACTCGCACTCGCTTGACCTCTTCGAAGTCGGCCATGCCGGACTTCACGAACTTGTCCACCTCTTTGCTGAGGGGGTCTTCGAGCGGCTTCGACTTGGTGATGCCATAGCGTGCAGCAAGCAGGCCCAGGGCCTTCTCGGCATTGGCTTCGCCAGCGGCGGCCAACACCTGCTGACGCAGGTTGCGGCTGGCGTCCCAGCGGGTCTTGCCCTGCAGGCGCTTGAGCGTCACGGTGGTGACCACTTCGGCAGTGAGATCGGTGATGCCAGCGGCAGCCGGGAAGCGCCCTGCCAAATCTTCGATGGCGGAGTTGGCACCGCTCAGGAGCACGCCGACCGCATCGGCCTTGTCCTTGAGCGGGTTGTAAGGGGCAAGCGCAAGATAGAGGGGACTGTCGCGCTGGTCTAGCCAAGCGCTCAACCGCTTGAAGCGCGCATCATGGTCATCTGTACCCGGCAGAGGCTGGCTCATGGGATGGAGCATCAGGGCCAAGGTGATTTCCAGACCCAGGGCGGACGACTTCTCGTCACGGTCGTAGGCGGCCAAAGCGGCCGCCAAGCTGGCGGGCTCGTCGCGGTGACGTGGTTCTGCGGTAGCCAGCCATTGGTCGTGGTCGTCGCAGGCTTCGAGCGCGGTGCCCAGGTGCGTGCGCAATACCTTTTCGCGCTCGTCGCGTTGGGCCAGGAATGCGAAGTACCGTGTGGTATCGATGCGATCGTCCAGGCGATGGCCGATGGGCGATACGCCCTTGTCGGTGAGCACCTGGTAACGCAGCTCAGCGGGCGTCGCCCGGGGCTTGCCACCCACCTGCTTGCTTTGATGCTCCTCGCGCAGCTTGACCAAGTCGTCCAGCTTGGGCTTGTTGGCGGGGTACATGGCCCGAAGCGTTTGCTCCAGCAGCGAGGCGATCAGGTTCTTTTCGTGGAAGTCCTTGCTTTGTGCACTGAGTTTTTCCACATCCAGGCGGAAGCAGGCGGGCACGCTGGGCGCTTGGGGCTGATCCTTGCCCTGCCCCTTGGCGCCCTGGGGCTGCTGCGTCGGCAGAATGTCGCGCAGTTGATGCTGATAGGCAGCGACGGACAACCCAAGATCCAGACTGATGCCCTCGGCGTCGTTGAGCGCGACCGCCACGGGCACCCGCGGCTGGGTAAAGCGATAGTGCTGTCCCTGCGCCAGGAAGGTGCTGATGGGCAGGTCGTCCTTGCTGGCGTGGCTGCTCCAGTTCAGGTCGCAGCGCTTGCTCTTGCGCTTGCAGTCTTCCACCCACTCGCTCAGCGCGCTGGCGGGCAGCACATGTGGCTGGCGCGAAGGTGACTTCTGTCCCGAGGTGAGTTCAGCCATGTCCAGTCGGCGCATGTGGCGCTTGCGTGTGGCCAGGTCGGACGAGACCTTGGTAGTCATGGCGTTGGTCCACAGGTGCGGGCTGTAGCTGATCCAGACTTCTTCGGCGGTGTCCGCGCAGGTGTCGGCCCAGACCCAACCCATGCTGTTGCCGGTTTTGTAGCGGTCCTTGCGGTGGTACTGCTCGAGGCTGCGGTACTTGAGTTCCTTGTAGTGCCCTTCGCCATCGTATTCGTGGATGACCAGTTGTTCGCCCTTCGCCCCTTTCATGAACACGTAGACGTAGCCGGGCCGCAGGGCACGCAAGGTGTATGCCGAGCGTCTGAGCGGCTTGAATTCCTTTTCCAGGGTGAAGCCGGCATCGGCATAGCGATAGAGCGGCTCTTTGTCGTTACGCGGCACAACGGCATAGCGAATCGGCAGGATGGGCACGCGCGAGCTGCACGAAGGGGCTGAGGACGAACCGCCGGCAGTGGGCTTAGTCATGGGAGGACTCCCTGGTGTTCGCCAAGGCGGTGAGCTGGCGCACCCGCGCCTGCGGGGATTCGGTGAGGTCGTTGAGGATGGCGACGGCTTGTCTGTCTTGGAGCAACCAGGGATGGCGCGCCATCAGGTCGACGTAACGTGTCGCCACCTCGTCGTCGCTGATGTAGAGCTGGGCACCGACCTCCAGCAGTTGGGCTACCCATTGTCGGATATCGCCAAGGGAGCGATGCGCGTGCTGCGGCAGCGCCTGGACGTCGTAGCTGCGGCTGAGCAGGAAGTGCTCGCGGGTGTTTGCATCGAAGCGGGCCCATTCGTGCGACCGCAAGGTGAACGGCGCGTCGTTGCCATCACGGCTGGGCGCGGCCGTGCGATCCAGGCGCATCCATGCCTGGACCGGCCCCCAGTGGGTACGCCATAACAGACTGGTCACGGGACCGAGCCATACGTTGCGCTGATCCTCGTCGAGGGCATCAAGCCACGCTAAAAGGTGGTGAGGCTGGACGTCGAGATTCGCCTGACTTTGGTCCGGCAAGTCTATCTGCACGAGGCTGCTGAGATGGGTGGCGAGTGTATCCAGATCGGCTTCGGCGCCGATGACCACGGCACAGCCAATGGGCGCCCATTCCGACAGCGCGTGCTGCATCAGCGCGGGCTGAGCGGTCGCATCCACCAACAAGGGGCCCTGGTCGTAGATATCGTCGAGCGAACCGCGCTGCCAAAGCCAGGCGCGATGCGGAAACGGGTCCCATGCCTGGACCAGATCCAGTGCACCGGGTGCGTAGGCCGGCTGCCACTCCCCCTCCTGCGGAGGTGGGCGGTAGACCGAGTTCTGCAAGGGCACGGTCATCAGCAGAAGATGGTGGAAGGCGCTATCGGGCAATGCATCGGCAGGAAGGTCTTGGAGCTGCCATGTGAGCAACGGCGACACAGGTAGATCGATCATTTCGCTCGACCTCCCAAACACGTGCAATCGCCGAGTGGGCAGGTGCCATCCGGGCGACGGCCGCACTGCCGATCAAGCGGCTTGCCGGCCGCCGGTGCGCTCGTGATGGCGAAGGGATTGCTCGCTCCCCTGGTCTGCTGAGTGATCGGCCCCTTGGTACGAATCGTCACGCCTTCCAGCGTGATCCCGCCGCCGTCAATGCGCACGGTGCCGCCCGGGCCTTTGACCTCCAGAACATCGGCCGCACGGATTTCATAAACTTTGGTCCGATGCCGAATGGCTTGCCCCGCCTCCAGTTCGACACGCCCCTGCACACGCTGCGTTAGATGCCCGCCGATATCTG